>JBDHFS010000039.1:0-15721 GCA_039590285.1 Gemmatimonadota bacterium
TCTCCAGGCGCTGGACGATCTCGTCCGTCACCTCGGCTCGCGTACCCACCGGGGTCTCGATCTGCACCCAGATGTCATCCGGGGGGATGTCCTCGGGAAAGAACTCGATTCCGGGGTTGAAGGCGCCGAACAGCATCACCACGACCACGAGCAGGACGGCGGACTGTCCCATCACGGCTAGGCGGTGCCGGAGCGCCCAGCGCAGTCGACCCTCGTAGAAGTGTAGCCATGCGGGAAGCGCCCGGTCCCGCACCCAGTGGCCCGCCGGATCGAGAACGAACCGGTTGAGGAGAATCAGCCCGACCACGGTTGCCGCGAAGAGGAAGGTCGTCAGCGGCCGTCCGCGAGCCAGACCCACCGCGACGAGTCCCGCGAGGACCCACATTCCGATCTTGAACTCGCGCGTCAGGTGAGGCCGCGGTTCGCCCTCGAGGCGCATGAACAGAGAGCACAGGGTCGGATTGATCACGATCCCCACGAACAGCGAAGAAGTGAGCGTAATCATGAGCGTCTTGGGCAGGTAGCTCATGAACTCGCCGGTGATGCCTGGCCAGAAGGCCATCGGCGCGAAGGCCGCGAGGGTGGTCGCTGTCGCGGCGATCACGGGCATGGCAACCTCGGCCGTAGCCAGCTTGCTCGCTGTCTTCCGGTCGAAGCCCTCTTCGCGGAACCGGTAGATGTTCTCGACCACGACGATGGCGTTGTCCACCAGCATGCCGAGCGCCAGGATCAGGGAGAACAGCACCACCATGTTCATCGTGTAGCCGAGGATCTGCATCACGCTGAACGAAAGGAACATGGAGAGCGGGATCGCGATGCCCACGAAGGACGCGTTCCGCACTCCGAGCGCGAACAACAGAACGGACACGACGAGGATCAAGCCGGAAATGATGTTGTTCTCCAGATTGCTGACCATGCTGCGCACGTACTTGGCCGCATCGGAAGTGATGCTGATGTGCGTGGTGGGCGGGAAAGTCGGCTCCATCTCCGCGAGGATCGACCGCACGGCGTCGGAGGTCTCGATGATGTTCTCGCCCGTCCGCTTGCTCACGCTCAGCGTGACCACCGGATTCCCGTTGAGGCGCGCGTAGCTCTCCCTCTCCTTGAAGCCGAAGTCCACCGTCGCCACGTCGCGTACGTAGATCGCTCGGTCACCCGGCGCCTCGATCACTATGTCCTCGAGAGGACGGGTGTCCTCGAATTCGCCCGGCACGCGAACCAGGTACTTCACGTCGCCGACGTCGATCGTACCGCCGGGGACCGTGACGTTCTCGAACGCGATCGCCTCGATGACGTCTGTGAACGAGATCCCGTAGTACTTGAGCTTGCCCAGGTCCACGTCCACCTTCACCTCGCGCTCGAGACCCCCTGACAGCTGGACGCTGAGCACGCTCGAAACCTGCTCGATCTCGTCCTGGATGTCCTCGGCGAGCTCCTTCAGCCGCACCAGGTTGTACTCGCCCGACACGTTCACCTGCATGATCGGAAACTCGGAGAAGTTGAACTCCACGATCGCCGGCTCCTCCGCCGCTTCCGGGAGCTCCGGCTTCGCGATGTCCACCTTCTCGCGCACCAGCTGGAGGGCCTCCGTCATGTCCATCCCGGCTTCGAATTCGGCCGTGATGCTGGAGTAGCTCTCGACCGACTGCGAGGTGAGCGTCTTGATGTCGGAGATCTTGTTGAGCTCCTCCTCGAGCGGTCGGGTGATGAGCGTCTCGATGTCCTCCGGCGCGACGCCCGAGTAGATGGTGGTCACGGCCACGAACGGGACCGTGATGTCGGGCGACGCCTCTTTCGGGACCGTCAGATAGGAGTACAGGCCGCCCAGAACGATCAGAACGAGCAACGTCAGCACGCTGATCGGGTGATCGACGGCGAAATTCGTGATCCAGAAGGTCTTGTACTTGCCCAGGTCTTCCTTGAGCGGATCCCTACGCTCGAAGAGGCGGTCGGCCGCGCTCCCGGAGGCGAGTCGTCGCTCCGCGCCCGGGCGCCGACCCCTTCGCCGACCCAACAGGTTTCGCAACCAGCTCATGATCCGCTCTCCTCGCTCACCACTCTCACCCGGTCACCCGCGTCCACCAGCTGGTGCCCCTTCACGATCAGGCGATCCCCCACGTCGAGCCCGGCCGTCACGACTACCTCGTTCTCGAAGCCCGGCCCGAGCTCCACCGACCTCGCCTCGGCCACCGTCTGTCCCTCGGGACCGGACACGACGTACACCTCGTAACCGTTCTCGGTGCGCTGAATCACTTCCTGGGGCACCACGATCACTCCCTCGAGGAGCTCCGTGGCCACCCGTATGTTGGCCACCATCTGGGGCTTCAGACGACCCTCCGTATTGTCCAGCAGAACCTCGATCGGGAATGTGCGGTTGCGCACATCGACGGCGGCCCCGACGAAGTCGATCCGGCCCTCCAACGTCTGTCCGGGCATTACGTCGAACGCGAGCTCGGCGGACCCTCCGCGAACCACGTAGGGCCCGAACCTCTCGGGGACGCCTCCGACGACCTTGAGCCGGTCGATCGTGAGCACACGGGCCACGGGCGTGCCGGGCGCCACGATCTCTCCAGCGTCGACGTAGCGATCGTCCAGAACACCGGAGATCGGCGAGGCGATCGTGTGTCGATCGAGGCGTGCCTGCAGGAAGGCGAGCCGGGCTTCGGCTGACTCGGCTTCATACTTCGTTTGAAGGAAGGCGATCTCGCTACCGATTCCCTCGTCCTCCCACAGTTGCCTCTGCCGCTCGTATCTTTCCCGAGCGAGTGATGTGGCGGCGCGGGCCTCGTCGACCTGGGCCGCGAGGATCTCATCGTCGATCTTCGCGATCGCCTGCCCCGCACGGACTCGTGAGCCCTTCTCCACGATGAAGCGCTCGATGACGCCACTTTCCTGCGAGCTGACGACCACGTCCTTGTAGGCTTCGACGACCCCTGTGAGCCGCACGTAGGTGGTGAAGTCGGCCACCTCCATCGCGCGGGTCTCGACGTTGACGACCTTGACGTAGGCACCCGTCCCGGCGGCTTCTCCCTCGCCCTCGCTGCCGCTCGCCTCCCCGGAGCCGCACGCGGCGGCGAGCGCCGCGAGCAGTACAGCACCCAGGGCCAGGAAGTTCTCTCGTCGATCTATTCTCATCGTCGTCTTCATCGGTCGCTTTCCCTGTTGTCGCCGGAGATGGGATCGGAGGCCGCCGGATCGATCCTGTCCTCGGGCGTGATGTCTCCCTCGATCATCGATTCCACGACCGGGTCCACCACGGGCACGACGCCGACGGCGAGATCGAGCCGTACCTGGGCGACCAGATAGTCGTAGATGGCCAGAGCGTAGTTCTGCTCCGCCTGCCGGAGGGCAAGCTCGGCTTCCGTCACTTCCAGGCGGGGCTGCGTGCCCGCCAGATACTCCGTCGTCACGATGTCGAAGCCGCGCTGAGCCTCCGCGACAGCCTGCCGCTGGGCCTCGGCCCGCGAATGCGCTTCCGTGAGATCCGCGAGCACGGTCTGGACCTCGTTGGCGGCGCGCTGCCTCAGGTCGGCGACCTGCTCTTCCGCCTGCCGGACTCCGATCTTCCTCTGCTCCACACGATTCCACCGGCGGCCGCCGGAGAAGATCGGGACCTCCAGCTGGACGCCCACGGCGGATGTCGTGAACCGCTGATCGGGGTTCTCCCCGAAGAAGTTGAGGGCGCCGTTCTCCTGCGCCTGCAAGGCCCAGTTGAAGAAGGCTGAAAGACGCGGGAACATCTGCGTCCTCTCGTACTGGACGCGGGCCTCCTCCAGCTCGCGTTGCATCCGTGCCTGCTCGAGGTCGGTCCGGTGGGTCAGCGCGACCACCTCCAGCTCATCCAGACGCGCGACGACCGCGTCCGGCACACCGGCGAACGTGAGCAGGGCGGTGTTGTCCTCGCTGTTCTCCGCTCCCGCCGACAGGTCGATCTGATGAAGCTCACCGAACGCCGCCGCGCTCTCCCCGTCACCGATCCCCATCTCGATCGCCAGTACGCGGCGGGCCTCGTCCACCTCGTTCCCGGCCCTCCTGAGGTTGGGCTCGATGTTCGCCAGCTGCACCTCCAGGCGAAGCACGTCGTAGTCGCTCGCGAGACCAGCGCGGTTCAGGGCCTGCGTCTCCTCCAGGGTCTGCCTCACGCGCTCGATGCTGTTCTGGGTGACCCTGACCGCTTCCTGGGCCAGGAGTACGTTCAGGTAGGCGATCCGTGTCGAGGTGGCCACGCCCTGGGCCGCCCCGCGGAGTCCCTCCTGTGCCAGGCTCCGGAATGCCCCGGCCGTTCCCACCCCCACGAAGACGCCCGCGTCGAACAGCGGCTGGTTCACCGTGAGGCCCGCGTTCCACTGGTTGTCCGCCCCGAAGGTGACCGCGATGAGCTCGTCCGGATCCGCGTCGGGATCGATGAAGATCCTGGGCAGGAACGCGGACGGCAGCTCCAGGTTCCGCTGCATGGAAGCCGTTCCATCGATCTCGGGAAACAGCGCCCCGTACGCCTCCGAAACCTGCTTGTTGGCCACCTCGAGATCGTACTGCGATACCGCCAGCTGGCGGTTGTTGCGGAGCGCGATCGCCACGGCCCGCTCGAGCGTGTACGGTGTGACGTCTTCCTCACTGGTCGCTCTCGGCGGTCGCCGACCGTCTCCAGTCTCGCGGATCTGAGGCTCGCCTAGGGCCGCCTGGGCGGTCCACCCATCGGGTGTCTCGCCGACAAGCGGAGAAACACCGGCCGTGTCCGAAGGCGGTGTTGCATCCGTCGATGCGACCGGCGTCGGCGGCTCGGTCTCCTGGACGTCCTGAGCATGCGCCGGTCCCGCCTCACGAGCGAGCAGCATCCCGGCCACCACGACGGTCCCCAGCAAGACTCGAGACGGCCGACCGCCCATCACCGCTTCGCGGAGTGCTTCCACGGTTCCCTCCTTGACCCACGGTCTATGTCCACGCCCGTTCATGCGGCACCGTCCTTGTTCTGGAAGCCGTCCGTCTCCACACCCTGTCGCACCAGTTCCCGGAAGCGGGCGAACAGAGCTATGGTCAGTTCTTTCTCGTCCATGTCCGCACAGAACCCCGTCTCGGAAAGGAGCTCCTTCGGGTCGCACGCCATGAAGATCGTCACGAGGCCGTGCACCACGGACCACAGGAAGAGCACGACCAGGTCGGGCTCGGCCCGACGGATATTGCCCGCCTCCATGGCCTCCACTACGCACTGCCGCAGCACCCGATAGCCACCCTGCCCCGGGACATCGTCTATGTGCCTCGGCGTTTGTGTCTGGATAGCGAAGATGATCTTGAAGTATTCACGGTTCTCCAGAGCGAAACGGATATAGGCCTCTCCGAGAGCCGATACGCGTTCCATCGAACCGGCCGGAAGGTGTTCGATCGCCTTCCACATGTAGGCCTCGGAACGCTTGAATCCATGCAGGACCACCCGGTCCACGAGCGCTTCCTTGCCCTCGAACCAGTGGTAGATAGCAGTCGCGCTGAGCCCCACCTTCGAGGCCACGGCCCGCATGGAGAGTGCCTCGAGCCCGCCTTCCGCCAGGAGATCGCGAGCGGCCTCCAGGATGGCGGTCTCGGTCTCGGAGGAGACTGCTTTTTCCGTGATTTGTGCGTCAGTCATAAGCCCTTCCTTAACGGCGTTAGGTTAACAACGTTAATTTAACGCTGTTAACCGCTTCGTCAAGGGGATGGAATAGCACTTCGGCCAATGGGGAGTTGACTCGGGATCTTCGGGTGGAGCGCGGGTCCGAAGCGGTCTCCCGCGCCGCCGCGGCCGATCCGGATGGGGAGGGATACGCCTCCTTCACCGAAGTCTGTGACCGGCACAAGGACAACTTCTGGCAGATCGTTCATCCACCCGACGAAGAGGGCGACGGCACCGGATCCGTACGGAGACGCCCGCCACTCTCGCGATGGGGCGCCGGGCGCCTTTGGTCTTGCCTGCCGTGGGCTCAGTCCGCGGAGATTCTCAGCTCCATCCGTATCGCGTACTTCCCCTCCGCCCCCTTCCCTCGCACTACGTAGCCCCCCGCGGCACCGAGCTTCGTGGAACCGCGAAACAGGAGATCCTCGCCGCCGGCCAGGCGCGCGAGCAGGGTAGACTCGAGGTCGGTGGCCGCCGAGCCCAGTGAGTCCGACGCGATGCCCGCCTTCGCGGGGAGCGCCGCGCGCGCACGGCCGATCACCGTGCGCACCACGTCGCCGAGGGCCTGCCCGATGCGGTTCCACGCATCAGCCCGATTCACGTCGAACACCTTGAACTGCACCGAGTGCACCCCGTCGCCACGGATGAGCAGCACCAGGCGATCCCATGCGTCGATACGGTCCATGTCGAACGAGGCCACGGATGCCTTCGACTTCGCGCGTACGTAGTCGGGCGAGTCCTCGCGCTCGGGATCGCACTCCCAGTGACGATCCAGGTCCGGAAGGACAGCGTGCTCCGTGTCGTGCTCGCCGCGACCGTTCACGTAGCGAACGTCCGCTACGAAGCGAAAGTTGGCCTTGCGGCGGGACAGCTTGCCGGGAAAATCGAATCCGGTGAGGACCAGCTCGTAGGTCTGCGGCATCGGCGCCTCCTTCGGTGAACGGTGTACCGCTCACGGCAGGGTGAAGGGCGCAGTGCCGTGGTATTGTCTGTCAGCCGACCCCGTGGGCCGGCCGTACTCCAGTCTAGTCCGGCGACCACCTCCGCCTCAAGGGGACTCTGAGCTCACTTCTTCGAGCGCTCGTTCGAGACGGCGGACCAGATCCAGAAACGCGCGGTCCCAGTCTGTGGCCTCGGCGTGCCGGACGACTGTATCCTGTTGCTCGCCCCAGGAGAGTACCAAGCCGATGGCCTTCGTGGTCTCCCGTTCCTCGACCACGAACTTGGCGAGCTCGAGGCCCGGCGCCCTATCCGCCAGGTCATTCGCGACCCCTTCGATTCGAGCCTTGAGATCGTCGGTCAGCTCGGCCCCGCGGGTCGAAATGTGCGTCTGCATATCGGTGCTTTCTCCGAAAGTGGTCAGGTCGGCAGCCCGCCGGTGCGATCGGCCAGTGCGGCTGCAACCACGATATGGCTATTTATAGCCCGCGGTGTCATGATGTAAAGTCGAACAGGATCGGAGGCCCGCAATGCACACTCGACCACTTCAGAATTTAGTCAAACTCGACCTTGACAAGCCTATATGGGACAGATTCTTCTGGGTCTCTCCCCTTGCCGTGATCGGTACGCTCGAGGAGGACGGTACGCCCAACCTCGCCCCCAAGCACATGGCCACACCCATGGGATGGCAGAACTACTTCGGGTTCGTGTGCACACCGCGGCACTCGACGTATCGGAACGCCAGCCGCGATGGCGTCTTCACCGTCTCGATGCCCCGTCCCGACCAGGTCGTTCTGGCCAGCCTGTGCGCCGCACCACGCTGTGATGACTCGGTGAAGCCCGAACTGGCGGCGCTCCAGATCCGGCCGGCGACCCGCGTCGATGGTGTCCTCCTCGCCCAATCATACCTGTTTCTGGAGTGTGAGCTGGAGCGGATGGTAGACGGCTTCGGAGACAACAGCATGGTCGTCGGACGAATCGTGGAGGCGGCCGTGGCGCCCGACAGCCTCCGCACGCTGGAGCGCGACGGGCAGGACCTGATCCACGACGCTCCCCTTCTCGCCTATGTTACGCCGCTTCGCTTCGCTCCAATCCGACAGACGTACTCCTTCCCGCTTCCCGACGGTTTCGAGCGCTGAACGGCATGGCACAGGCGCAGGGCGCGCGCATCCTGGCCCACCTTAGGGGCCGCGAGCGGGAGATGGTACGCCTGCTGCGGCGGCTCGTGGAGGAAGAGTCTCCCTCCCTGTCGGCGGAGGCGCAGGCCGGGCCGCTCGCCATCATGCGGACGGAGCTGGAGCGCCTCGGCTTTGTGGCGCGGGTCCTTCCGGGCTCCGTGTCGGGCGGACAGCTGCTCGCAGTGCCGCATGCAAGGCCCAAGGGCCGGACGCTGCAACTGATGATCGGCCACTGCGACACCGTGTGGGAGATAGGAACGCTGGAGCGCATGCCCGTTCTCGAGAGGGAGGGCCGCCTTCACGGTCCGGGCTCGTACGACATGAAGGGCGGGCTGGTTCACATCGTCTTCGCTCTTCGCGCCCTTCGCGCGCTCGATCTGGTGCCCGATGTCGTCCCGATCGTGCTCGTCAATTCGGACGAGGAGATCGGGAGCTCGGACTCGATGCGGCACATCAAGCGCCTCGCGAAAGCGTCCGAGCGGGCCTTCGTACTCGAACCAGCCCTCGGCCCGGCCGGGAAGCTCAAGACCGCCCGAAAGGGAAACGGATTCTTCGAGGTCAGGGTGCTGGGGCGTGCCGCGCACGCCGGCCTCGAACCGCACAAGGGAGCCAGCGCAATCCTCGAGCTGTCGATGCTGATCCAACGGCTGTTCGCCCTCAACGACGCGGAACGCGGAATTACGGTCAACGTGGGTACGATCGATGGCGGCCTGCGGACGAACATCGTGGCGCCCGAAAGCCGCGCCACGGTGGACGTGCGTGTCCTCACGCTGGAGGACGCGCGACGTGTGGAGCAGCAGATCCTGGCGCTCGAGGCGACGACGCCCGGCACGGAGCTCGTGGTGACGGGCTCGCTGAACCGGCCACCGATGGAAAGGACCCCGGGCAATCGGCTTCTCTGGCGTATGGCGCAGAAGGCGGGGACCGAGCTCGGCCTGGATCTCGAGCAAGGCACTTCGGGCGGGGGATCGGACGGCAACGTGACGAGCCTGTTCACCCCCACCCTGGACGGTCTGGGACCCAAGGGCGATGGAGCTCACGCGGCGCATGAGCACGTGATCATCGACAGCATGCCCGAGCGCGCCGCCCTGCTCGCCCTGCTGCTGCTCGAACCGTCGATCGCCGACGTCGCCGACGCCAACCATGGCGACCCGGCCGCCGAGGAGGCGGAGGCTCTCCTCAGGAGGGCCAGCTCACGAGTGCACCGGGGTCCGCGGGCGTAACTCGGCAGCGAGGCACGCTGACGCGGTTCGGACCGCCGCCGCGTACATTCGCGATACCGTCCCCCGCTGTCTGCCGAGAACCACGGAGGCCAGGATGTTGAGTCGTATTCTCGCCGTCGGGTGGCTCGCCCTCTTCTCGATCGCCCCACCTCTCCGAGCGCAGCAGTCGTCGAAGGACGCCCTGAAAGCATTCGAGACCGCGTTCAACGAGCGCGACGTGGCGGACCTGGTGGCCCTTCACACCAGGGACGGGGTCAGAATGCCACCAGACGTGCCGTCCGTGAAAGGTGAAGAAGCCCTGAAGAAGTACTTCGAGGACTCTTTCGAATTCTACGAGAGCGCCGAGCTGTCCCTCAAGGAAGGTGGCAAGGAAGAGGGGCCCGACATGATTGTCAGCTGGGGCACGTACTCTATCACGGTCGTTCCCAACGAAAGCGACGAAGAGATCACGAGCTCTGGCAAGTGGTTGACGCTGTCGGCCAAGATGACTGACGGAACGCTGAAGATGAAGCGTGCCATCTGGAACCCCGACGCTCCGGCGCCTTAGAGTCCGGTCTACGCGACCGCTCTGCTGCATCCGCAGCCAAGAAGAAGGCCGGCCACCCGGAAGGTCGCCGGCCTTTTCTCATCCGATGCCTGTGTCCAGCCGACGGGCTCGACTCAGTTGCCCGCACCGCACGGGTTCGCCGCGCAGGGATTGGCCGCGCACGGGTTGGCTGCGCAGGGATTGGCTGCACATGGATTTGCCGCGCAGGGGTTCATGCCGCCGGCCTTCGACGGATCGAAGCTTCCCTGCAACCTCTCGACCTCGGCCGTGAGAGCCGCCAGCTCGATGGAGCCATAGTCGAGCGGCTCGGCCGCCATCGGGATGGCCATGCACAGCTGGACCATCTCGGCCGCCGTGACCTCGGCCATTCCGGCCCGATCCACGGCCATAGCCACTTCGTGTGGATACGGCTGGGCGAACGAGGCGTTCATCATCCCTGTGCCATCGCCGGTGTGGCAGGTGCTGCAGGAGGTCGCTCCCGCGCCGCTGAGCGACTTGTCCGCCCACAGCTCGGCGCCGCGGTCGGCCAGCTGCTCCCACGACATCCCGTGAGTGTCCAGCTCGCGGTCCCCCTGCTCGATCCGATCCAGGGGCAGACCGGCCGCACACGGATTCGCGGCGCATGGATTGGCCGCGCACGGGTTGCCGGCGGCCATGTCGGCGGCCTCTCCGCCCGCCTCGCCGCCACCACACGCGGCCAGGGCGAACACGGCCGTCGGGGCCAGCCATGTGAAACGCCTCATCTCACTCTCCTTCGTCATGGAAGACACCGCTTCGCGACATGCGGCGTCGGCGTCGAAACACACGACTGCACGACTCCGCCGCCTCTGTCGCTGGCCCCGCCTCGGATCGGGGCATCGAGCTTGGAACGAGTGAGCCCGGCCGGCGGTTCCCTTCCCGACACGGCGTCGCTCGCCGGGCGACCTTCTCACGGCATCGCTTGTCCCGGATTGTCCGAGACACGACGCGGTGGTTGGACTGAAGTCCGGTGGGGACTACAATACCGTCGAAGGCGGCCAGGGATTATCCTTGGGCGGGAGTGACCCCCGGAGTCCGATGAGTGATGGGAGGCACAGCTTGGGTCGGCTGAAACGCCGAGGTGAAGAGCTCGCCAACGCGATTACGCACGGATTCGGAACGCTGTGCGGCATCGCCGCGACGGTGGTACTGGTCACCCTCGCCGCGATGAAGGGGGACATCTTCCACGTCGTGGGAGCAGCCGTCTTCGGATCGACGCTGGTGTTGCTCTACTCAGCCTCCACCCTGTACCACGCGATTCCGGCGCCGGCTGCCAAGGCGCGACTGCGGGTGATTGACCACTCGTCGATCTACCTGCTCATTGCGGGCACGTACACGCCGTTCACGCTCGCCGGTGTGCGGGGCGGGTGGGGATGGACCCTGTTCGGAGTGATCTGGGGTCTGGCCGCCGCGGGCATCGTGTTCAAGCTCTTCTTCACCGGACGTTATCGCCGGATCTCGACAGCGGTCTATCTGGCGATGGGATGGCTCGTCGTGATCGCGGCGAAACCGGTGATGGAGTCGTTGCCGGGTGCTACCCTCGTGTGGCTGGCCATCGGAGGACTCGCATACACTGCCGGAGTCTACTTCTACGCCAACCGCAGCATCCCGTACGGCCACGCGATCTGGCACCTGTTCGTGATGGCCGGGAGTACGGCCCACGTGGTGGCGACGGCCCTGCTGATTCTGCTCCCGGCAGGTTGATCGAGTCGCGGCGCTGCCGGACAGAGCATAACCGCCGAAGCCCATCGACCGAGTCCGACGCCGACAGGTCTCGCCACCTGGACTGATCATCGCCCGGCCGGCTGCCACGCCGCTAGACGAACTCCACCTTATCGACCACCAGCGCGCCGTTCTCGATCGTCCGGTGCACCGGGCACCGACTGACGATCTGTTCCAGGCGCTCTTTCACCGGGTCGTCGTATTCGCCATCGATGGACACGTAGCCGGTAAGCTGGTCCACGACGCCGGTCTGGCCGTGGGGCGCCGGGACTTTCGCGTGCTCGTAGCGCGCGGTGACCCCCCTCAGATCTATTCCCTTGCGGCGCGCGTACATGACGAGCGTGATCAGGGTGCACGATGCCAGGGAGCCCAGCAGCAACTCGTAGGGCGTGGGGCCGGTATCATCGCCGCCCTTCTCCGCCGGCTCGTCCGAGAGCCAGGTGTGGCGCCCGTTGGACAACGACACGCGCATTCCCTCCGTCAGCTCCGCTTGTATCTCAACCATGATTCGCCCTTCCATTACCCGGCCTTCCGGAGCCAAGCGTCAACCGATTCCGATGGCCTCCTCTGCCGGCACACCCCGATCGACGGCATCGTAGTCGAGCTGGCTCCCCGCCATGCTGTGGGGAATCAGGTAGACTCCCACGGTGACGATTGCCGCGACTACAACAGCAAGTCGAGCCCTGGGCCCGGCTTCACGGCCCGACGGATCGCTCTTCGCCGCCCGTCCGATCACCACGAGCGCGAAGAACCAGGCCAGCCACATCACGAGAGTCTTGTTGTCCGTCAGATCCCAGCCAAACGGAATGCCCGTCCAGTACTCACCGAAAGCGTACTTCTGGACCCACGGTCCAAGAAGGAGCCCGCCGACCGAAAACAGGATCAGCGCGGCCCAGCTCAAGCGCTTCAGCCCGGCGCCACCGAAGAACGCTCCGATTCCCGCCCTCCACGCAACGAGCACGCCGAAGAACATGAACGCGATGTGCGCTATGAGGACGGCCGCGGGGACCTCGCCCTTGAACCGGATTACCGCATTCTCGCCCGTGTCCGGCGCGACCACGGGGCCGGCAGGTGTCAGCAGCTCGACGTGGTACTCCAGCTTTCCCGCCGGGGGCTGGGCCGGGAGCGCGCCGGCCAGGTGGTCGCCGCGACGGGCCATCTGTACCCGGGTGAACTCGTCGTCAGTCGGGTAGCGCCGGTACACCAGGACCCCTTCCACCCCCGAAGGAGCCGGCACGACGACCACGGTGTCACTCGTGGAGTAGGCTGAGCGGATGAGCTCGTAGTCGAAGCTCGCGTCGGCGGAGGAGTATGACCCTCGCAGCTCGTATGTGGGGCCCGTGTACCGCTGGTAGACACCGGCGGACAGCATCAGTATGAAGGCGAGGATCCACAACCCGATGCCCAGGTTGCGTCTGGGAGTGTTCTCTTTGCCGTTCATCGATCCTCCGAGGGGGTCCAAGGATCCCGCGGTAATCTCGGGACAGCAACGCCTCCGAAGCGGGATTCTTCCACGCTTCGAACCGCCGCGAAATTTATTCCGCCAAGCCGGTTGCGAGTATCCGTAATTTTGCGGGGTACGCGCCGGGCGACGACGATCCGCCCGGCGTTGAGAGCCCCACTCCTGACGCGTGCCTGGCAGAGGGAATCTGGTCGGGAAAGACCGGGGGCAGTACCGTGGACCCGAATCATGGCCTGGAGGAAGCATGGACGGGTTCTTCTACGCGAAGATCGAATCATACGAGGTTCAGGTGTACTCCGACTTTCCGCTGAACCTCGAGACGGATGCCGTGATCTACCTCGGCCTATCCGACGAGGCCTATCCGAGGGCAGAGCTCTGGTTCGTCGACCGGTCGAAGGATGAGATGCCCGAGAACCGGCTGGCAGTTTCACAGGCGTCGGGCAGCGGTTCCTTCCTCGCCTATTTCCGAACGGAAAAGATGCCGCTCCTTCTCGACGTGCTCCGTGGCAACGACAACGTCTGGTTCACATGGGACGAAGTGCGTGTGGCGGCGATCCGCACGGGGCAGGAACCGGCTGGGGCGACGGGCGGTACCGCGGGGTGACCGAGACCTGGTCTTCGATCGTCGCCGAGGCCATCGGCGCGGCTCCTGAGCGGCTCGACCTGCGAGACGCGAGGAAGCTGGATCGCGCCAGGGATACCGCTCAGAGATTCCTCAGCGCCTGCCCCTCCCTGACGGACCTCGACCAGCTCGAGACTTCACTGCTGGAGCGGCGGAACGACGTTCCGCTTCTCGTGCACCTGGCGGTTAAGCTGGCGCGCTCGAAGCGGATGGTCGAGCGGATCGACCTCGCCTGGCGCCAATCCTCGGACACAAGAGGAGGGCCTCTTCGCATCAGCGTCGTGTTCGCGATGTACCGCGAGCATGAGCGCATTCTCACTCCCGACATGCACCCACACGGTGAGGATTTTTTCATCCGCAAGCTCGAGCAGCTCGAATGGCTCCTCGGAGACCTTCCTTCCTTCACCTGGCATCTGATCGCAGTCGACGATGGTTGCCCGCACGCCAGCGGACGGGTTGCCCAAGAGATCCTGGCGGAGCGCGCACCGAGCGCTCCCGTGAGGGTGTTGTTTCTAGAGGATGGGATCCGCGATGGAGTTCCCGCCATCGCCACACTCCAGTCAGCTGAAGAGAGCCTGAAGGGAGCGTCGATCCAGCTGGGTATGTGGAGAGCGGCGACGGAGAACGGATCACAGGATCACATCATCGCGTATACGGACGCCGACCTCTCCACACACCTCGGGCAGCTCGGATTGCTGATCGACCCGATCGTGCGCGGCACCAGCCACGCGGCCATCGGCTCGCGGCGACAACGGGAGTCCGTCGTCGTGAAGAGCGGAGAGCGAGACGAGCGGGGCCAGAGATTCATCGAGTTGTGGAAGCAGATGCTGCCGCTTCTCGGTCACATCACCGACACGCAGTGCGGGTTCAAGGCGTGGAGGGCGGATATTGCGGCCGAAATCCTCCCGGATCTCCTCGAGCACCAGTTCGCGTTCGACGTCGAGCTGTTGATCAAGACCGAGCTGCGAAGGCCGGGATCGGTCGCGTGTGTGCCCATCGCGTGGATCGACTCGGAGGCTGCCTCCACGACTTCTCTGCTAGATCCGTACCTCAGGATGCTGAAGAGCATCGCAGCCATGTACCGCCGTTACCTGCCGAGCGAGGCGGCAGCGGAGGAGGTGGCGGGGCTCGTGGAGCGGGCGGAAGCGGCGGAGGAGGTGTTCGGGTAGGGCGGAAACAGCCAATGGGGAAGGACCGTGGGGCCGACCGGTCCGGCCAATCGGTCGCACTCGACCCCGTCTCTGCATAGGTTATGCGGCCCGTATGGCTGTGAGCGTCCGACGGTCCGCTCGGAGATGACCCTGAGGACTCACGATGATGGATGACTTTCTGGACAGCCTGCAGCGCCGAGCCTCTGAGGCGGGAGTGACGTGCGGTCCGCACTGCCCCGGAAACCGCATCCCCCTGACGCCGTACGAGGTGGCGCGGATCGCCCGGGGGCTGGGCGTCACGACGGGCGAAGTGGTCCGGAGTTACCTGCACCGTCACTCCGCCGTGCTCGCCGTGAGTGAGGACGGCAATTGTGTATTTCACCGCACGAATGGATGCGAGCTGGACGCCGAGCGGCCCATGTCGTGCCGCAACTTCTCCGACCCGGCTGATGGGGCCGGCCGCTTCGTTGAGCGAGCCCGCCAGTATCGGGCGGTGCTCAGGGCGTGGAGGGCGACCCGCGAGGCGGAGGAGTTGGCGGATACCGACCCTGTTCTGTCGACCGGGAAGCTGCAGAGGCACCCTGCCCCCGAGTTCGGTACGTGGATCCTGGACGTCGACGCGATGGTGGCCAATCGCTGCCGTGAGCGCGGCATGAAGGTCCCCGAGGAACTCGAGGCCCGGATCGACATTCACCTCGAAGCGCTGAGGTCCGCGCTGGAAGGATAACCCCGCCCATCCGCGCGACCTTTGAGCGGGTCGGTCCCGGGTATGGGCCGGCCCGCTCATGCTTTCAGGGTGTGCGGACCCGGCTCCCACGGTGCTCGGACTGAGACGACCAGGAGCCGGACCCGCACGGTTAGATCGGCCTACTAGCCCTCGTCCGGATCGAGCTCCCGCAGGAAAGCGCCCGTCAAGATGTCGAACACCTTGACTGAAGTGACCTGGCGCTCTTTCCCGTACTCTCGGACGACCACTTCCTTCTTGTCCTCGCCCGGACGGTATACGAGCCATGCCCCGGCCGGAACGGTCGGCGAGATTTGGCCGCAATCTCCGGAAGGGTACTTCTTCTTCTGCTTGCCGGCAGGCTCGCCCGGAATCCATACGCGGCATTGACCCGGTGGGGGCAGGTGCCCCGGCGGGATCCCGAACTTCGCCGCCGTGCTGGCGTTCTCGGGCACGTTCTCGTTCTTCCGCTCCGGCTCCGTTCCCTCGTC
>JBDHFS010000040.1:0-31687 GCA_039590285.1 Gemmatimonadota bacterium
GGCTCCACTCCCACGACGACCGCGTCCGGGGCGAGCGCTCGAACCGCCGCCGCCACGCCCGATATCAATCCCCCGCCGCCGATCGGGACCACGACGGTGGACGGCGGAGCCACGGCACCCGTCCGGCGCGAGACTTCCGCCAGCTGCTCCACGATCTCCAGCCCGACGGTCCCCTGGCCCGCAATGATGTCCGGATGATCGAACGGCGGCACCATGGTGCCCCCCCGCTCGGCAAGCACCTCCTCGGCCCGGGCCTGCCTCTCCACCGTGGTCGTTCCGATCTGTTCCAGATCCGCTCCAAGCCTGCGCACCGCGGCGACTTTCACCGCCGGAGCGTCGACGGGCATCACGACAAGGGCCGGAATGCCGAAGGCCCGGGCGGCGTACGCCACGCCCTGGGCGTGATTGCCGGATGAGTAGGTCACGACCCCGGCGGAGCGGGAGGCTGGATCGATCGACGCGATGAAGTTGTACGCCCCACGGAGCTTGAACGCGCCGGCGAACTGGAGGCACTCACACTTCAGCCACAGGTCGGCCGCGTCCGCGGGTGGCGGACCGGCCGTACGGTCCACCGGAAGGAGCGGTGTGCGTCGAACGGCGGCGGCGATCCGGTCCGCGGCCGCGCGAATCGCGTCGATCCCCACCAGGTCGTGGATCGCAGGCACGACAGGCCTACCCTTCCTCTTCCGCCGTCTCCCGGCCCTCACCTCCGGATTCCACTTCGACACCGACGGCTTCCAGCTCGTACCCGGCCTCGTCGTCGGGATCCAGCTCGGCGGCGACCTTGGCCAGATCCATCAGCTCGTCGCCTTCGTCGAGCGATATCACGCGAACACCCTGGGTCGCTCGACCGATGACCCTGATCTGGCTGGCGGGCTGACGGTTGATCACGCCCCCGCGGGTCACGAGCATCAGCTCGTCCTCATCCGTCACTTCGCGGACCCCGACCAGCTCACCCGTCTTCTCGGACAGGCGGAAGTTGATGAGCCCCTGGCCGCCCCGTCGCTGGATCCGGTAATCCTCGACCTTCGTGCGCTTACCGGCACCGAGGTTCGTCACCGACAGCAGGCTCGCGCCCTGGCGGACCACCACGGCGCCCACCACCTCGTCGCCCTCTTTCAGGCGAATGCCCCGCACACCGCGGGCTGCTCGCCCCATCTGCCGCACATCGCTCTCTTTGAAACGGATGGCCATCCCCTTGCGCGTGGCCAGGATCAGGTCGTTGTCGCCGTCCGTGAGCCGGGCGTCGATCAGCCGATCGCCCTCATCGATGTTGATGGCGTTGATCCCCTTCGCTCTCACGTGGCGGTACGCCGCCAGGCTGGTCTTTTTCACCTGACCGGCGCGCGTCGCGAACAGCACGTACCGGTCCGGTTCGAATTCCCGCACCCTCAGGATCGATGCGATCTTCTCTTCTTTGGAGATGTTCAGCAGGTTCACGACCGGCTTGCCCCGCGACGTCCTCGACGCGAGCGGAATCTGGTGCACCTTGAGCCAGTACACCTGCCCGCGCACCGTAAAGACGCACAGGTAGTCGTGGGTGGACGCCAGAAACAGATGCTCGACCCAGTCTTCCTCTTTCGTGTCCATGCCGGCGATACCGCGACCGCCCCGGCGCTGCTGCCGGTACGTGGCGGGCGCGATGCGCTTGATGTAGCCCTGGTGGCTGATCGTGATCACCATCTCCTCTTCGGCGATCAGGTCTTCCGGATCGAAGCTGATCTCCGCGTCGATCACCTCCGAGCGGCGCTCGTCACCATAGCGCTCGGAGAGTGCGAGGAGCTCGTCACGCACGACCGCCATGCGGGCGTCCCGCGACTCCATGAGGGCATCGAGCTGCGCGATCGTGGCCCGAACCTCGGCGATCTCCTCCTCCAGCTTCTCGATCTCGAGGCCGGTGAGGCGCGAGAGGCGCATGGCCAGGATGGCCTCCGCCTGCTTCTCGCTCAGATCGAACCGCTCGCGCAGGCTCGCCGCCGCCTCTTCCGTGGTCTTGGAGCCTCGAACGATCCGGACGACTTCGTCGATGTTGTCGACCGCGATCTTGAGCCCCTCGAGGATGTGCTCGCGGTGCTTCGCGACCCTCAGGTCGTGCTCGGTCCGCCGCACGACCACCGTGTGCCGGTGCTCGAGGAAGTGTCCGAGGATTTCCTTGAGGTCCATCACTTTGGGCACGCCACCCACCAGGGCAAGCATGATCACGCCGAACGTGCTCTGCATTTGCGTGTGCTTGTACAGCTGGTTCAGCACGATCTGCGGGATCGCGTCCCGCTTCATGTCGATCACGACCCGGATGCCATCACGATCAGACTCATCACGCAGGTCCGAGATGTCCTCGATGCGCCGGTCGCGCACCAGCTGAGCGATCTGCTCCACCAGCCGTGACTTGTTCACCATGAACGGGATCTCGGTGACGATGATCCGCTCCCCGCCGCTCGGTCGCTCCTCGATGTGCGCCCGCGCGCGCATGACCACCCGCCCCCTGCCCGTCGAGTATGCCTCCCTGATCCCTGTGCGGCCGTACACGAGCCCACCGGTGGGAAAGTCGGGCCCCGGGACCAGCTCCAGGATGTCTTCCAGGGGCGTGTCCGGATCTTCGATGAGCCGCTCGCAGGCGACGACTATCTCACGCAGGTTGTGCGGGGGAATGTTCGTCGCCATGCCCACGGCGATGCCCGAGGATCCGTTGATCAGCAGGTTAGGGAGTCGCGCCGGGAGAACGGTCGGTTCCTCCAGCCGATCATCGAAGTTCGGGATGAAGTCGACGGTCTCCTTCTCGATGTCGGCCAGCATCTCCGTCGCCAGGGAGGCGAGCCGGGCCTCGGTGTAGCGGTAGGCCGCCGCGCCATCTCCGTCGATCGAGCCGAAGTTGCCCTGGCCGTCTACGAGCGGGTAGTGGAGCGAGAACTCCTGGACCATCCGGACGAGGGAGTCGTACACGGCCGAGTCGCCGTGAGGGTGGTACTTGCCGAGCACGTCGCCGACCACGGTGGCGCTCTTCTTGTACGGCCGGTTGGGTGTCAGTCCGAGCTCGTGCATGGCGTACAGGATTCGCCGGTGGACGGGCTTGAGGCCGTCGCGTACGTCGGGCAGCGCCCGCTGAACGATCACGCTCATCGAGTAATCGATGAACGACTCTCTCATCTCGTCTTCGAGGAGCCTCTGCTCTACCCGCTCGATTCTGTCGCTCGTCTCCATGCGCTCGTCACGGGAGGGTGATGTCGATGGCCCGGACTCGGGTTGGCGCTCGACTCCGGCCGCTCTCGCGGCCCGGGTCGGCGGCCCGCCTCCGGGCCTCCCGCCGGCGCCCGATCATCGTCGGCGCCGCGGCGTTGTACAACCGTGAAAATATAGCCCTTCACGGCCCCCGGCGCGACCGATCCGGAGTCCGGGAAACGGTCGCGACGCCCGTCGGTGTCAACCGAGAGTCAACGTATGTAATTGACTGAAAAACTTAAGGTTATCGCGGTAGATCGCGGGATGGCCGGATCGTGGCCGGAGGGACGCCCGCCCGTCCCTCCGCAGTCTCGAGCACCCGGGACCTTCCGGACGCCCCGGCGGCCCGGCTACGGTCCCGTTTCCTTGAACGCGGGCCGCTCGTCATCGATCTCCCGGTAACGGCGCAGCAGGGCCTTCTGCCGCGAGTCCATCGAAGTCTCGCGTCCCCGGATCACCACGGACTCAACCCTGGTCGAGAGCTCGAACGGGTCGCCGGTCCACACCACCACATTGCCGACCTTCCCCGGCTCAAGGGACCCGTACTCGCTCCCGACGCCCAGTGCCTGTGCCGGGGCCAGGGTCACGGCTCGCAGGGCCGCCTCCCACGGAAGGCCCATGCGCACCGCGTTGCCCGCCTCGAGCTTGATGTGGTGCGCGTTGTGGGTGTCGAAACTCGAGATGATCACATCGACTCCGGCCTGGTGCAGGAGCGTCGCGTTGTCCAGCCGTGAGCCCAGACGGTCGAAACCGCGCGGGTTGTTGGTCAGCGGCTTCACGATCACGGGAACGCCGGTATCGGCCAGCCGGGCGGCCACCATCCACCCCTCGGAGGCGCCCGCTATGACCAGATCCAGGCCGTAGTCCGCCGCGATCCTGAGGACGGCCTCGATGTCGCTGGCCCTGTGTACGGTCACGATGAGCGGCATCTCGCCGTCGAGAACGGGTCCCAGAGCCTCCAGATCGAGCCTGGACTGAGAGAGGCTTCGGCTCCTGCCCTCGTCGAAATCCTCCCGGTGATCCCGCCAGTAGAGGGCATCATCCAGAGTCTCGCGCAGGCGTAGCGACACGGCGCCCCGCGATCCGCCGACTGCGGATGCCGGCCCTGCCCCGTAGCTGGCGAGCATGGCGGCCCGCGGCCGCGCGAGCATCTCCTGGAGAGAAGCGCCGGCCAGATCGATCACGGCCGCCTGTCCCGAGACGAGACCTCCGCTCGGACCGGAGAGTACCGTCGTAAGGCCTCCGGACCGGTTCACCGGGATGAGGACGGAGCGCGGGTTGATACCGTCCACGACGTCGAACGCCGCCCGCACGGGATCGTCGTTCATCCCGAAATCCACGGAGGATCTCACCATCCCGACCTCGACCAGGCCCAGGTTGGTGAAGGCGTCGACGAGGCCGGGCGTCACCACGAGGCCCGTCGCGTCGAGCGACGGGGTCCCGGGCGGAATCTCGACATCCGGACCCACGGCCGCGATGCGGCCGTCGCGGATGAAAACGGTCGCGCCCTCGAGGGCGGGGCCGGACCCCGTGTACACGGTCCCTCCGGTGACGGCCAGATCCTGGGCCACGCCAGTCCCCGGGAACGCCTGAGTGACGCACATCGCGGCCAGGACCGCGAAACCGAGGCGGGCCCGCCGCCGAGCACTCATCGTCCACCTCCGTCCCCCACGTCCGGCAGGATTCCCAGTTCGAAGTCGCTGGCCGGGTTACCGGTCTCGCGGGACCGGTCGAAGACGAGCGCACCGTCGATGTACACCCGGTCCGCCTGGCTGTAGACGCTGAACGGATCTCCCGACCAGATGACCACGTCTGCCGCCTTGCCCCTCTCCAGGCTGCCCGTGTCGCCGTCGATTCCCAGCGCCCAAGCTGGGTTGATCGTGATCCAGCGCAACGCCTCGTCGCGGCTCACATCCAGGCCGGCCGCGCGTCCCGCATACATGGCCCGGGCCGCGTTCTGGTTCATGATCTGAATCTCGAGCCCGCTGTCGGTGTGCAGGATCGCCCGGGCGCCGGCATCGGAGACCAGGGCGATGTTCTCCGGAATGGCGTCGAACGCCTCCATCTTGAAGCCCCACCAGTCGGCCCACATGGACGCGCCGATGTTCGCCGAGGCGAGATGATCGCGGATCTTGTAGGCCTCGGTTGCGTGGTGGAAGGAACGGATCGAGAATCCGAACTCCCGGGCGACTTCGATCATGTTGAGCATGTCATCCGCCCGGTAGCAGTGGTTCTGGACCAGGATGTTGCCTCGAAGCACCTCCGCGAGCGTCTCGAGCTGCAGGTCGCGATCCGGCATGCTGTCGCGTGCGCCGGCGATCCACGCGTCCCACTTCCAGCGGTACTTCTCCGCCCGGATGAAGGCCTCGCGGTAGCCCGCAACGTTGCCCATGCGCGTAGACGGGCCCTGGCTGGCGTAGACCCGCTTCGGATTCTCTCCGCACGCCATCTTCAGCCCCATCGGCGCGCCCGGGTACATCATTTCCCGGACGCCACGCCCCGGAACCAGCTTCAGAGTCACCCCCCTGCCGCCGATCAGATTCGCGCTTCCCGGAAGGACCTGCAGCGTGGTGACACCTCCCGCCAGGGCACTCCAGAAGCCGGCGTCCTGGGGCCACACGCCATGCTCCGCCCACACTTCGGCCGTGACCGGGTCCGTGGCTTCGTTGGTTTCGCCCACGCCCTCCACGCTCGGCGACGGGGATACACCCAGGTGCGAGTGCGTATCGATGATCCCCGGTGTCACGTATCTCCCGGATGCATCGACCACCTCGGCGTCCGGTGGCGCGTCCAGGTCCACGCCCACGGCCTGGACCCGGCCACCACTCAGCAGCACGTCCCCCTCGATTTCCTGCCCGGCCGCGGTCATGACCGTACCACCGCGGATGAGGACGGGACGCGACGACAGCCGCTGGTACGCCGACTCCCAGGCGCCGTTGGGAGTGCCACCCAGCAGCTGTCGGGTCTCGGCGGCTTCGGCCTCCGCATCGTTACCCGCGGGGCCGGACGTCGGCTGAGGGCCGCCGCTCGAAGCGCACCCCCAAGCGGCCACGAGCGCCGCCGCCGCCAGAACGCGTGCTCGTGACGGACATGTGCGGTTCATCCCGATCTCCTTGATACGTGCCATGGAGCGCCTCAGGCTCCGGTCGAGCCGATCAGCCGACCGTCCGGCGAGCCGTCAACCTACGCGCAAACCCGGTAGTCGTCGATCTCCCGAAAGCCGCGAGCATCCAGGGCCGCGCGGATGTCATCCCGGGCTCCGGGCGATCCCACCGCCGCCAGCACGTACGGACGCGGATGGGCCGGTCGCCGCGCGAACGCCTCGGGATTGAGCACGGGCGCCCCGTGGATCTCCTGTCCGATCTTGCGCGGATCGAGGTCCACGAATGCGTCCACGCACGACCCCTGGCGCAGGAGCTCCCGGGCCAGGGGCTTCCCCACCCGGCCCGCCCCCCAGACGACCAGAGGGCGACCGGACGGGAGAAAGCTCTCCCGGAGAAAGTGGACTTTGCAGCGTCTGAACGAATCGGGACCGTAGCGATCAGAGGCGAGCGAGTGACGGTCCGGACGCACCCTCCATCGCAGCAGCCTCTCGGGATGGTTGGAGGCCCTCATCCCGGCGGCGTGCAGGCGCAGCATCAGGTCGTAGTCTTCAGGCCAGCCGGCATCGCGATAGCCTCCTATGGCGCGAAGCGCGGATCTCCGGATGAGCAGCGCCGGGTGAGCGATCGGACACTCGACCAGCAGATCCCGCCACACGTCGTCGGGGTGACACAGTCCGTTCAGCCAGGCGGCATACCGCGCGTAACCTTCTCCCACGTGCCGGGCGGGAAACAGCTCTACACCCGTCCCGCAGGCCGCCACATCCCGATGGCTCTCGAGGAGGTCGGCCTGGAGCTCGAGGCGGCGGGGGAGAGCCACGTCGTCGGCATCCATGCGGCCCAGCAGCGGAGCGCTGGCGGACGCGGAGGCCAGGTTGAGGGCCGGAACCAGTCCCGTCTCGCCGCCGGTGCGGATGACCCGGACCCGGGGATCCCGCGAGGCCCATTCGCTCAGGATCTCCGCCGTTCGGTCGGTCGAATCATCATCCACGGCGAGCACTTCGTATCTCTCCAGCGTCTGCGACTCGAGGCTGCGGATGCACTCGGGCAGGAACGGCTCCGCATCCCGGCACGGGAGGAGGAGGGAGACCACGGGCGTGGCGGGAATCCGTGCGGACATGCGGAGCGGGCCCGTCAGCCGACGCGAGCGTCGGGATCCGATCCGTCCGTCCGGCGCCCGACATCGGTCCCGTCATCACGGGTCGACAGGTGGCGTGCCAGGTGACGGCCCGTGTGGGATCCCGCAGTCGCCGCCACCTCGGCCGGCGTCCCTCGCGCCACGATGCGTCCCCCGGCGGCGGCGGCCTCCGGCCCCATGTCGATCACCCAGTCGGCCGCGGAGATCACGTCGATGTTGTGCTCGACCAGCACCACCGTGTTACCGGCCGCGATCAGCTGCTCGAGCACGCCGAGCAATCGCTCGATCTCGCCGAGGCCGAGACCGACGGTCGGCTCGTCGAGGATGTAGAGGCGCTGGCGCTTCGAGGAACGGCGCGCCAGCTCGCGGGCCACTTTCAGCCGCTGCGCCTCTCCCCCCGACAGCGTGGTGGCGGGCTGGCCGAGGCGCAGGTATCCGAGGCCGACGCGTTGAAGCTGCCACAGGGCCTGCCCGAGGCGGTCCTGCCGGATGAAGAAGCGGATCGCCTCGTCCACCGTGAGGTCGAGGATGTCGCGGATATTGCGGCCACGGTACTCCACATCGAGGATCTCCGGCTTGAACCGCCGGCCTTCGCACACCTCGCACGGCATCGCTACATCGGCGAGGAACACCATCTCCACGAGCTCCTCGCCGGCCCCCTTGCAGGCTTCACAGCGCCCGCCGGCCACGTTGAAGCTGAAGTGTGCCGGAGTGAGCCCGCGCCCCTTCGCTTCCGGCTGCTCGGCGAACAGGCGGCGGATCTCTCCGAATGCCTTGATGTAGGTCACGGGGTTCGAGCGCGGTGTGCGGCCTATCGGGCTCTGGTCCACCAGCACCGCTTCCTCGAGCCTCTCGTGGCCCCGGAGGCTGCGCCATTCCCCGGCCACCTCGCCGAGGTGACGCCTCGCCGAGGTGGCGCCCCTCAGCTCGCGCTCGAGCGCCCGGTACAGGACGTCGTGCACGAGCGTGGACTTGCCCGAGCCGGACACACCGGTCACGACCGTGAGACGGCCCAGCGGTATTTCCACGTCGAGGTCACGCACGTTGTGCAGCGTGGCGCCATCGAGTCGGAGCCACGGGCCGCCCGGGTCCGGCCGCGTGGTCCGGCGAACGGGCCCGCCTCCCCGAAGTGAGCGACCCGTCGCCGTGTCGGATCCCCTCAGCCCCTCGAACGTGCCCTCGAATACCAGCTCGCCTCCCAGCTCTCCGGCTCCCGGCCCAAGCTCCAGCACTCGATCCGCCGCTCTCAGGGCCGCCGGATCGTGCTCCACCACCAGGACCGTATTACCACGATCCCTCAGATGTCCGAGGACCTCCAGGAACTGTTCGACGTCGCGCGCGTGCAGACCGATCGTGGGCTCGTCCAGGACGTACAGCGTGTCCACGAGCCGGCTGCCCAGGCTCCCGGCGAGCCGTATGCGCTGCATCTCACCGCCGGACAGAGTGCGGGCCTGGCGATCGAGGCTCAGGTAGCCCAGGCCGACGGCCGACATGAAGTCGACCCTGTCCGCCAGTTCTCGCAGAATCGTCTGGGCGACGCGTGACTCGAACGGTGACAGCGCGAGTTCACTCAGCCACGCCTTCAGCTCGTCCACCGTGAGCGCGGAAGCCTCGGCGATCGTCTCGCCGCCGATTCTCACGTGCAGCGCCTCGGGACGCAGCCGCGCGCCACCGCACGCGGCGCATTGCCGTGGGAGCTGGTATTGCCGCAGGAAGACTCTGATGTACTGCTTGTAGCGCTTTCTCTCGCGCGAACGGAGGAAGGGGATCATACCGACGAAGTCGGCGCTCCCGTCGAGCAGCTCGTCGCGCAGGGCTTCCGGCAGCTCGCGCCACGGAAGACCCGGCTGAACTCGGCGACGAGCGGCCAGCTCCAGCACCTCGGCCGCCTCCCGGAAGTACCGGGGCTTCGTCCACGGGTCGAGGGCTCCGTCCGACAGCGACCGGCCGGGGTCGGGCACGATCAGCTCCCGTGCGTATTCGAGCGTGGCGCCGAATCCATTGCACGTGGGGCAGGCCCCGGTAGGGTGGTTGAAGCTGAACAGGATGGGAGTCGGATCCGGAAACCCGCGGCCGCACTCCCCGCACCGGAACGCCTCCGTGAACGGGATTTGCCGCTCGACCCGGGCGGGCGCACCAGCGGTTCTGCTGACGACCAGGACCTCCGCGTGTCCGTGACTCTCGGCGAACGCCGACGCCACGGAATCCGCGATTCGCTCACGCGCGCCCGCATCGATCGTGAGACGATCCACGATCACCAGCGCCTCGGACGCCGTGGAAAGGTCGGCGGCCGGGACGTCGACGACTTCCGGATCGAGATCTTCCACGTGCCGTTCCGTCCCATCCACCATGATCCGCACGTAGCCGCGCGCCCGGAGGTTGTCGACGGCGGCGGAATGCGTGAGGCCGGTGCTGCGCTCGAGGGGGAAGGTGACGTACGCGAGCGTCCCTTCCGCCTCCACCATGATCTCATCGGTGGCGGACTGAACCGTGTCCGGCACCACACGAACGCTGCAGTCCGGACATACGGTGTGACCGATCCGGCTCCACAGGAGGCGTATGTAGTCGTAGGCCTCGGTGACCGTTCCCACGGTGGAGCGACTGCTCTGCACGGTGTTCCGCTGGTCGATGGCCACCGAAGGAGCCACTCCGTCGATCCAATCCACGTCCGGCTTGGGCATTCGCTCCAGGAACTGCTTGGCGTACGTGGACAGGGACTCCACGTACCGACGCTGGCCTTCCGCGTAGACCGAATCGAAGGCCAGGCTGGACTTGCCCGAGCCGCTGGGCCCGGTCAGGACCGTCATGCGCCGGTGCGGTATCCGGACGTCGATCCCCTTGAGGTTGTTTTGCCGGGCGCCGCGAATGTCGATGAACGTCTGCATGGCGCGATGATGAGCCCACGTGCGGGGGAGCGTCAAATACGACGGCTGGAACGCCTCCGTGGGGTCGGGTATCTTCGGGGGATTTCATCGACCCACACACGGAGGAACGAGCCTGCAGACTTCCCCCGAAGGACCTGTCCACGAGGAGGAGGCGCTGGGAAAGGCCTACGACGCTCGCCTCATGCGCCGGCTGATGGCCTACCTCAG
The DNA here is from genome assembly GCA_039590285.1 of Gemmatimonadota bacterium. Taxonomy (GTDB): domain Bacteria; phylum Gemmatimonadota; class Gemmatimonadetes; order Palauibacterales; family Palauibacteraceae; genus Benthicola. The sequence goes on from JBDHFS010000040.1 coordinate 10,548, forward strand.
GCCCTATCGCTGGCACGTGGCGGCCGCCGTGATGATCCTCATCGCCGCATCGGCGCTCGCGCTCGTCGGGCCGTGGTTGACCAAACTGGCGATCGACTCGGCCTTCCCGGCGGGAGACCTCGGACTCCTGACCCTGCTCGCGGCCGTGTACGTCGCGACACTGCTCCTGGCGGGGTTGCTCGAGTACGGACGCACACTGCTGACGACCTGGATCGGCCAGCGCGTCATGGAGGATCTCCGCAGCGAGGTGTTCGCGCACCTCCAGCGCCTGGAGCTGGCGTTCTTCGACCGGAACCCGGTGGGCCGGTTGATGACACGCGTTACGAGCGATGTGGAAGCGCTCAACCAGATGTTCACGTCGGGCGTGGTCACCATCTTCGGGGACGTCTTCACGATCGGCGCCATCGTCACGGCGATGCTGATCCTCGATTGGCGCCTGGCGCTCGTGACTTTCACCGTCCTCCCGTTCGTGTTCGTCACGGCATGGCTGTTCCGCACGCGAGTGCGCCGTGCGTATCGGGACATCCGGGTTCGACTGGCCCGGATCAACGCGTTTCTGCAGGAGCGGATCACGGGGATGTCGGTGCTGCAGCTGTTCCGTCAGGAGGAGGCGACCGCCGGTCGATTCGATGAGATCAACCGGGACCACCTGAACGCCCATCTCCGATCGATCACCTATTACGCGTTGTTCTTCCCGGCCGTCGAGCTACTGGCTGCGGTAGCTATGGCCCTGATCATCTGGTACGGCGGGTCGGAGGCCCTGCGCGGCTCGATGACGGTGGGCACGATCGCCGCCTTTCTCCAGTACGCCCGTCGTTTCTTCCGCCCCATCCAGGACTTGTCCGAGAAGTACAACATCCTGCAGGGCGCGATGGCGAGCTCCGAGAGGATCTTCAAGCTGCTGGATCGCGAGCCAGCCGCCGTCGAAGCGTGGCCGGCGGCGGAGGTGGCGAACTCCGAAGCGGACGCGCTGGATCCCGCGGCGGCACCCACCGTCCTGTCACGCGGGGGCCGAATCGAGTTCCGAGACGTGTGGTTCCACTACGGCGAGGATGCGGGCGGCGGACCGGAGGGCGATACCGGCCCTGAGCCTGCGCCTCCCGGGTCGACAGCGGAAGGCGAACGCGATTGGGTGCTGCGAGACGTCTCGTTGACGATCGAGCCCGGCCAGCGCGTGGCCATCGTGGGGGCTACGGGGGCCGGAAAGTCCACCCTGATCAGCCTGCTGATGCGGTTCTACGCGCCGCAGGCGGGACAGATCCTGCTCGACGGGGTGGACCTCGCGACGCTTTCGGCGAAAGACGTGCGCAGCCGGATGGGCCTGGTATTGCAGGACGTCTACCTGTTCTCGGACACCGTCCTCAGGAACATAGACCTCGGCCGGACGGAAGTCCGTGAGGCCGAGGCACGCGAGGCGGCCCGGCGGGTAGGAGTGGAACCCTACGTGGAGCGCCTGACGGACGGATTCCTGCAGCCACTGGGCGAAAGGGGGAGCAACCTGAGCGCGGGTGAGCGACAGCTGCTGAGCTTCGCGCGCGCCTTGGCGGGCGATCCGGACATCCTGCTGCTGGACGAGGCGACGAGCGCCGTGGACTCCGAGATCGAGGCCTTGATCGAGAGGGCCCTCGAGGAGCTGATGGCGGGCAGAACGAGCGTCGTGATCGCGCATCGGCTCTCGACTATCCGCAACGCCGACCGCATTCTTGTGATGCACCACGGAGAGATCCGCGAGACGGGAACGCACGACCAACTGCTGGAGCTGGGCGGACTGTACGCGCGGCTGTACCGCCTTCAGTTCGCCGGATCGCCGAGCGTCGCATGAACGAGATGATGGACTTCGTGAACAGCCTGGACACGCGTTGGGTGCTGGCCGCGCTGCTGGTCGCCCTGGATGCGTGGGCCATCGGTCTGATCATCCGCGCGCGACCCCAACGACGCGTCGGCCTGTTGTGGAGCGCCATCGTCCTGCTGTGCCCGATCGTGGGCTGCCTGTTCTGGTACGTCCTGGGGCCCAAGCCCGTGCCGGGAGGAGCGACCGGGTCGGGCTGATCTACTCGACGGCGCTGTTCCGCTCGATCAGATCCAGCACGAGGGCGGCGGCGGCCGCGACCGAGCCCCGGCCGCTTTCCACGAATTCCGAACCGATCCGGCCCATTCGCTCGCGCCGGGCCGGGTCCCGCAGCAGAGAGCGGATGACATCCGGCGCATCCTCCGGCGCTACTTCGACCGCCGCCCCCAGCTCGACCAGGTGACGGGCTTCCCATCGGCCCTGCACGGGGCCGAACAGCACGGGAACGCCGGCCGCCGCCGGCTCCACGACGGAGTGCAGTCCTTCCCCCCCGGCGCCGCCGCCGACCCACGCCAGGCCACACTCCAGGTACAACTCGGCCAGAAAGCCGACCCCGTCCACGATGAGCGGGGCGTCCGGCGGTATCGAATCCGGCTCGGCGCCCTCGTCCGCGTCCCACTCGGACCACAGGCGAGGCTGGATGCCGAGGTGCTCCCGGCAGAGGTCCCGGATCCGGCCTATCGCCGGGGCGTCCGGCTCGTGCGGGACGAGAACGAGGTCCAGCGCCGATGGATCCGCTCCGCTCGCGCGATCATTCCGCAGGTGCGCGACCGTCTCGATGAGGATTCTCTCGTCCTCGGGCCAGGTCGAGCCGGCAACGAGGCGAACGGCCTCCCCAGGCGGCGGAAGCCTCGGCCCGGCGGCTTCGGCCGCCCCTCGCGCCCGGGCCACCCGTTCGAGGGCACGCTCGAACGAGGAGTCTCCGGTCACCCGGATGATCTCCGGCCGGGCGCCCAGCCGCTCCATCCGTTCCCTCTCGCTCTCGGAAACGGCGCCCACGGCATCCAGTCGCCCGTAGCTCGGGACCAGCAGCTGCCGACCCGGGCCACGCAGGCGGGTGCTGCCGGGCCGCACGGTGGCGTTGATCATGCCGATCGGCACGCCGGCCTCGGCGGCGGCCCGCGTGAGTCCCGGCCAGGCGTCCAGCTTCGCGAACACCAGCGCGTCGGGCCGGGCGGCCTCGATCGCGGCGCGACATTCCGCTCTGGTCTCGAGGGGAGGGTACCCGGCGAAATCGGCCCCGATCTCGGGCAGCACCGGCTCGGCGGAGGGCGACGAGTAGGTGACGAGAAGCTGGATCCTCTCGTTCTGGTGTCGAACCCTGTCCACCACCGGGATCGCGCCCGCCAGCTCACCGGCGGAGGCCGCGTGCAGCCACAGGAGAGGACGGAACGGATCCCGCTCCCTCTCCGCCCAGCCGACGATGGCAGCGGCGGCCGCGCGTCGTCCCTCGACCGCCTCGGACACCTTCGGCGGGGCGGTCCTGAAGGCGGGCAGAATCGGCCGCAGCGCGCTCACGGCTGCGCTGTAGAGCGTTTCGAGCAGGCTCACGCTTCTCCGCCAGGGAATGGGTCCGTGCGGCACCGGACGTTCGCCCGGAAGCGCCGATCGGAGTGCGGCCCGGGCGCGGCGCACCGGGTCGCCGCATGCCTAAACAGGTCGATCCTCGTGTCCCGGCGCAAGGCACGACGGATCCGGACTCGCTGACTCCCTCGCCGGGGGCGTATGATTGCCCTTCGGCATGGCGTCTACGCGCCCGTACTCCCCGTCTCCAAGGATCGCGTGCGTTACATAGGGAACAAGACGAAACTGGTCCCCTTCCTGCTCGACGCACTGCGCGAGCTGGACCTCGCACCGGGGATCGCCTGCGACCCCTTCGCCGGGACCGCCAGCGTCGGGCGGGCGCTCAAGACCGCCGGCTGGCGTGTTCACTGCGGGGACCTTCTGGCACTTTCGTACGCGTTTCAGGTCGCCCGCGTGGAGCTGGACCGTACGCCCTCGTTTCCGAGGTCCCTGGTCCGAGCGGACGGATCACGCGGCTCGACGAGCTACGCCGCCGTGCTCCGGGAGCTGGAGGGCCTTCCACGGAAACCCGGGTTCGTCACGGAGCACTATACGCCGGACGGCTCGGCCGGACGCAGGCACGGACGCATGTACTACACGCCCGGCAACGCGGCGGCCATCGACACCATCCGAACGACGATCAAGAGGTGGGCGGAGGAGGGCCGGATCGACCGGCAGAGGGAGCAACTGCTTGTGGCCACGCTGATCCAGGCGGCGGACCGGGTGGCGAACACGACCGGGGTGTACGCCTCGTTCGTGAAGAGCTGGCAGCCAAATGCCGTGAAAACACTACACTTACGGCCCTTGCGTCCGGCGGTGCCTCCGGACCCGGCGGCCGGTGGTTGCACGGCCTTTCTCGGCTCGGCCGAGGCCCTCGTGCGCCATGCGGGCACCGTCGACCTGCTGTATCTGGATCCGCCGTACAACGAGCGGCAGTACCCCGGCTACTATCATCTTCCGGAGCTGCTGGCGCAGGGCTGGGACCCGCCCCCGCAGCTGAGGGGGAAGACAGGGCTCATCCCGGACGAGGACCTGCGGTCGGACTGGTGCCGCCGTGGACGATGCGAAACGGAGCTCGCATCCATTCTCGACGCCGCGGATGCCCGTCACATCCTCTTGAGCTACAACGACGAGGGACTCCTCTCTCCCCGAGCCATCGAAGAGTCGTTCCGAGCTGCGGGAGCGCCGGACACCTTCCGACGCTTCGGGCGCGGCTATCGGCGGTATCGGAGCGATTCGGACCGTCCCGGACGCCGGTATCGGGGAGACGCGGTCCGGGAGCGGCTGTACTACGTGAGACGCGACGGATGACGGCCGCGGCACGATCCAGGAGAGCCGATCGGCGGGACCGGCGCGAGGTGCCGGTCCCGAGGTCCCCGGCGGCGGGCGGGCACATGCCGCCGCGACGAACGTACCATCCGCCATGAGGTCCATCATTCCGCAGGGTCTCGTCATGTTCGCCTCGATCGGCATGTTGACGGCCTGCTCGCCGGGATACGTGCTTCGCGCGGGCTGGGAGGAAGCCAAGATCCTGTCGGCGCGTCGACCCATTCATGACGTCGTTCACGACACGACCACACCGGAGAGCGTGAGGGAAAAGCTGCGCCTGGTGCAGGATGCCCGCGAGTACGCCGCCCGCTCCCTCGAGCTGGATCCCGGTGATGCCTTCACGACCTACGTCGAGCTCGACCGGGACACGCTGCTCATGGTTGTCAACGCGGCGAGCGAGTTTCGCCTCGGTCGGACGGCTCCCGTACAAGGGCTATTTCAACATCGACAGGGCCTATCGCGAAGCGGAGAAGCTGCGCGGCGACGGGTACGACACGTGGGTGCGACCGACGAGCGCGTTCAGCACCCTGGGCTGGTTTCCGGACCCGCTGCTCTCGACGACCCTCCGGACGGACAGCGTGGGCATCGTCGAGACGGTGATCCACGAGATCACCCATACGACCTTCTTCCCGAAGGGTAGGGCCAGGTTCAACGAGAGCTTCGCCAATTTCGTCGGCCACCGGGGCGCGATCTCGTTCTTCTGCGACGCGCTCGCGGACGATGAATTGTGCGGGGCCGCTCGGGACCGCTGGCATGACATCCGGGTGTTCGGTCGCTTCTTTCATTCCATGCTGGAGCCTCTGCAGCAACTGTACGGCGAGGACCTGCCGGCCGACGCCATGAGGGAGGAGAAGCAGCGCCTGCTGCGGGAAGCGGCAGACCGCTTCGAGAACGAGGTGCAGCCGGAGTTCCGCTCGGGCAGGTATCGCGGGCTGGACCCGGAGCGCGTGAACAACGCCTGGCTGCTGTCGCGCATGCTGTACTACACGCGGTTGGACGACATGGAGACGCTGTACGAAAGGTACGGTGACCTGAGCACGGTCGTGCATACCGTGTTCCGCGAGGCGGCCGAAGGAGATCCGTGGGCGGCCCTGGACCGGCTGCTGGAGACGCCTGACTCTCGTGCGTCCGAGGCTTCCGGGCGCTAGGTTCGACCGCCATGGTTCACAGTATTCTCATCGGCATCGATTTTTCCGACACGTCGGTCGAGACCGTTCGGTGGACCCTATCGCGGTTCCCGGATGCCGAGATCATCCTGTTCCACGCCATCGAGCCTCTGAACGTGCCGGGCTACCTGATCAGGGAGCTGGGCTCCAAGCTCGAGATCGTACGCGAGAAAGAGCTGGACGCGCGGGCGAACCTGGAGGAAATCGCGGGACAGTGCGGTATCGAGGCGAGGTGCGAAGTGCGAGGCGGCTGGACGCCCGAGGCTCTGAAGCTGACGGCCGACGAGGTGGGCGCGGAGCTCGTCGTCGTCGGGGCACACCAGAAACGGGTGTGGCCCTCCGACGAGCTGGGCAACACCTGCGCGGCCATCGTCCGGAGGACCTCCTTGCCCGTGCTGGTATGGCGGCCGATCCGTCACGACAGGGAGGAAACCATTCTCGCCGCCGTCAGTCTGCGGGAGGGAAGCGCTCCCATCGCCGCCACGGGCGCCCGGTACGCCGACTACTTCGGGACCCGGCTGTATCTCCTGCACGCCATGCCGGGCACTCTCCAGGCCTACGTGCGCGCCGTGAGCTCTCCGACGAAGACGGACGAGACCCTGCGTCAGATGGAGCAGCAGGCCAGGGCCGAGGCCCTCGGCCGGGTGCCCGATGATCTTCGCGACAAGCTCGAGATCCAGATCTCCATCGTCCGTGGAAAGCCGATCGTCAACCACATCGTGACGACCGCCGAGGCAGAAGCGGCCGACCTCATCGTGGTCGGCAAGTACCACGCCCCGGGTCTTACCGGGCGCGTGCTCCTCGGCGGCATCACCCGTCAGGTGATCCTTGGCGCCAATTGCTCGGTCCTCACGGTGCCGGTGTGAGCCCCGGGAACACTCGAGGAGAATCGGTGCCGGAAACGGAATTCCGCTGCCACAGATGCGGAGAGGCGGGACGGGAGCGGCTCCCGACGGCGCCCTTCCCGGACGAACTGGGCGAGCGTCTCGTGGCGGAGATCTGCGTCGAGTGCTGGGAAGACTGGAAGCGGCGCCAGATGCTGCTGATCAACCACTACGGGCTGCGCGTGCGCGACCCGCAGGCCCGTCAGTTCCTGGTGTCGAACCTCCGCGCCTACCTGTTCGGGGAGGGCGAAGAAACGGCCGAGATCGACCCCGGTGAGGAGGGCAAGGTGAGCTGGTAGGGCGTTCGGCCGCGGACGTCAGCCCACCACGAGGTTCAGGAGTCGGTCCGGGACGTGAATCGTCTTCCGAATCGGCCCGTCTCCGACGTGCTTCCGGACGCCTTCATCGGCCAGCGCGATCTCCCGAACGACTTCCTCCGAGGCGCCGCGCTCGACCACCACCGTGGCCCGGAGCTTCCCGTTAACCTGCACCGGCAGCTCGACGGTCTCGGTGCGCAGCAGGTCTTCGTCCCACTCGGGCCAGAGCGCGTTGTCGAACACGGACGGCTCCCCCCCCAGCTTCTCCCACAGCTCTTCGGCCAGGTGGGGCGCCATGGGCGCCAGCATCACCACGATCGGCCGCACCTCGTCGACCGTCGGCACGCGCCCCTCGGCGCGAACCACGTTCAGGCACTCCATGAGCGCCGCCACGGCCGTATTGAACGACAGTCCGGCGAAGTCCTCGGTCGCCTGGCGGATGGTGGCATGCAGCTTCCGCTCCACGACGGCGTCCGGGAAGCCCGCCTCTCCGCCCAAGGCGGCCGCTTCCACCGCCTCGTACATGCGCGACAGGAACCGCTGGGGGCCGGCGATGCCGCTGTCCCTGAAGTCCCCCCCTTCGTCGTACGGGCCGAGGAACATCAGGTACGTGCGGAACGTGTCGGCTCCGTAGCGGTCGATGTAGTCATCGGGGATGACGACGTTCCCCTTCGACTTGGACATCTTCGCTCCCTCACGGATCAGCAGGCCGTGCTTCCGGAAGCGGAGGTATGGCTCTTCGAACTCCAGGTGGCCGAGGTCGTGCAGGGCCATGGTGATGAAGCGCGAATAGAGCAGGTGAAGAACCCGGCAGCCACCGGAGAGTCCGCTCCGCATCGAACGACCGGTCATCGAAGTCGGTGCTCGGATACCTCAGGAAGTACCAGGCGCTGTCGAGGAAGGTGTCGGATACGTCGGTCTCCCGCCGGGCATCCCCCCCACACTCCGGACACGGGACCCTGTGGAAGGCCTCCGCCTTGGCGAGAGGAGCCACTCCATCATCGCCGGGCCGGAAGTCGTCCACCCGGGGGAGCCGCACGGGAAGGTCCGCCTCCGGCACCGGTACCGTCCCGCACGTGTCGCAGTAGATGATGGGGATGGGAGGACCCCAGTACCGCTGGCGCGAGATGCACCAGTCATGCAGCCGGTAGTTGACGGCCGGTTCGGCATGCCCCTCCTCTGCCAGCGACTCCACGATGGCCCGTCCGCCCTCCGCGGCCGGCATTCCGCTGAACCGTCCGGAGTTGATCAGGACCTCGTCAGCCGTGTGAGCCACGAACGCCTCGCCCTCGAGGTCCATCGCTACGGACGCCGGATCGTCGACGCCGGCCACGGCTTCGAGGGGCGACACCACGGGAACGATCGGGAGCCCGTACTCCTCCGCGAACTCGTAGTCCCGCTGGTCGTGCGCGGGCACCGCCATGATGGCGCCGGTGCCGTAGTCCATGAGGACGTAGTCGGCGATCCACACCGGGATCCTGTCGCGCGTGGCCGGATTGATGGCGTACCCGCCGGTGAACACGCCCGTCTTCCGGTCGTCGCCCTTGCGTCGCTCCACCATGTCCATGGCCGCCGCGGCCTCGCGATATGTCCCGACGGCGGCCGCCCGATCCTCGCTCGTCACCGCGTCGACGAGCGGGTGCTCCGGGGCCAGGACCATGAACGTCGCCCCGAACAGTGTGTCCGGGCGTGTGGTGAACACGGAGATCAGCGCATCACTCGTGTCCGGCTCGTCCGTGGACGCATCGTTGGCGACTCCGGTCCCGTTCCCGGCCAGCCGGAAGCGAAGCACGGCTCCTTCCGACCGTCCGATCCAGTTACGCTGGGCCGTCGTCGTCGTGGCCGACCAGTCGATCCAATCCAGATTCGAGAGCAACCGGTCCGCGTATTCGGTGATGCGGAAGAACCACTGGCTCAGGAACCTCTGGCCCACCTCGGAGTCGCACCGCTCGCAGCGTCCCGCGATCACCTGCTCGTTGGCGAGTACGGTCCGGCACGACGGACACCAGTTGACGGGAGCTTCCTTCTTCTCGGCCAGTCCCGCCTTGAAGAGCTGCAGGAAGATCCACTGCGTCCACCGGTAGTAGTCCGGGTCGGTCGTCTCCACCGTGTGAGCCCAGTCGTACATGATCCCGGCTCGCTGCAGCTGGCGGGTGAAGTTCGCGATGTTCCGCGGGATCAGGTCCATCGGGTGAATGTCGAGCTTGAGGGCGTAGTTCTCCGAGTGGATCCCGAACGCGTCGAAACCGATGGGCTGGAACACGTCCCGGCCCGTGAGGCGCTGGAACCGGCCGTGGAAATCCGCCCCGGCGAAGGCGTACAGGTTGCCTACATGAAGGCCCTCCGCCGACGGATACGGAAACATCATGAGGTTGTAGAAGGGCCGCGGGGCCGCGTCGAGGTCGGGCTCGTTCGTGCCCCGTTCGGCCCACCAGGCCCGCCATTTCTCTTCTATGGTCTTCGGGTCGTACATGTCTCGTCGCTGGATCTTCGGTCGTGTGTCGCTTCGGACGAAAGGCGCCGCCGTGACCCGTCGGGCCCGGCGGCGCATACCTGCCGATCCGGGATTATGGTGGTCGGCCCCCCGTGATCACAAGCTCAGGCGAGCCATATGGCGACCGCGGCCCCCGTCACCGTGGCCATCGTGTTGATCGCTTCGTTGTCGATCCAGGGCCGGCGGCTCTCGACGGAGGCGCCGAGGAGCGAGTCGACGAACATGCCGGACGCCCCGGCCACGATCACGATGAGCACGACCGACAGAGCGGGACCCGTGCCGGGCCATCCCGCGGTCGCGGAAGCCCGTTCGGTGAGGACGCAGGGCAGGGTCCACGAGGTTCGTGTCGCGACCGTGATGACGCCCGCCAGCGCCGCTCCGGCCAGGGCGCCGAGGGTGCCACCCATCGACACGCCGCCGGAAGTCCCCGGGGCCACGCGGCGGAGAGAAGTCGCCAGAACCGTGTGGCCGCGGAGAGCCGTGCCGATCTCGGTAGCCCAGCTGTCGGCGATCGCCGCGGCCAGCGCCCCGGCGACCCCGGCTGCTGCCGCCTCGAAACCGGGGAGCAGGGACGCCCCGGAGCACAGAGCCGCCACGCCGCCGTTGGCCATGACCTGTCTGGCGTTCCTTCCGCGGGCCCCCGACCCGTGCTCCCTTCCGTCGGGGCTCTTGGCGTCGGCACGGAAGCGGGTCAGCCACGAGGTCGAGGCCAGGAAGACCACCAGAAGCAGCGCGCCGCCGGCGCCCGTTCCGGCCAGCACGGTGAGGCCGATGAGGGTTGCGGCCAGCCGCCCCGATCGAGTCAGCCATCCGCGCCGGCCGGACACGCCGAGCGCGAGTACGCCGGCCAGCAGGGCGCCCGCCAGGAGTGCACCGGCGCCCGTCGCACATGTCATATGTCTTGCTCCGGCGCGACGCGGCCCCTAGCGTAGCCGCTCATATGGAACGCTCCGACACCGTCCAGGGCCGCTTGAGCCCCGGCATTGCGCTCGTGCTTCTCGAGTCCCTCCGGGATGTCGACACGCCACAGGAGGTGCTGGAGGACGAAGCGTTTCATATCAGCCTTCCTCGCCGGCTGGGGCTGAGCGACGTCATCGACGGGCAGATGAGGCGGTACGCCGACATGCGGAAGCGCAGACGGCTTCTCGAGGCGGGCGAGTTCGTGGACCTCCTGCGCCTGATCGCCCGACGACCCGATGCCTCGGCGGTGTTCGAGGCGGCCGGCGGCCGGTTGGGCTCCGAGTACATGTCACGCTCCGCACGCGCCCCAGGTCTCGCTCGGAAGCTCGCTCCCCAGACTCTCCGCAGGCGTTCTCTGCTCCGCCATCTTCGTCGCGTGGCCGCGGCGCTGAGCCCGGGAAGCGCCATCAGGACGGATCGGGGGGAGCCCTCTGTGTCCGTAGCCCGGTGTCTCCCCGCCGCGGCGGACGAGACCGGCACGGCCTGCGCCATCATCACGGCGGCGTTCGAGGCATGCCTCGACGGTTTGGGGGAGAGCCAGCCGGTGATGCACCGGGCCTGCGAGAGCCGGGGAGACGATTCCTGTATGTGGGAGATCCAGAACTCCGGGGATCCGGAATAGGTCCCTTCGGATAGACCCCGCGAACCGCGCGGTCACGCCCTTGAATGATCCAGAGGCTCTACGTGGACCACGGCCACGGCGAAGCCCACGTCATCCACCAGCTTCCGCTCCACGGCATCGGCTACTTCGTGCCCCTCGCCCACCGTCCGATCGCCGGCCACGGCCACGGTCAGCTCCACGAACGCCTCGCCCTCCAGCTGACCCCGGCTCCGTATGTCGGTCACACCCCTGACTCCCGGCACGCCGCCCACGAGGAACCGGATCCGGCCCGGCTCCATGGCTACGCTGTCCACCAGGGTCGGGACGGCCTGCGTCAGTATCTGCCACCCGCTGCGCGCGATGAGGGCCGCGACGATGATTCCGAGCCACGCGTCGGCGGCCGGCCACCCGCGATAGACCAGGTACAGTCCGCCGAGCACGGACGCCGTGACCAGCACGTCCGCCGCGGTGTGCCGGGCGTCTGCCGCCAGGAGAACGCTGTTCAGCTTTCGGCCGGCCCGGTTCTCCATCCAGGCGACGACCACGTTGACCGCCATCGTTCCGCCGAGCACGGCGAAGGTCAGGGCCTCCAGGTGGGGCGGTGCCGGATCACCGAGAAGCCGTCCGATGGCTCCGGAGACCAGTTCGAAGCACGTGATGGACAGAAAGGCCACGACGGCCAGCGCCCCCAGAAGCTCGAACTTGGCGTGCCCGTAGGGGTGGTCCTCGTCCGGTGGCGCGGCGGCCGCCCGGATCGCCGCCAGACCGACGACGTTGTTCATCGCGTCCACTCCCGAATGGGCCGCATCTCCGAGAATGGCGAGGGAGCCGGCGCGCACGCCCACCCAGAGTTTGGCGGCGATAACCGCCAGGTTCGCGAGCAGAACGGCCCACAGGACGCGGCGCACAGCCGCGTGCCGGGACTTCATCTGTGCCGCGACCAACGACCGGTTCCGCTCGATCTCTTCCGGCCGCTCCTCCGCGATCCGCCCAAGCGGTCGAGCAGCATCCGGATGGGTGCCTGGCGTGGAGCCCTCGAACCGGTGTCCTCGTAACGCTCGTACAGCCCCGGATAACCGAGGCCGATCCACACGCCCAGCACCAGGGCGAGAACGCTCGCCACGATGAGCAGGATCAGGAAGGTCCGGTCAGTCATGCGTTATCCCTCGTGCCGGTTCTCGCTTGCACGCTCGCCCCCGTGCTTCCTAATCTCTCGTGCCCCGTTCGAGACGCAAGCTTGGGAGGATCCAGATGACCGAGCCACACCGCCGGGAGATCGACGTTCTGCTGAGCGAAGAGCGCCGCTACCCTCCACCGCCGGAGTTCCGAGCGGAGGCCAGGGTCGCGGACGACGAGCCGTACGCCCGCGCGGGAGAGGACAGGGAGGCGTTCTGGGAATCGTGGGCGGACGAGCTGGACTGGTTCCGGAAGTGGGACACGGTGCTCGAATGGGAACCGCCGTTCGCCCGGTGGTTCGTCGGAGGCCGCCTCAACGTGGCCTACAACTGCCTCGACCGGCACGTCACGACGTGGCGAGGCAACAAGGCGGCGCTCATCTGGGAGGGCGAGCCCGGAGACCGTCGGGTGTATACCTACCGCCAGCTCCACCGCGAGGTTTCGCAATTCGCCAACGCCCTCAGGAAGCTCGGCGTATCGCGAGGCGATCGAGTGGCAATTTACCTGCCGATGATACCGGAGGCGGCGATCGCGATGCTCGCGTGCGCCCGGATCGGGGCGCCGCATTCAGTGGTGTTCGGGGGCTTCTCGGCCAAGTCGCTGCGGGACCGGATCGTGGACGCACGCGCGAAGATCGTCATCACGGCGGATGGCGGCTACCGCAGGGGACAGGTCCTTCCCCTCAAGCGAACCGTCGACGAGGCGGTCGAGGGCCTCGATTTCGTGGACAGCGTAGTGATCGTCCGCCGCCGGGCGGGCGGAGAGGGCGACGAGGCCTTCGTCCATTTCGTCGAAGGCCGGGATCACTGGTACCACAGGCTGATCCAGGACGCGTCGGCCGATTGTCCGGCGGAGGAGATGGACTCCGAGGATCTCCTGTACATCCTTTACACGTCGGGGACCACGGGCAAGCCGAAGGGCATCATGCACACGACCGGCGGATATCTGACCCAGGTGCTGGCCACCACGACCTGGGTGTTCGACCTGCGCGACGAGGATGTGTACTGGTGCACGGCGGACGTGGGATGGGTCACGGGGCACTCGTACGTCGTGTACGGTCCGCTGGCTGCCGGCGCGACGGTCCTGATGTATGAGGGCGCCCCGGATTGGCCGGACCGTGGGAGGTTCTGGGACCTGTGCGACAGGTACGGCGTCACGATCCTGTACACGGCGCCCACAGCGATACGGGCATTCATGAAGTGGGGAGACCGATGGCCGGCGGCTTACGACCTGTCCCGTCTCCGGCTACTGGGAACCGTCGGCGAGCCCATCAACCCGGAGGCCTGGACCTGGTACCACGAGCGTATCGGGGACGGACGGTGCCCCATCGTGGACACGTGGTGGCAAACGGAGACCGGGGCGATCATGATCACCCCCCTTCCCGGAGCGGTCACGACCAAGCCCGGATCGACCACGCGACCGTTTCCGGGAGTCGACGCCGCGGTCATGGATGGGGACGGAAACACGGCGGAAAGCGGCTACCTGGTGATTCCGTCTCCATGGCCTTCGATGCTGCGGGGGATCTACGGCGACGAGGAGCGGTACCGCGACACCTATTGGTCGCGCTTTCCCGACACCTACTTCCCTGGAGACGGGGCACGGAGAGACGAGGACGGTTACTTCTGGATCATGGGCCGCGTGGACGATGTTCTCAACGTGGCGGGCCACCGGATCGGCACGATGGAGGTCGAAAGCGCCCTTGTGGACCACCCCTCGGTGGCCGAGGCCGCGGTGGTGGGCCGGGCCGACGAGCTCAAGGGACAGGCGATCGCAGCGTTCGTTTCGCTGCAGGAAGGTTTCGATCCGAGCGTCGAGCTCGGTGAGGACATCAAGCGGCATGTGGCCGAGGAGATCGGAGCGATCGCGCGTCCGGCGGACGTGATCTTCAGCGCCGATCTCCCCAAAACGAGGAGTGGGAAGATCATGCGACGCCTGCTGAGGGATATCGCGGAGGGGCGGGCGCTCGGAGACACGACCACACTCGCCGATCCCGCCGTGGTGGAGCGGCTCAAGGAACGATACGAGCAGGAGGGCGCCTGACCGGACGACGGACGGCGACGCTCGCTCAGAGGGGTCTCCGGCGGGGTCGGCCGCGCGCTCGAGGCAGGCTCGCCTGAATGCTTGCACATCGGCCCGCGCAGGGCAAAGTTAACCTGTGTACGGCGGTAAGCCCGGTGTCGGCCCGTATCTAACCGAGGATGGGTCCGCATGAAGCACTTCAATTTCTGGCGTGTCGCGTCTCTCGCTCTCGTCGCCATTCCGCCCCTGATTCTGGCCGGGTGCGTGGACGAGGACACCGTGTACAACGATCGGCCGTTCGGAGAAGACCCGCCAGCATCGGCCGAGGGGTTCCTCGGCTACGTGCAGGGCGTCCAGGGCGAACCGACGTGCGCCCAGTGTCACGCCACACCGAACTCCTATTGGACGGGCACGGCACACGCGCACGCGTGGGAATCCCTGCAGGAGAGCGGGCACGCCCAGGAATTCTGCGAGGCGTGCCACACGGTCAGCCAGCTCGGTAACTCGGCAACGCAGCCGGTCGGGTGGACCTCGACGGGCGACAAGCGCTACCTGGACGTGCAGTGCGAGTCCTGCCACGGGGCCGGAGCTTCGCACGTGGCGGATCCCGAGGCGACCAAGCCTCTCGCCTCCCTCGCGGTGGGGGGGGAGCTCACCGACGGGTGCGGCGAGTGCCACAACGGCGACCACCATCCGTTCGTCGAGCAGTGGGAGATGTCAAAACACTCCGAGGTCGTCGGCTTTGCGGCCTCCCGCCTCGAATGCGCGGGGTGCCATCGGGGCCAAGGCACCCTGCTCGCGTGGGGCGTCCGGAGCGACTACCTGGAGAAGTCCAGTGAGGAACCGCTCGCGGTCGTGTGCGGCGTGTGTCACTCGCCGCACGATGCCACGTTCGAGGGTCAACTCCGGTTCCCCGTTCGCACACCGGACGTCACGCTCCACCTGTGCGCGCGGTGCCACAACCGAAGGTCCAATCCGGACCCGAGCTCGTCGCACGGCCTGGAGCCGCATGCGCCGGAGACCGAGCTGCTCGTCGGCGAGGCCGGCTGGATCCCGCCGGGCTCGGGCCTCGCTCTCGGAACGATCGTGGCCACGCACGGCTCGCCGAGCAATGAGAAGCTGTGCGCCACGTGTCATGTGGCCATGTACACCGTGGAGGACGACCTGACGGGCGAGTTCGTGTTCCAGGCCGTGGGCCACACGTTCCAGTCCATCCCGTGCGTGGACGAGCAGGGGATCCCGAGCGGCGAGACCGACTGCCCGATCACGACCGAGGCCCGGTCCTTCATCGGCTGCGTGGGCTCGGGTTGCCATTCATCCGAGGCGAACGCGGCGCAGATCCTGAACATCCGCGGTGGTACCGCCGCGGCATTGAGCGCAGACCTTCTCGCCCTGTTGCTCCAGGTCGACCCCAACCTCGACGAGCCGGGCGGCGAGATCGATGCCGGGGTGGCGACGTTCACGGTCGCGGAGGGAGCGTTCTTCAACTTCAACCTCAGCACGCACGGCGGTGACGTGTACGGGTCGGCGACGCACAACGGTCCGTGGATCCGCAGCCTGCTCCAGGCGAGCATCACGGCTGTCGAGGACGAGTACGGGGTGAGCCTGCCGTAGCGGCAGCCGAGATCGCGGCAGCCGCCAATGCCGGCGGCGAGTGAGGGATAAGTAGAAGACCCGCGGGCGCCGAAGCGCCGCGGGTCTTCTCTCTTGTGGATCCCGGCCTGGCTTACGTCAACTACCGACGGTCAGCCCGCCGCAGTGTGGCACATGAGGCACATATCGTCGCCCCTGCCCTCGTGACTGGCCGGCACGGCCGGCATGCCTTCCATGGCTCCCGAGTGACACATGCTGCACGACTCTCGTCCCTCGAGCTCGTGCGGGATCGCCGGGACTTCCGTGGTCTGCACCTCGGAATCCGCGCCATGGCACCACAGGCAGGTGTCGTTCGCCCGCCCCTCGTGGCTCGCCGGCACGGCCTTCATGCCTTCCATGGCTCCCGAGTGGCACATGAGGCAGTTGTCCTTGCCGGCCAGATCGTGCGAAACGACGACCGGCTTCTCCTGCGCGAACGCAGGGGCCGCGGTCAGGGCCACGAACAGGACCATGCCGGCAGCAATCGACAATCGACGGCTCATTCTACGCTCTCCTTGCTCTGGGTACTCCGTCGGATGAACAACCAGTTGTTCGAGCCTCTTCCGACGTGTGGACCGAAGCGTCGATGATACTATGAAATACGCCCCTCTCATGCCAGCCGACGCCGGGCCGGACGGCCCCACTCTCCATTCTGGCATCGCGCCCCGGAGGGCCGTAGCTTCACCGGGCTTGCACTGGCCGTCGGGGAACCGCCCTCGGCCCCCCGATCGAGGCAAACCACTCACGAGGCTGCGAGCGCATGTCTCCAGACCGCGCGGACCCGGGTCGCAAGCGCGACTTCGGTACATTCCTGTTGAACTCCGTGCTCGTCGTCGTGTTCCTGGTCGCGCTGGCGATCGTAACCATTTACACGGTTCCTCCCGAGCATCTCATCATACCCCAGCACGAGGTCGCCGTTCGCGTGGCGCGGGTGGATGACTTCGCCGTCGGCGGCAGTCGCATGGAGACGTGGGGAGACCAGGCCATCCTCGTCGTGCGGAGCGGGGAGGAGCAGTACGCGGCACTACAGGGAATATCACCCGTGGACGGATGCCTGCTCGAGTGGGACGCCGAGGCCATGCGGGTCGTCTCTCCGTGCGGACATCTCGTGTACGACCTGCGCGGCCAGGCGGTCGAGGGTCTGACGACGGAACCGTTGCAGAGGTACGCGGTCTTCATGAGAGACGGCGTGGTCTACGTAACCCGGGACTGAGCTGGCCGCCCGGGGTGCTTCAGTGACCTGCTAGAGGAACCGGAATGGCGACCAATCGGGTGCGGGCCTGGCTCAGGCAGATCGGCACGGACATCAAGGACAGCACGGACGCGAGCCTGCTCGCGGGGATGCGCTTCCTCGGCCTCCTGTACGGCCGGATCGACAGGAGCCTCCCGATCGACCGCGCGCTCCGCCAGGCCTGGAGCCGTCGCCTGCCTTCCTACGTGGGGTGGAAGCACGCTTTCGGCGGCGTCGCCTACCTGCTGTTCATGGTGCTCGTGGTGACCGGTGTCCTGCTGTCCTTCTACTACCGGCCGTCGGTCGACGAGGCCTACCCGAGCCTGCAATACATAGCCACCGAGGTCCCCTTCGGGTGGCTGCTGAGAGACCTGCACGTGTGGTCGGCCAACCTGATCGTCGTAGCCATCATGGCTCACATGGCCCGCGTCTTCTTCGCGGGCTCCTACAAGCCGCCGCGGGAGACGAGCTGGCTGGTCGGAGTCGTTCTGCTGTTCGTGGTTCTCGCATTTGGAATCACCGGGTACCTGTTGCCATGGGACCAGTGGGCCTACTGGACCACGACCGAGGTGATGGATGTCATTCGCGCGGCGCCGCTCATCGGCGGGAGCGTGGCCGGCTTCTTCACGGGGGACGTCTTCGTATCGGGGGCGACGCTGAGCCGTTTCTTCGCACTGCACGTGATCGTGCTCCCGTGGGTGGCCTTCGGCCTCCTCAGCCTGCACTTCGTGGTCGTCCGCAAGCACGGAATCGCGCCACCCGCGGGAATCTCGGGGCCGGACACCGGGGGCGTTCCTTTCTATCCGAACCACCTCCTCCGAATACTCATCGTCAGCGCCCTCGCTCTGGCCATCGCGGTCTCCCTGGCGGCGCTGTATCCGAGGCCGATCGGCGACCCGGCGACGCCGTTCGAGCTTCCGGAAGGGCTCGTGTCGACCTGGATCGTGATCGATGTGTCCCTGGGTCTCATCCGTCATCTCGGCACATGGGGCTTCGTCGGCTTCACGGCGCTCGGCGTACTGCTGATGCTCCTGCCGCTCGTAGATCGTGGAAGCGCGATTCGCCTTCGCAGGCGGCCCCTGGCGGCGGCGATCGGAATCGCCTTCTTCGCCGGCTTCCTGATCTTCTGGGCCCTCGGAAGCCGGGTCGACTCAGTGACGCCGAGCGCGGCTGTCGAATCGCGGATCCTGGACGAGCGGGCCGTCCCGGCGCCTCCTCCGAGCGGAGCGACGGAGGAGGAGGCCGGACGGGCGGACGGCGAGGTGACCGGGGAGGAGGGCGCAGAGGGATGATCTCTCGTATGACGGCGTCCCTGGTCTTCTGTACCCTGGTCTTCTCGTTCGGCGCGGCGGTGGCCAGTCCTCCGGACGCGTACGGGGCGAAAGGGGAGCCCGGCGCGAACGGCCCGCAGGCGATACAGGAAGCCGACAGAATCGACCCGCGGTACGGATGTCTGGTGTGCCACGCCGACAAGCGACGCGCCTACCTTCTAGGCGTTCACTCCGACCGGAACGTGCGGTGCCACGATTGCCACGGTGGGAACCCGGACGCCTTCGAGACAACGGAAGCGCACGGCGGAGACTTCCGCGGATCGTTGGACAAGCTGGCCACCGTGGAGGTGTGCTCGAGCTGTCACGGGGATCCGGACGCGATGCGCCAGTACGGCCTGCCAGCCGACCAGATAGCGGAGCTCCGCACCAGTCGCCACGGACAGCTCCTCCTGGAACGGGGAATCGAGGATGGACCCACCTGCTCGGACTGCCACGACCCGCACACCACGCTCCGGTCGGATGACGCCCGCAGCAGTGCGCATCCCCTGAATATCCCGACGCTGTGCGCCGCCTGCCATGAGGACGAGGACCTCATGGAGCCGTATGGGATTCCCGCGGACCAGATTCGCAGCCATCGACGAAGCGCGCACGGTGTGGCGCTGTTCGAGAACCTCAACTTCGCCGCGCCGAGCTGCATCGGGTGTCACGGATCCCACGCGGCGCTTCCGCCGGACGTCGATGAGATCGCCAACGTGTGCGGCCGGTGTCACGTGGGAACGCGGCAGGCGTTCGACGAGGGATCGCACGGCGGGGCGGCTTCCAACGGAGACCTTCCCGGCTGTACGGCGTGCCACAGCAATCACGGCACGGAGCGCATCCCGCCCGAGCTGGTGGCGGACACGTGCACCGGATGTCACGCGAGCGAGAGCGCGCCGGCCGTGCTCGGCGCGGAGATCGAGGAAATCCTGGTCAGAGCGGAGCGCAATATCCTCGCGGCGGAAGAGGCCATTCATGAACTGGTGCGGGCGGGACACGATGTGACCGACACCCGGTTCCGGTATCGCACGGCTTTCACTCAGTACCGGCAGCTGGCTTCCGCGCAGCACGCCCTGGACCTCGAACGGCTGGAGGACCTCGAGCGCGTGGTGGGCTCCATATCGAGGGACATCGTTGGCGAGGCCGAGGTGAGCGCGGAGGAGAGGTGGGAGCACAAGCTGTTTCTCATCCCCGTATGGTTCTTCGCCCTGGCCGTCGTCGTCCTGGCAGGCTCGCGGCTGCGCAGGCTCGGCTGGAGCGGCGTGAGCGCGCCGGATCCGGAGGAGGGCGACTAGATGGCTCGCTCCCGAGATCCCGAGAAGCGCGCCCGGTGGCTCCGCGTCACGGTCCAGGTGCTCATCCTGTTCGTCCTTCTGGCGGGCGTGGGCACGATCGGGTTCATCGAGTACGCGGCTCAGCCGAGCTTCTGCACCAACTGCCACAACATGCAGCCGTACTACGATTCCTGGACGACGTCCACACACAACGATGTGCCCTGCATCAAGTGCCACTACGCCCCGGGGATCAAGGCCGAGGCCATGGGCAAAGTGCAGGCGGCCAACCAGGTCGTGAAATACGTCACGGGCACGTATGGGACGAAGCCGTGGGCCGAGATCGAGGACGCCGCCTGCCTGCGGTCCGGCTGTCACTCGACGCGCAAGCTGGAGGGCGAGCTCACGTTCCTGGGGGTCCGGTTCGATCACCGGCAGCACCTCATGGCACTGCGGCGCGGCAAACGGCTTCGCTGCACGAGCTGCCACTCGCAGATCGTGCAGGGAGACCATGTCGCGGTCACGAAGAGTACATGCTTCCTGTGCCACTTCCGGGGCCAGCCGGAGGGCGAGCCCATCGCCGGGTGCACGGGCTGCCACGTGGAGCCACCACGCATCGTCACGGAAACCGGGGTGATCGATCACCCTCAGTACGTGCGGGACATGGTCTCCTGCGTGGGTTGTCACGACCGGGTGACGGCGGGCGACGGGGCGGCAGAGGAGGACCGCTGCTTCGTGTGCCACAACGAGCCGGAGAGAATCGCCCTCCTGGAGGACCCGACACGGGTGCACGAAGTCCACCTGACGGAGCACAACGTCGAGTGCCAGCTGTGTCACCGGCCGATCGCGCACGAAGTTGTGTCGCATGCCGAGACGTTCGATCTGGATTGCGGCAGCTGTCACCAGGGCGCCCACGAGGCTCAGCGCAGCCTGTACATGGGAACCGGCGGGCACGGCGCCGAGGACGACCCGAGCGCGATGTACGAGGCGCGGGTGTCATGCGGGAGCTGCCACGGTCTGCCTCGCAACATCGCCGGGCACGAGCAGGTACAGGCCGCGGGCGAAGCGACATGTCTGGCGTGTCACGGGATCCAGTACGCGAACATTCTGCCCTCGTGGCAGGATCAGATGAGCGGCAAGCTGGAGCGAGTCTCTTCCATTGTGCGCGAGGCTTCGTCGGCATCCCGGACCGGATCGGCGGCGGAGCGCGCCACGGCCGACAGCCTGCTGGCGCTCGCCCGGGACAACGTTGAGCTGGTCACGGTGGGACAGAGCGCGCACAACATCGGGTACGCCGACGCCCTGCTGCGCGCGACGCTGGAGTACGTGGACCGGGCCTCA
>JBDHFS010000041.1:0-18767 GCA_039590285.1 Gemmatimonadota bacterium
GGACTCGTGCTGCACGACGGGATCCTCCTGCTGCGACGTCGAGGTACCCAGCTGCTGCGTGACCGACGGAGGCCCGGCCCTGGAGCCCGGCTGCGATTGCGGAAGCGCCCATCCCTTCCCCATGAGGAAATGCTTCTCGAGGCCGCGAACCGACAGGGCGACGTCGCTCACGTCCGCATCCTCACCTTGTAGCATGCGCACTCACGGCCGTAGCCCACGGTCTCGATCGGCGGCGGCTCGTCCTCGCAGTCGGCGTCCGCCAGGGGGCAGCGCGGGTGGAACGTGCAACCTCCCGGAAGGTCCAGGAGGTCGGGCACGGCACCGGGTATTCCCTCCAGGGGCACGTCGGAGCCGGCCCCGAGCTGCGGGATGGCCGCTAGAAGCCCTTTCGTATAGGGGTGCTCCGGGTGCGCGAGCAGATCTCGCGTGTGACCCACTTCCACGAGCCGGCCCGTGTACATCACCATGAGCCGGTCGGACATCTCGGCCACCATCTCCAAGTCGTGCGAGATGATCAGGATGGCCATCCTGTACTCTTCCTGGATGTGCTCCAGCAGCTCGGTGATCTCGGCCTGCACGGTGAGGTCCAGCGCCGTCGTGGGCTCGTCGGCGACGAGGAGCTTCGGACGGCCCGCCATGGCGATCGCGATCATGGCCCTCTGCTTCATGCCGCCGGACAGCTCGAACGGGTAGCTCTTCGCCCGCTTCTCGGGCTCGGGAATGCCCATCTCGCCCAGGACGCGCACGGTCTCCTTCCACGCCTCCTGCCTGTTCATGCCCCGGTGGAGCTGGAGCACGTCCCCGATCTGATCGCCGATCCGGTACACCGGGTTCAGAGCGGCCGCCGCCTCCTGGAACACGATCCCGATCCCGCCGCCCCTGACCTTCCGCATCTCCTCGGGTGAGACCCGCGTGAGGTCGCTGCCATCGAACATCACGCGTCCGCTCACCACGCGCCCGGGATACGGAATCAGGTCCAGTATGGAGTGGGCGACGATCGTCTTCCCGCACCCCGATTCTCCCACCAGGCCCACGGTCTCGCCGATGTCGACGTCGAACGAGATGCCATCCACCGCCCAAAGCTCCCCCTCGTCGAGGAAGAAGGCGCTCCGGAGGTCGCGCACGGAGAGCAGCATCAGACGTACTTCTGCATGAGGGCCTTGGGATCCAGCGCGTCACGCAAACCGTCGGCCAGGAGGCTGAACGAGATCAGAGTGAGCGTGAGCAGCCCGCCCGGGAAGAAGGCCACCCACCAGGCGTTGAGGAGATTGTCTTTCCCCGCGGAAACCATGTTGCCCCAGGACGGGGTGGGCGGCCGGATGCCGAGCCCCAGGTAGGAGAGGCCCGCCTCCGCCCCGATCATGCCCGCCACGGCCAGCGCCGCCGTGACCAGTACCGGGGACAGGGCACTCGGAATGAGATGCTTGAGGATGATCTGGTGCGCCGGAAGTCCTATCGCGCGGGCCGCTTCCGTGAACTGCTGGTTCTTCAGTGAGAGGATCTCGCCGCGGATGAAGCGTGCCGTGCCCGGCCACGCCGTGAAGCCGAGAATCAGCACCAGAACCAGGAGGCTCGCCTCGAACACGCCCACCAGCATGAGCATCAGGTAGAACGTGGGGAACGCGATCCATACGTCGAGAAAGCGCATCAGGATGGAGTCCACGATGCCGCCGAAGTAGGCGGACACGGCGCCGTAGATGGTCCCCACGGTCTTGGCGATGATCATCGCCAGGATGCCCACGGACAGGGACACCCTCGCACCGTACAGAGCCCGGCTGAACAGGTCGCGCCCGAATTCGTCCGTGCCGAAGGGGTGCGTCCACGACGGCGGCAGGTACCGGTTCGTCATCACATCCGGGATCGCCGCCGGATCGTACGGCGCGAGGATCGGGGCCAGGATCGCCGCCGCGTAGAAGAACAGGATGATGTAGATCGAGTACACCGCCAGCCGGTTCTCGCTGAAGCGGCGCATGGCCACCTTCCAGGGGCTCCTTCCCTTCTTCGCGTCCGTCCCGTCTCGCAGGATCCGACCGACGTCCCATCGCGAGTACCACACGGCGCCTGCGAACAGGAGGATGAGGAAGATCGAGGCCACCCAGCGGTCGAGGAACGGCGTCGAGAAGGCGCCCGAAAACCGGTCCCAGCGCCAGGCCATCAGCAGGACGACGATCAGCGCGAACAGCGTGAGCCGGATCCCCCGGCCCCAGCGGCCCAGGCTCATGTGGCCCAGGCCGGGCAGCCAGGCGCGGATCCGAACCCGCCGGTCAGCGTCGTCGGGGCGCATCGTAGGACACCCTCGGGTCCACGGCGGCATAGGTGATGTCGGCGAGCAGGTTGCCGAGCACGGTCAGGACGGCCGCGATCGTGACCGTGGCCATGATGATCGGGTAGTCCCGCCCTCCCACTGCGCCCACCGTGAGCCGGCCCATGCCCGGCCACGCGAAGATCGTCTCGATGATCGTGGCGCCGCCGAGCAGGAACGGGAGGCTCATTCATGTACTCCTCGTTCAGCACCTCCAGCAGTTTGTTTCTCATATACCGGGCGGTCCCGGCGGCCCCGGCGATTCCCATCACGAACACGGGGAGCGCCAGGTGCCACATGCGATCCAGCATCTTCCCGATGGCCGTGAGATCCTCGTAGTTCATCGAGCGGGTCTGCGATGTGGGAAACCAGCCGAGGTTCACGGAAAAGACCATGATGAGCATGAGGGCCAGCCAGAAGCTGGGTATCGCATAGATGATGAGCGACCCTACGGTGACCGCCTTGTCCAGCTTGGAGTATTGCTTCACCGCCGAAATGATGCCGATCGTGATCCCTACCAACGCATCCAGGATGATCGCGAGGATCGTAAGCTGCAGCGTGTAGGGGACCGCCTCGACCAGCATGTCCCTGACCGGTCGGCGGTGCCGGAAGGATTCCCCGAAATCGCCCTGCGCGAAGTTCTTGAGCCAGGTCACGTACTGAACGTGGATGGGCTGGTCCAGCCCGTACCTCTCCCGCAGGAGCTCGATGACCTCGGGATCCATCTGCCGCTGGCGCTGCGGCTCGAGATACATGTCCATCGGGTCGCCGGGGGCCAGGTGCGACATGAAGAACGTGGCCGTGACGATCCCTAGTACCAGCGGCACGGACAGCAGCAGGCGCTTGACGATGTACTTAAGCATGCAGTCCCTGGATATGGTGGGCTCTGCTTAAGCTAGGAAGTGGGAGTGGATTCGGCTATCGGGAAAGGACAGGCCCGGGCGGTGGGTCGAGACGTCCGTGTCCACTGGCCCTACAGAGAGCGGGGCCCGAAAACGTCTCACCTGAAACGCTTCAGCTGAAACGTATCGAGTACCCATTCAGCGGAGGGTGCGGATCACGGCCGGCCAGAAGGTCAGTGCCGGCCCGGTCCGGGACGGAGCATTCACAACCCCTCCTCCCACCGGAGTTCTCCCATGTAGTGCACGGCCTCTCCCCGGTACGGGCTGCTCAGTCCTTTCAGTCTTCGGTCACTGGCCCACATTCGGACGGCTGGGTGGAGGAACGTCACCGGAACGTCGGCCTGGAAGTCGGGCCACATTTCCCGGTACAGCGAGTCGATCGTCGCCGGGTTGGAGGTCGCGGTGATCGCTTCGAGGCACTCGATCACGTGCGCGTTACTGTACCCCAGAAATGACTCGCGGCCGAAGGTCCAGTCGCGACCCGGAGCCCACCAGAAGACCACGGCTTCGAAGTCGCCGGTCTTCATGTGCTGTCCCCAGATGATAGCGTGCCCGGGGCGGGCGTCGATCCTCATGTTCATTCCCACCGCTCGCAGCCGGTCCTGGATGATGACGGCGGTCCGGCTATCCCCTCCCGCGCCGGTGATGGCCGCGAATGTGAGATCCGACCCGTCTTTCTCCCTTATTCCGTCTCCGTCAGTGTCGCGCCAGCCTGCCTCCTCCAGAAGGCGTCGGGCTTCCACGGGATCGTACGGAATCGCAGGCGGCAACTCGTCCACCTGGCGAGTGGACAGGATCACGTCCGAGACGGGAAGCTGGGGGGGAAGGTCCAGGAGCGGAAACAAGCCCGCGCGGTCGATCGCCAGTGTAGCCGCTCGGCGCACCCGGGGATCCGCCAGGATCGGGTGCCTGTGGTTCCAGAAGATGGTCATCCGCAGGTAATCACTCGCGTAATCGCTACCGTGCGTGAGCTGGTACCGGTCATCTCCGGCAAGGGTCGGCACGTCGATCGGGTTGATGGGAATGGCCTGGGCGTTCCCGGCCAGGAGCTCCGGAATGGCTCCGCCTTCGGGCGCACCGTACTTCAGGATCACGCGGTCGATTGCCGGCTGGCCCAGGAAGTAACCCGGGTTGGCCTCCAGCTCTGTGAACGTGCCATTCACGTGCCTCACGTAGCGGTAAGGGCCGCTCCCCACAGGTGTCCTCCAGAACTCCCATTCCCAGAAGCCCTCGGGATCCATCCGTTCCAGGAGATGTTTCGGATAGAAAGTGGAGTAGGCAT
Organism: Gemmatimonadota bacterium; assembly: GCA_039590285.1. Classification (GTDB taxonomy): domain Bacteria; phylum Gemmatimonadota; class Gemmatimonadetes; order Palauibacterales; family Palauibacteraceae; genus Benthicola. The sequence continues at coordinate 4,487 of JBDHFS010000041.1, forward strand.
CCAGGGGCATGCTGCGCGGCGATCGCCACACGAAGGTGGAATCGTCGATGATATCGATCTCGACGCCGAAGTAACCGCTGAAACCCACGTGCGGGTTCGTCATCAGGTCCACGGTGAAAGCGATGTCGTCCGATGTGACGGGGGTTCCGTCGTGCCAGCGGGCTTCCGGGTGGAGGTGGATCGTCCACTCGCCGTAGTCCGCCGACGGTTCCCAGCGATGCGCCAGCCGTCCCTCCAGCGAGCCGTCCGGGGCATAATCGACCAGCGGGAGGAACATCAGGAACTTGGCCGGCCCATCCGAATTGGGACTCATCGAGAGCTCTGCGGTCGGCTCGGTCACCAGGACGGTCACCGTGACAGGCTCGGCGACGTCGGTCGACGGGGCAACCTCCTCGGTCGGGGAACAGGCGCCCGCAAGACATGCGGCGAGCGACGTCAGAACCACGATCCCGATCCGTCTCGATCGATCGAAGAGCATCACCTGCCTCCGGCCCGGTTGAAACCGATGTACAGTAGACGCCAGACTGCCTCGATATCGCCCGCCGATCCATACCCGTCGCAAGCGCTTACTCGTACCGCAGTACCGTCATCACGTCCGTCCGCGCCGCCCGGCGGGCAGGGAGCAGGCTGGCTACGGCCGCCACGCCGACGAACAGGGCCGCTACGGCCGCGAAGCTCACCGGGTCGAACCCACTGATTCCAAACAGCAAAGACGACATGAGGCGGCCGACGCCGAGAGCCAGCAGGAGTCCGATTCCGATCCCGATGGCCGCCAGGCGCACACCCTCTCCCACGATGAGGCCGCGGAGCTGGCTCGCCTGGGCGCCGATGGCCGCCCGGATTCCGAGCTCACGGCGGCGCCTCGCCACGGAATAGGTCATCACGCCGAATACTCCGAGGGCCGCCAGGAGAATGGCTCCGGTGCCGAACAGCCCGAGGAACCCGGCTCCGATCGTCCACTGGAGCGTGTTCTCCAGGACGATCTCGTCCATCTCGCGTATTCCCAGGGGCAGGTTCGGGTCGATGGAGGCAAGGGTTTCCCGGGCCGGCCTGGCCACCGATGCTGGTCTCCCCTCCGTCTGCACCACGACGAATCGGCGGCGGCTGAAGCGCTGGGAAAACGGACGGTACACGTGAGGACGAATCGCCGTATCGATCCCCGTGTGCTGCACATCATCGACAACTCCGACGACCGTCGCCTCGATCGGCTCCTTCGGATCGCCGTGCAGTATTGCCTGACCGATCGGACTCTCACCTTCCCAGTAGCTTTCAGCCAGGTGGCGGCTCACGACCACGACAGGCAAGGCGTCCGGACCGTCCCCGTCGTCGAAGGTTCGCCCCTGGAGGACGGGAATGCCCATCGCCGCGAAATAGCCGGGCGACGCCCGGCCGGTGAGTGTCGTGGGCCAGTCTTCGGGGGTCGGTGGCTCGTGTCCGGGCCGCGCGAACTGGGTCTGGAAGGTCTCGTGGTTCAGGGGAAGCGGGCTAACGGCTCCCGCCGCACGCACACCCGGAAGGCCCTCCAGCTCGGTGACCGCGCGATCGAACCAGGCATCCACCTCTTCCGTGGCGGGATAGTCGGACTCCGGCGGGGTGACCACGATCGTGAGCAGGTGATCGGCCTCGAATCCGAGGTCCACCTTCTGAATCTCGAGCAGGCTGCGAAGCATGAGGCTCGCCCCGGCCACGAGCACCATGGCCAGGGTGATCTCGGCCACGATCAGTCCACGCCTGAGACGCATGGACGAGCGGCCCACACCGGCACCGGCGCTTCCCTCCTTGAGCGCCGTGGCGAGGTTGGTGCGACTGGCCGTGAGCGCCGGGAGAAGTCCGAACAAGACCGGGGTCAGGAATACCAGGATCGCGGTGAACGCCAGTACGGTTCCGTCGATCGAGGCGTCACCGATTTTGAACAGGTCCTCGGGAAGAAACGGGCTCAGGGCGCGCGCCGCGAAGAAGGCGAGGACCACGCCGAGGATTCCCCCGGCAAGAGCCAGCACCAGGTTCTCGGTCAACATCTGGCGAATCACCCGCCCACGCGTGGCGCCAATGGCGGACCGGACCGCCACATCACGGGTGCGGGCGGTCGCCCGTGCGACGACCAGACTGGCCACGTTCACGCAGGCGATCAGGAGCACGAACACCATGGCCCCAAGCAGCGCCGCGAACGTCATCCGCAGGATGTCCCAGGCGAAGTTGAGAGCCTCACGGAGTGGTGTAACGGCGATCCCGGCGAAGGCCCCGTCTACGTCGGGATAGGCGTCCGCCAGCTGGCTCTGAATCAGGTTGAGCTCCTCGCGGGCGCGCCGCGGGGTCCAGCCTTCCGCAAGCCGGCCGACGACCAGACTGCCCGTGTGGTCTCTCGCGTCCGTGGCGGGATCGTTCGTCATCGGAATCCACATCTTCACGCCGCCGAACGGGAAGTTGAAGTCGCGCGGCATGACCCCGACCACCGTGTGCACGACCCCGTCCATGCGAATCGTCCGGCCCACGATGTCGGGATCGCCTCCATACCTGCGCTGCCACAGACCGTACCCGAGCACCACGACGGGCGGAGCGTCCGGTCCGTCCTCTCCGGGCGTGAACGTGCGACCGAGAAGGGGTGGGGTGCCGAGAAGCGAGAACATGTTCCCGGTCAGGGAGCTCGCCACGATCCGCTCGGCGCCCTCCGCTCCGGTCACGTTCCTGGTCCCGTAGTAGTAGGCGCCCAGCTGCTCGAACGCCTGGCTCCGCTCCTGGTAGTCCGCCAGCTGGGGAATCGAGAAGCGCGCCTCCCAGTCGTTGACGGGATCCAACTGCCCGAGCTGCACGAGCCGGTCCTCGGCCTCGAAGGGAAGCGGGCGCAGGAAATAGGGATTGAGCAGGCTGAACACGACCGTGTTGGCGGCGATCCCGAACGCGAGGGTCAGAACGACGACGGAGGCGTATCCGCGGTCCCGCCGGAGCGAGCGAAGCCCGAGTGAGAGATCCTGAACGATACTGTCGAGCGACATGAGCGCCTCCAGAGGTCGGGTCACGCCACCCTACGAAGGGGAAACCGTCGGTTTCCGGTAGCGTACGTTCCATGGGATGGACGCAGTTCCGGTATCGTTGGAAGCAAACGTTGTGGCCGGGAGGAGTACAGCCATCAGATCGTCACGCGCAGCGGCTTCTGGAGTGCGAACGCGAACACGATCGTCAGGATGAAGAAGACGATCATCCAGTGCGTCTCCCAGCCGAGGAGGCTGACGGTGGCCGCCTCGTAGGCAACCTCGATCGAGTCCACGGGTCCGTCACCGGGGACGGGAGCCTCCACCGGATACAGCAGCTGGTCGAGGAGTCCGGAGGAAGGTCGGCGAGGCGATATGGCTCCGCGCATCGCCCCGACCGCGACAGATTTCACGAGCTCCACGTCGGGAGCCGCCAACCGTAGCTCGTGCGCACCCTTCCCTCGCGCACCGATCCGCCAGTCCGCTTCCCCTTCACCGGGGAGGAGCAGGAGCGGGGTCTCCACTTCGACCGGCCCGACGGTGCTCAACATCAACTCGACGTCACCGGCCCGCCCGTCATCGGCGAGCGAGACCTTCACGATCGCGCTCTCGCCCGGCTCCAGCGGCCGGTAACCGTAGTGGAACTGGAGCTGGATCATCAGGAGGATGATCGGGACAATCACCCACAGCATCGGAACGAGCGACAGCCTCATGTAAGTGAGGCTGTGGCGAAGGATGTCCCACTGGGCCCGGAAGATCGTCCGCAGGTCGTCGCGGAACAGCCTGATCTCCAGGATTCCGGCCGTGATGCGGTTCTTCACCCGGCGGAGCGCCTTCTGGTCGGAGGTGGCCCTAAAGACCAAAAGGATCGCGACGCTGGTCAGCAGGGCCACCAACGTCAGGCCCACGATCGGCGGAAGCCCGCGGAACGGGTACAGGACAGCCGACACCAGGCCGCCCAGCGCGGCGTTCAGCCAGCGCATGCGACTCTCTCGGGCGCGTGGTCTCCCATCCGTGGAAGCGATCTCACGAAATGTAACCCAGCCCCTGGAGGCGCTTTCGGATCTCGTCCTCCGAGTCCGCCTCCTCGAGCTGCGCGAGCTCTTTCTCGAGCGCGTGCGTGATGAACTCCTCCACCGAGCTGTAGCCGGCGATGTCCGAGTATCGCCTCACCCGGGCGAGCAGGTCCCGGTCCAGCTTCACCTTCGATCCGAACATGATCCCTCCTGGTTCACCGGTCGCCGTCGGCCGATGACGAATCCGGCGCCGGGACCGGGAACGTCTCGATCCCGAACTCCGCCACGACGGTTCCGGCCAGGTCCCTGAGCGATGCGACGGGCCGCTGCAGGGGCCGAGTGGAGAACAGAACTCCCGGCACCACATCCGGGTGCATGATGTGGTCACCGCTCCATTTGGCCGTGTTGTCCTCCCACACCTCGCGGCTGACACGCCCCTCGGCCGTGCCGTCCGAGGCTCGTATGCCCTTCGCGTACCCGATCACCAGGTCCGGCCCCAGCTCCCGGGCGCCGGCGTCCTCGTACGCCTCGTCACGGATGAATACCTCGGTCACGGCCCGCTCTCCCGTCACGGGGTCCACGAGCCGAGACAGGCGGCGGGCGATCTCGTCTCTCAGCAGCCGGTACTGATCCGACGGAACGGTGCCCACGCGCTCGCGCCCGCGCAGGTTGATGTAGATGCCGCTGAACCCGAGGGCGTAGGCCTGCGTGCGAGACCAGTCCACGTTCGACAGGAACAGTCCCTCGCCCCGCTGCGCCGGATCCCGGAGCGCCAAGTAGCCGTTCTCCAGCAGCCATGCGTTGACGTTCACGGCCCGTCGCCAGGACGTGAAACCGTGATCGGACATCACGATCAGGAGCTCGTCGGGTCCCATACGCTGGAGCGTGGCCGAGACGACGGAATCGGCCCGGATGTACAGGTCTTCGATCACGTCCGCGTAACGGGCATCCCGCTCCACGTCGTGGGCCGGGTGCTCCGGATCCGTGGGGTGCCACATGACGTGCGACGCCTGATCCAGGAAACCGAAGTAGTAGAACAGCAGCCCTCCTTCGAAGCCCTCCAGAAGGTAATCGTACTGACGAAGCTGCTCCGCCGTGATGAGATCGGACTGGGCGAGGAAGCCCTCCTCGTCGAGCACCCCCGACGTAAACGCCCTCGTGTCCTCGGGCATCCCCTGCGTGTAGAAACGACCCGTGGCCCGGGCCAGCTCGGCGGCGAAGTCCGCCGGGTGGGAGATGGGCATCACTGGATCCAACGGGTCGATGTTGATCGGGCTCACGTAGAGCTCGAAGTCGGGGTGCACGCTCCGCAGATACAGGCGCACCATTCCCTTCAGGCGGACCAGCACCGGCACCGCCGGGAAGCCTACCGGGATCCAGTCGCTCCACTCTCCCGGGTTCAGGAGTACCTCCGTCCCATCCACGACAATCTTCGCCACAGGGCGCTCCGTGTCCCGGTATGCCTCGAGAGCAACGCTCACCTTGGCGTCGTCGACGCGGAACGGGTTGGCTGGTCCGGCCAGTCGGCCGTGGAAGGCCTGGTCCTCGAACGCGACCGGGACCACGTGGGCGCTCGACAGATCGTCGGGCAGCCGATCCGGATTCGTCGTGAAGAAGGTGAAGGTACCGTAGCCTCCCAGCAGATCCGGCGTTCCCATCCCACTGAGCTCTCTGCTGGCAGTGCCCGTGGGCGGAAAGTTCGCGGGAATCCGTACGATCGTCGTGGGTACTCCGGCCTCCTGGAGCACTTCCCAGAAGGGCGTTCCGCGGCGTAGCAGCCTGACTCCTCCTCCGCTCAGCGGAATCTGCCACGACCCCATTTCCAGCCGGGCACCCGGGGCCTCCGTCGTGGATGTGGACAGGTACTGCACCATGGTTTGGGGATCGCGCTGAATGAAGTCGAAGATCCCGTGGCCGCCGGCGTCGAGCCCGGTGATGAAGTCGGACCAGGCCACCGGGCTCTGGGGTGGGAGCGCCGTCGCCAGGGGTTGGGCGTTCCCCCGCCCGGCCAATGCGGCGAGAGCCGGAAGCCTGCCCTCATCCATCAGGCGGCCGGCGAGCTCCCAGTCCATCCCGTCGAAGCCCAGGAGGATGACCCGCGTATCGTGGCGCCCGGGGCCGCTGTCACCGCACCCGGCCTGGACGAGCGCCGCACCCGCCACGAGGCACGCGTAGGCCAGCCCCCGCCACGCCATCACCTGCCGGCCTCCTCGAACAGGACCTTTCCATCCATGTGCGCTGGCGGCTCCACGCCGAACGCCCACAGGGCCGTCGGGGCGAGGTCGATCAGGGCCGGATCTTCCCGGTCGATCGGCTCGTTGCAGAACAGCACACCCGGCACGAGACGGGGGTCGATGCAGTGGTCCCCGCTCCACGCCTTCACGTTGTCCGCGAGCACCGGACCGTCCACCACTCCCGTGGCTCCGTCCCACGAGATTCGGTAGCCCGCGTTGTAGCCGACGAGCAGATCGGGGGCCGCCTCCAGGTAGGGACCCGAGTAGAGGGCTGACGTGTCGAACAGCTCCCGGATGGCCGTATCGCCGCGCTCCGAGTCCTCCAGTCCGGACAGCTTCTCGATGAGCTCCCGCTTGAGGGCGGCTTCCGGCTCGCCCCGCGCCACGGTGCCCTGCGCTTCCCGCCCCTCGAGATTCAGATACAGACCGGTGAGCCCCAGGGCGTAGGCTCTCGTGCGAGACCAGTCCACGTCCCGGAACCACTCCGCCGACCCGTCCCCGCCCTCCTTGAGAGCCAGATACCCGTTGGCGTGAAGCCACGCGTTCAGGTTGACGCCGCGACGGAACGAGCTGAAACCGTGGTCGGAGAGCACGAGAAGCAGGTCTCCGTCTTTGAGCTTCGCGTAGATCCGGCCCAGCATGGCGTCGTTGTGGCGGTACAGGGCCTCGATCGCGCCCGCGTGCTCCGGGGCATCACCGTTCGTCGCCGAGGCGGCGGGGTGACCTTCGTCCAGGTATCGCCAGAACATGTGCTGGATCCGATCCGTGGCGTCGAACACGCACACGAGGGCGCCGGAGCGAAGGCGGTCGAGGGCGGCGAAGAACTGTTCCTCCCGCTCGCGATCGATGTCGTAGGTCATCCGAAGGAAGGCCCCGTCACCGATCACGCCCTCGTTGAGAGCCCACGTGTCCTCGGCCAGGCCCAGCGTGGCGAACGGACCCAGCTTCCTGGCCAGGTAAGTGGCGTAGTAGCCGGGGTGAGAGATCGGCATCGCCGGCTTCTCGGGATCCAGATGGATGGGCGTCACGTACACGGAAACGTGCTCGTCCAGCTCCGTCAGAATGAGGCGGCACAGGCCGCGTACCCTGATCCCGGGCGCCGCCCGGAAGTGGACCTCGATCCAATCGCTGAGCTCGCCGACCTGGAGCACGTGTCTCTCGCCGTCCACCGACACGCGGGCTCGGCCGGGCTCCGGCATTGCCTCGACGCGTACTGGAACAGACAGGGCGGGTGAGCCTTCAAGGAGCTCGTTCTCGGGACCTTCGAGCCGGGTGGCCCACGCCCCAGTCGTAGATTCGGACACCGGTGCCGGCTCGAGCCGCACGCGCCGTCCCCCCTCCTTGAACCGGTCTCCGGAAGGGCGTGTCGAGAGAAGAGTGAACGTGCCCTGGGTGCCCAGCAGGTCGGGCACACACATGGCGGCGAGCTGGGCGCCGTGGAACCGGTCCGGTGGGAACGTGATCGGTACGCGCAGGATGGTGCTCCAGATCCCGTGTTCCCCGAGGATCGTCCAGAAGGGCTTCGATCTCCTCAGCAGACGGATGGGAGGGCTCACGATCGGGATTCGCCACCTGCCCAGCGTCAGCACACGTCCCGGTTTGCCGATCCGGGTCGACGAGAGGACCGGCAGATAGGTGCGCCGATCCCGGTCCAGAAAGTCGAAGATGTTGTGCTTCGCCGGGTGCGTTCCCGTGCTGAACGAAGACCACGCGACGGGCGAAACGGACGGAAAGGTGCTCGCGAGGCGGTGATAGCACCCTTCTTCCGCCAGGGCCCGGAAGTTGGGGAGCTTCCCTTCCTCCATGAACCGGTCGGTGAGCCTGGGGTCCTGGCCGTCGTAGCCCACGACGATCAACCGCCGCACGCGCGGCTTCGGTCGGCCGGCGCGGCGCACGAATCGCCATAGGGCTCTCACGGGCCAGACCAGCAGCGAGAGGAATGCCAGGAGACCGCTGATGAACAGCACCAGAAAGGACGTGACGAACACGAAGCCGGCCCCCGGACCGATGTAGGCGGCGGCCGGCGAGGGTGTGGAGAGGAGTGTGAGCGCGGCCAACGCGAGGGTGGCGAGCACCCGTCCCGCTGCGGCCACCCTCGCCCCGCGTCCCACCGCGAGGCTATTCTCCGGGCGCCGGATACATCGTCCCGTACGAGCGGGAGACCCGCGTGTCATCATTCGTCCACAGGCTGTACAGGCGGCTCCGTTACGGCGAGCCGCTCATCGTCGTGTCCGGCCTTCCCCGGTCCGGCACTTCGATGCTGATGCAGATGATCGAGGCTGGCGGGGTCGAGATCGTCGCGGACTTCGAGCGCGCGGCAGATCCCGATAATCCAGAAGGATACTACGAGCTCGAACGGGTCAAACAGATCGACGGCGGCGAGGAGACGGCCTGGCTCGTCGACGTACGCGGCAAGGCGATCAAGATTGTCTCCCACTACCTGCGATACCTCCCCGACACCAACAACTACCGCGTCATCTTCGTGCACCGGGACCTGGACGAAATCCTCGCCTCGCAGGCTAAGATGCTCGAGCGCCGGGGAGAGGACGCGGGGGCCGAGGACGTGAGGATGAAGGAGCTGTACATCGACCACCTGACGCAGGCGGCCCGGGAGCTGGCTTCGCGACGCTGCTTCGCCACCCTCGACCTCCAGCATCGCGAGACGATACGCGACCCCGAGACGGCCGCGGCCCGCATCAACCGTTATCTCGGCGGCGCGCTGGACGAGGAGGCCATCGCGGCGGTCGTGGACCCGGACCTGTACCGGAACCGGGCGGAGTCCTGAGTCTGCGCGACTCTCTGGAGGAATGCCGTGTACTTCTCGACCAGCTCCGGTCGCTCTTCGTTGATCGGATCCAGTGCGAGCGGATCCTCCCACATAAGCGACTAACCCTGCAGAACTTCCGGCTGAGTGAGCCCTGTTGGCTCGAGCAGTGTCGGCAGTACGTCGATCATGGAGACGGGCGTCGGGACGGTGAGCCGGGCGCATACGGGTCCTCCTGCCGGGAGGCCGGCCGAGAGTGACGTGGGCCTGTCTTGAATCCACCGTGGGAGGCGACCGGAAGCGGCTCACCTCCCACCCCCTATGCCTCGAGCGGCCGAGTGCCGCGGACTAAGTCTCTGAATCGTCTAAGAATACAGCCGTTTGCGTGACGATGCGACTCGGGTCTACGGCACCACGGCGCCGTCCCTGGCCTCCCACGCCCGGCTCATCTCCCACCAGAACCGGCCGCGCTCTCTCGGGTGGTTCCCGACCTGGTTCATGGTCGAGGCATCGTACAGGCGGCCGTTGACCATGGTGAAGGCCACGTTCTCCGAATCCCGGATGTCCTCGACCGGATCCCCGTCGATCACGATCACGTCCGCGAGTTTCCCTACCTCGAGCGACCCCAGGTCCGCCTCCATTCCCAGATAGCGCGCGGGGTCGATCGTGGCCGTCCGGAGGGCTTGAATCGGATCCATTCCGCCCTGCTCGAACATCCAGATCTCCCAGTGCACGGCCAGTCCCTCGCGCTGCCCGTGCGCGCCGATGTTCACGATCACGCCGGCGTCATCCAGCTGCTTCGCTCCCGCCGCGACCTCGATGTGGTTCCATTCCCCGTCCGGGGCGTGAATCGGCCGGCGCGAGCGTCGGTCGATCCTGCGACGTGGGACGAACGTCAGGAGGCGCTCGTTGGCCCACACATCCGTGTGCCGGTACCAGTAGTTCTCTCCTCCGAGCCCTCCGTACGCCACGACCAGCGTCGGAGTGTATCCGACCTCGGTCTGGCTCCAGAACTGCACGACGTCGTCGTAGATGTTGGCTATGGGAATGGCGTGCTCGATCCCCGTATGGCCATCCATCACCATCGACATGTTGCTCTGAAACAGCGCGCCGCCCTCCGGCACCACCGTCATGCCCAGCTGGCGTGCCGCTTCGATGATCTGCTGCCTCTGCTCCCGTCGCGGCTGGTTGTAGCTCTTTACGCTGAACGCGCCCACGGCCTGCATGCGTCTCAGGTGGAAGAGCGCGTCCTCCAGGCTGTCCACGATCGCCTTGAACGAGCCCGCCGCTCCGTACAGGATCGTACCCGTCGAGTAGATGCGGGGCGCCGTGATCAGGCCGGCCCGTCCCATCTCGCTGGCCGCGAAGATCGTTCCGGTGTCGTTGGAAGGATCGTGGATCGTGGTTACGCCGAAGCCGAGACTCGCGTGATTGACCCAGCTCTCCTGCGGTATGATCCCGGCACCGCCCATCCCTCCGTGCCAGTGAGCGTCGATCAGACCGGGCATGACGGTCTTGCCGGTGGCGTCGACCACGTGGGCATCGTCGGGCACCGAGGTCGAGGCGCGTGGGCCGACCGCCGTGATCCGGGTCCCCGTAACCACGACGACGCCGTCCTCGATCACCTCATCGTCGCGCATCGTGATGACCTTGCCCCCGACGAAGGCCACCGCTCCGTCCGGAACGTCGGCCGCGACATCGAAGCTCAGGTCGACCCCGGTGGACGGGGGCTCCGGAAGCTCTTCCGGGGCACCGTCCAGAAAAGCGAACGCATCGGTCAGGTCTCGCGTGAACAGTTCGGGGCCCAGGCTCCAGTGCAGGCTCCGGCTGTCCCCGGACCAGTGCAGGTACTCGCCGGCCTCCCTGGACACGCGGCTCACAGGCAGGGAGCTGGTCTCCGGGCCCAGATCCAGCTGCCGCCCGGTACGCACGAAGGGTGTGATGAAGAGGTGGAACCTCTCCCTCCATGCCAGCCAGCCTCCGTCCGGGGAGACCCTGTATTCCTGGGCTCGGCTGGACTCGGCGAGGGTGCGCTCGTCTCCACCGCTCAGGGCGACGCTCACGAGCTGGGTCTTCCGCTCCACATCCGACCCCGACCAGCGCTGTACGTATACCCGGTCCGGATCGGCGCCGAAGTGAGGCCTCGAACCTTCCTCTGTCACCAGGAGCGGCTCCCCGCCTTCGAACGGAACGGAATAGACCCCCGTGTCGCGCGACCAGGTAGGCGAGCGGAGCCCGCCCCCGGAGATCCTGCGATACACAAGCGTCTCGCCGTCCGGGCCGAAAGACGGCTCTATGTAGTGCCCAGGGTCTGGAGTCAGCACGCGTCCGCCGCCGCCGTCGGCCGAGATTACGCGGACGGCGCCCAGGTCCTCATCGTTCCAGCTCACGTAGGCGATCCAGAGTCCGTCGCGTGACCAGGTCGGATACAGCTCGAAATGGTCGTCCTGCCGGGTGAGACGGCGTGGCCGCCCGTCGGGCAGGTCGCTCACGTACAGGTGCCCGAGCGCCTGGAACACCACCCGGTAGCCGCGGGGCGACACCTCCGCCCAGCGGAGCATTTTCGGTCGAAAGCTTTCCGGCGCGACGTCGACCGGCGCTCGAACGACCTCCAGGGCCGGCAGAGTGGCCTGCACGCGGAACGGGATCTCGGCCGCGGTTCCCGCCTCGATATCCACGCGGCGGATCTTGCCCGCCGCCCAGAACACGACGGAACGGCTGTCCGGGGTCCACCCCATGCTCGGGTACACGCCGTGCACGGCCCAGGTCTCCTGCAGATCGCGCTCGAGCGCATCGTAGATCGGCCACTCGTCTCCCGTCTCAAGGTCGTGCAGGAAGAGCATGCTCTGGAAGCGCACGCGCCGGATGTACGCCATGTAGCGCCCATCGGGCGAGGGCGTGGGACGGATCGCTCCTCCTGGTCCGCCCAGGAGGGTCTCCGTGTCGCCGGTATCGCGATCGACGCGATGAATCGTGTAGATGCCGGCGTTCGAGTCCTTGTCGTACTGGAAGGTGCTCCCCGGAGTGGCGTCCCGGCTGTAGTAGAGGTACGTGCCGTCGGGCGAGAAGGCCGGTTCTCCGACGTCCTTCTGCTCGTCCGGGCGCTCCGTCATCTGGAGTCCGTCCCCACCCGTCCTGTGGAAAAGCCAGATCTCGCCGGCGCCAAGGGACCGCGTGGACGTGAAGTGCTTGCGGGCAGCGATGAACTCGCTGTCCGGCGTCCACGCCGGGCTGTTGAGGAGGCGGAAGCTCTCCTTCGAGACCTGCCGTGGATTCGATCCATCCCGATCCATGATCCAGATGTTGTCGCCACCCGCCCGATCGCTCGTGAACGCGATGAAGCGGCCGTCCGGACTGTACCGGGGCTGCATGTCCCACGCGAAACCCGACGTCAGGGCCGTTGCCTCGCCGCCCTCGATCGGTATGACGTAGAGGTCACCGAGGAGATCGAACACGACATGGCGGCCGTCGGGACTCACGTCGAGGTTCATCCAGGTACCCTGATCCGTATCGATCGAGATCTCGAACCTGGGCCCTGGCGGGTCTGTCACATCCCAGCTGGTTTCAGAGGCCTCGTCGGATTCCTGGCCGTTCGCCGGAACCGCGAGCGACAGCGCGAAGAGAGTGATCCACCGCAGCGAGCTAGCTGCTCGATGGAGATGAGTCGACGGGCGCTTCATGTATGCCTCCGGAAGGTCGTTGAGCAGGCGTCTCGTCTGGCGCCGCATGATAGTCGCAAGTCCGGCCTAAGGCTATTATTTTCAGCACCTCGCGCGCGACCTCGACGGATCCCGGGATCGCGTTCCGATTCTGAGGAGGCACCCATGCGTGGTCCCCGTGTGCGGTTCCATCTCTTCGTCGCGGCATTCGGCGCCGTAGCCGTCGGTGGCACGTTTCACGCTTGCACGCCAGTCGGTCCCGCTCCCGAGGCAGACCTTCTGCTCACCGGAGGGAGGGGCACCGCCGTGGAGCTGGAGCGGTATCGAGGTCCGGGCACCCGCGTCCTGGAGCTCGAGGACCGCTTCGTGGCGCCCGGTTTCATCGACAACCACACGCACTTCGATGGTGCCGCCGCTTTGCTCCTCGGCATCAATCTCCTTCAGGTGACCGACGAGGAGGAGTTCATCGACGAGGTGCGGGCTGCCCGCGATCGACTCCCGGAAGGCGCGTGGATCACGGGCGGAGATTGGGGCGCCTACGAAGCCTGGGCCGCCGGCTCGACAGGCCAGGAAGGGCTGGATGAAGAAACGGAGCTGCCGGTGGCCGAGCCAGCCGCGGCTTCCGACGGCCCGTTCGTTCCCCACAGGGCCATGATCGACTCGATCACTCCCGAAACCCCGGTGCTCGTTTCGAAATGGGATGGCTCGGTGTTTCTGGCGAATGGCCGCGCTCTTCGGCGGGCGGGAGCCACCTGCGCCTGGAGCGGCGTCGAGTGCGAAGGGGGCCAGACGACCGGCCGCCTGACTCCGGAGGCCGCGGGGCTCGTCCGGGTCGCGATACCGCCGAAACCATTCCAGCAGCGCCTGGCGGAAGCGCGCATGGCCCTGCGGAGGCTGCGCGAGTCGGGCGTGACTACGATCCACGACATCACGCCTGGCCACCAGCTGCCCGTGTATCAGGAGCTTCTGGAGTCGGGCGAGCTGACCGTACGGGTGTACGCCCGGCCGACGCTGGATCGGTGGGAGGAGCTGGCCACCGTCGGGATCCGGCACGGATTCGGGAACGAATGGATCCGCATCGGTGGACTCAAGGGCTTCGTCGATGGAATCATGGGCAATTCCTCCGCGCGGTTCTACGAGCCGTACCTGCCATCGGGCAACTTCGGAAGATGGCGCGACATGATGAGCCCTGCAGGCAACATGCAGCGGCTGCTGATCTCCGCGGACTCCGCGGACCACTGGCCCCAGGTGCACGCGATCGGCGATCACGCCATCGACACGCTGCTCACGATGTTCGAGCGGACGATGGACACCAACGGGCCGAAGGAACGGAGATTCAGGGTCATCCACACGCAGGTTATCGGCGGCCCCGCGACGGCTGCGCGCATGGCGAGCCTCGGGGTGATCGCGGAGGTGCAGCCATACCACGCCATCGACGACATGAGGTGGATGGAGGAGAGGATCGGTGACCGGTCACGCTGGGCGTACGCCTTTCGCACGCTCCAGGAGGCCGGCGTGGTCCTATCGTTCGGCAGCGACTGGCCGGGCACCAACGCCTCGTGGTATCCGACCAGCCCGATGCTGGGCATTTACGCCGCCGTCACCCGCCAGACGCTGGGCGGGGAGCCGGAGGGCGGCT
>JBDHFS010000042.1:0-14978 GCA_039590285.1 Gemmatimonadota bacterium
GCCCAACGGTGGGCCCCACGGCTCCGGCGGCCATGCGGGACCACGACATCTGGTCATTCCGGGGATTCACTCATCCCGGATCCACGTGGCCGATGTGGGTGAAGACCCGAGGCGACCGAAGCTGGTCAAGGTGATCCAGGGCGACGAGGTGATGGCCAGGACGGGGTACTCGTGGCCCAAGACCGTTCACAGCGGCCCCGATGGCGTCTACATCAACGCGCTGGGAAGCGAGGAAGACGAGGGCCCGGGAGGGATCTTCGTCCTGGATCGGCAGACATTCGACATCAAGGGACCGTGGGAGCGGTACCGCGGACCCCAGTACTTCGCCTGTGATTTCACCTGGCATCCGGACTTCGACGCCATGGTGACCTCGGAATGGGGGACGCCCGGGATGGTCGGCTGTGGCGTGGATACGGAGCTGCTGCAAAACGGGAAGTACGGCAACGCTCTGCACGTGTGGGACATGCGCGGCCGCCGGCACGTCGCGAAGCTGGATCTCGGTCCCTGCCATCAGATGACGCTGAAGCTGCGGCCGGCCCATCATCCCGAAAAACCGTATGGTTTCGCGGCCGCAGCCGTCTGTCTCGAGGACCTGTCCGCGTCGGTGTGGCTGTGGTACCTGGACGGTCGCAACGGAGAGGCCTCCTGGCAGATCCGAAAGGTGATTGAGATTCCGGCGGCACCGGCCGACGGGGCCAGCCTGCCCCCGGTGATCTCGGGCCTCGGAGCGGTCCCGCCCCTGGTGACCAGCGTCAACCTGTCCCTCGATGACCGCTTCCTCTACGTGTCGTGCTGGGGAACGGGAGAGCTGCGACAGTACGACGTGCGAGACCCGTTCAATCCGGTGCTCACTGGAAGCGTCCGGCTCGGCGGGATCGTCGAGCGCACGCCGCACCCGGCGGAGCCCGAGACTCCACGTAACGGAGGTCCGCAGGCGATCGAGATCAGCCGCGACGCCAGACGGGTGTACGTGACCAACAGCCTGTATTCGCCGTGGGACGACCAGTTCTACCCGGACGGGGTACGGGGGTGGATGGTCAAACTGGACGCGAAGCGGGACGGCGGGCTCGAGCTGGACCCCCGCTTCTTCCTCGATACGGGGCCGGTGCACCGGCCGCGCCACGTACGTCTCCACGGCGGTGACACCGCGGACCCCCTCCCCGTTCGGTGAGATCAAGCCCTCCGCCGGACCACCCACGGCCCGGGGGAGAGTAACTGCGGGATCCCCGCTCCTGTTCCACGCTCGAATGTGGCAGCGCGCCCTGGCGTGGGTTAGCTTGCGAAGGTCGTCTCCCGTCTCGGAAACCACACCCCGGAGCGACCGATGATCACTCTTCTGGTCAACGGCGAGCGACGCACCGTCGACGCCGATCCTTCGATGCCCCTTCTGTGGGCTCTGCGTGACCTCCTGGGCCTCACCGGCACCAAGTACGGATGCGGCACAGGCCTTTGCGGCTCGTGCACGGTGCACGTGGATGGCGAGCCCGTCCGCGCGTGTCTCACCTCGGTCGAGTTCGCGAGCGGAAACGCCATCACCACCATCGAGGGGCTGTCCGAGGATGGCCAGCACCCCGTCCAGGAAGCCTGGGTCGAGGTAGACGCGGCCCAGTGCGGATACTGCCAGCCAGGCCAGATCATGAGCGCGGCCGCGCTGCTGGCCCGCACACCGCGACCGACCGACGCGGAGATCGATACGGCCATGGCCGGTAACCTGTGCCGGTGCGGCACCTACCAGCGGATCCGCGAGGCCATCCACCGGGCCGCCGAAGGGGGTGGGACGTGAACGGCGTGGTGAAGGTCTCGCGGCGCAGCTTCCTCCGGACGACCGGTATCGCCGGCTCCGGGCTCGTCCTCGGCGTGCGGTCTCTGAGAGCGAACCGACCCGGCTTCCTGGACGGAGCGACGGACGCCGCGGCTAACGGATTCCAGCCCAACCTGTGGGTGAACGTCGGGGAGGACGGTGCGGTCCGACTCACGGTGCATCGCTCCGAGATGGGCCAGGGCACGCGCACCGCGTGCTGCATGCTCCTCGCGGAGGAGCTCGACGTCGATCTCGAGAGCGTCGAGGTGATCCAGGCGCTCGCCGATGCGCGCTACGGGCGACAGGCGACTTCGGGCAGCACGACGGTCCGCTTGAATTGGATTCCGCTCCGGCAGGCGGGCGCCGCGGCGAAGCACATGCTGGTCGCGGCGGCGGCTTCCCGGTGGGGGGTCGAGGCGGTCGCATGCAGCACGAAGTCCGGCTCGGTGATCCATCCCTCTGGCTCGGAGAGCCTGACGTACGGAGAGCTGGCGGCCGAGGCCGCCGAGCTTCCCGTCCCGGACGATCCGAAGCTCAAGGACTCCAGCGACTTCAGCCTCATCGGGAAGCCTCGGAAACTCCTCGACGCACCCGAAATGGTGCGTGGCCAGACCGTTTTCGGATACGACGTCATGCTTCCCGGAATGGTGTACGCCAGCGTTGAGCGCAGCCCCGTCCCGAAGGGATCCATAGGCTCGTATGATGCGGCGGCCGCGAAGGCGGTGCGGGACGTCGTGGACGTCGTGGAGCTCGAGCCCAACGCGACCGGCCTGACCAACGCCGGCATCGCCGTGATCGCGACGAACACGTGGGCCGCCATGCGGGGCCGGGAGGCGCTGAACGCGACGTGGGAGCCGGGCCCGCTGGCCACCGAGACGAGCGCCGACTACCGGCTGGAGCTCGAGCGCATCGCCTCGGAGGGCGGGCGCGTGGTCCGCACCGAGGGCGTCTTCGACGTGGCCCTGGCGGGCGCCGATCGCATCATCGAGGCGAGCTATCACGCTCCGTACGCCGTGCACGCCACGATGGAGCCGCCGGCATGCACGGCCCGTGTCGAGGGAGATACGTGCGAGGTGTGGTCTTCGACCCAGGGCCCGCTGTGGACGGCCGGTGAGGTTTCCGGGGCGCTCGGGATCCCGACCAGCAACGTCACCGTGCACATCACTTTTCTCGGTGGCGGGTTCGGTCGGAAGTCGAAGCCCGACTATGCGGTGGAGGCGGCGCTCCTGGCGCAGAAGCTGGGACGGCCCGTCAAGCTCCTGTTCACACGCGAGGACGAGATCCGGCACGGCTTCTATCGAGCCGAGAGCTTTCAGCAGCTCGTGGCCACGATCGACGCGGCGGGCAACCCGACGGGATGGCTTCACCGGACGGTGTTCCCCGGAATCGGCTGGGATTTCGAGCCCGGCGGTTCTGAGCCTAGCGGCGGCGAGCTCTCCCAGGGCATGACCACCATGCCTTACCGGTTTCCGGCCATCCGCATGGAGGCGGGCACGGTTCCGTCCAGCGTGCGGGTCGGCTGGATGCGCTCCGTGTGCAACACGTTCCACGCCCATGCCGTGAACTGCTTCACGGACGAGCTGGCGCACGAGCTGGGACGCGACCCATACGAATTCCACATGGAGATGCTGGGAGACGCGCGCATCCTGAGAATCGGTGGGGACAGGCAGTTCCCGTTCGACACGGGCCGCCTGCGGGCCGTCGGCGAGGCGGTGGCCGAGATGGCCGGGTGGGGCCGATCGCTGCCGGATCGTGAGGGTCTAGGTTTCGCCATGCACCACAGCTTCTTCAGCTACGTTGCCATGGTCGCGCACGTGTCCGTCGATCCGGCGGGCGAGCTCACCGTGCACCAGGTGGATTGCGCCATCGACTGCGGTCCCGTCGTGAACCCCGACACGGTCGAGGCTCAGATGCAGGGTGCCGTGGCCATGGGCCTTACCCTGGCCAAGTACGGCCGGATCACGCTGAAGGATGGCGCCGTGGAGCAGAGCAGCTTCCACGACTACCCGATCCTGCGAATGCCTGAGATGCCGCGGGTCAACGTGAAGATCATCCAGACGGACGCTCGCCCCACGGGCATCGGCGAGCCGGGCGTGCCACCGACCATGCCGGCCGTGGCCAACGCGATCTTCGCGGCCACCGGCAGGCGGGTCAGGGATCTGCCGCTGGAGGGGCAGGACCTGGGCTGAGGAACGGCCCTGCGAGCTCGACCTGTGGCTCGTGACGACGCGGTCCGCCGGACCGGTGTCCGGTACCGGACGCCAGCCACGCATTCGGGTGTGGAGGGGGAGCCTCCCCTTCCCACAGCCTGAACACGAATCCCGACCCCGGGGGGCAGAAATGTATCGCTGGCACTGGTTCAAGAAGCTGCTGCTGGATTCCTCGTCGCATTCAGCCAGGCCGCGCGAACGGGAGCGTTTCCCTTACCGGTTCTCGCCTGAGAGCGAGCGGTAGTACTCCTCGACCTGATCCCGGTAGCCCGGCGGCACCTCATCGGGAGGTGAAAGGAACACCCTGTCCTCCGCATCGGCGGCCGCCTCGCGCCTCAGGGTGAACTCGAACTCCTTGAGTCCCTGAATCACCGCTTCCTGCAGGCGCAGCACCTCCTCCAGATCGCCGTACGCCCGGTCGTCGTCCAGCGGGCGCAGCCCCGCGATCACCTCGCCCAGATCGCCGACATCCACGCCTTCGCGGGCCAGGTCGTCCCGCAGGCGCTCCACGTCCGCCAGGCGCTCCTGAATCTCGCGCCGGCTCTGCCGTGCATCCTCGGCCGAGAGCCCCATCGGCGCTCCGGTCGGCGGAGATCCGCTGTCGGCCATCTGCTGCGTCCGGTCGCGCATCGACTCGAGTCCCTGTACAAGCCCCTGCGCATCGTCCAGCGAGTCCTCGAGACGTCGTTCGCCTCCCTCGGCCCGAAGGGCGTCGTCCGCCCGGTCGAGGCCTTCGATCAGCTTGTCGAAGTCCCGGCCGATCTCGCGCTCGAAGTTCCGGGCGTACTCGTCGGACCGCTCCCGGATCACACCTCGGGAGAAGCGGATCTTCTCCTTCAGCTTGCTGTCACGGATCACCCCCGACGCCTCACGGAGGGCGCGGGCCGTCTCCGGGCTGTCGCTCCGGGCCTCCCGCGACAGCCGGTCCAGGTCGGCCTCCAGCTCCGCTAGCTCCTCGAACTGCTGTTCCTTGTCCTCCGTCAGGCGCCGAACCCGCTCTTCCCTGTCCGGCCCCGCGCTCTCGATCCGGTCCACTCCCGCCTGGATGCGATCCTGCTGGGCGCGAAGTCGCTCGGCCCGATTCCGGGCATCCTGAAGGTCCCGCCGAAGACCTTCCGAGCGGCTGTTCTCGAGCGACTGGCGGGCTTCCCGCAGGCGATCCACGGCTTCCGTTCCTTCCGCCCTTCCCTGCTCTCCACGCTCGGCGGATGAGCGACGCATGGACTCGGCGGCCTCCCGCATCCGGCGGGCGGAGGACGCCAGCTCCTGGCGACCGCTCTCGCGCGACAGGCGTTCGAGCTGTCGGGCCAGCTCTTCCGTCTCCTCGGCCAGCTGGCCCTGGCGAGCGACTCCCTCGCCACCCGCCCCCGACTCCTGCTCCTGCCGCATGCGCTCGTTGATCTGCTGCTGCCTTCGGGCAAGCTCCTGGACGCGCTGCAGAGCCTCGTCCACTTCTTCGTTCTGCTGCTGGCGCTGGTCCCGCTGCACGCTCTCGTACTGATTCCGCATGCGGTCCAGCTCGAGCTCGAACAGGTCCGCCAGGTCCTCCGCGTCGCCCTGGCCGCCCCCACCACCGCCGCCGCCGTCCTGGCCACGGCCCACCTGGGTCTCCCGGAACGCGGCTTCCGCCCGCTGCAGGTGAGCCAGGGCCTGTTGCTCGGGCGGCAGGGCCGAGTCCGCCTCCCCACTGCCCAGCGCTTCCTCGGCCGTCAGCATTTCTTCCGCGGCCAGCGGCAGCTCCCGGGCGATCACCGCGAACGTGGAATCGGCCGTGATCCCGCGGGCCAGCATCCGTTCGACCAGCGTCTCCACCTGCTGCCGGAGCCTGGCCTGGACGAGGGCGAGCGTCGCGATGTCCTCGGACCGGCGGCCGGAGTCCGCCTCGCCGCTCTCGGACTCCCGGATCAGGCGGAACGTGGCCGCGATGATCTGCCGCTGCTGCTCCGACAGGTCGCCCTGCATCCCCATCCCGCCGCCCTGCTGCCCCCCGGCCTGGTCGGCCTGGCGGAAGCGGCGATCGAACGGCCGGATCTCGACGAAGTACAGGTCCGTGGTGGCGGACCGGGTCTCCGGACCCCGCCAGGATTCCCGCGCCCTCGCGTAGTACGAGATCAAGTCGCCGGGCTGCAGCTCGAGGTCTTCGAGGTACAGCGTGTGCCCACGCGCCAGCTCCCGCCGGCCGGCGCCGCGCGTCCCGTACAGCACCACCGTGTCCTCGGCTCCCCCGTTGACGCGGTAGACCAGGTCCAGACGGGCCACGCCGTAATCGTCCTCGGCCCGGACTTCCGCGAACACCTCGTCCACCGAGGTGACGGCCACGTCCCGCCCGGGTCGCTCGAACGACACCGCGGGAGGAAGGTCGTCGAGCGCCTCGATCCGAAACTCGGGCGACGCCTCCACGCGCGTTCCGTCGGGCCCCTCCAGCCACACGCGATAGAAGGCCTCTCCCCACACCTCGATCTCGCCCGAGAGCCGACCGTCCGGTCCGGGCGCCAGGACCGTCTCCGAGCCGTCATCCATCGTCAGCCAGCCAAGCCCGACGGGAATCGTGGACGTGATCCGGAGGCCGACGACGGTGCCGCGCAGCGCCACGATGTCTCCACCGCCTTCGACGTAGCGTGGCTCGAGGCCCGAATACTCCGGGAACCGGTACTCCAGATCGATGCGATCGACGTACGGAAGGTCCACCACGTCTATCCGGAACAGGCCGGAGCGCACGCCCTCGGCTTCGACGAAGTACTCCGTGCGGCGGTCGACGTCGAACAGCAGTACGGCGAAGTCTCCCGTCTCGGGGTCCGACGTCATCGGAAATCGCTCCCACGCCGCGTCCGCCCCGCGTTGCACGGAAAGCTCCACGACTCCGGCATCGAAGTTGATGAGGCGCGCCCCGATCCGGACGTCCGCTCCGCGGGGAACCGTCAGGTTCCCGGGATCGACGTCCACGGCGTACGGGCTCGCCGCGTCCGCCGTGCTCCATGGACGGAGGATGAGGGGTCCGGCGGTGCCGAGAAACGTCGGACCGGCCAGGAAAAGGACGGCCGCGGCGGTCACCAGGACGGCCAGCGCGCCCGACGCGCGTGTGAGGGACCCGCGGTCCACTTGCCGCCCGTCCTCCACGGTCCGGCAACGCTCGGCTGCCAAGCGAACGACCTCGTGGCCCAGGTCGCCCGGCCTGTCGCCTTCGGCGGCGCGATCGCGCGTCACCTGAAGGGCGCTCAGGACGGACGCATCCAGCGTCGGCTCGTTCTCTTCCAGATACAGGGCCACCTGCTCGTCGGAAACCCGGCGCAGAAGCGGCCTCAGGATCAGGAACAACGCCAGACAGGCCATCGCGGCCCATGACGCGATACGCAGAGCGAGGATCGCCCCGGGCGCGAAACGCGCCTGGTCGATTCCCCACGATGCGCTCAGCAGGGCGATCAGGCCCGTCAGCAGCACGATGGCCCCACCCCACGCCACCCGGCGCAGGCGCCAGCGGCGCCTCACACTCCGGATCACCCTCCACAACCGCCGCTCCGAACCGTTCACGCGTTCACTCCTTCGCCTGCCCTTCAGTCGGGACGCCGTAGCCGCGCCGCCGGTTCGCCAGGGCGGCCTCCACCACGAGGACGAGGCCGGCCGCCGCCATGAGGAAACGCCATCCACCCTGCCTGCGCTCCCGGTCGGCCGGACTCGCCACCGCCGAGGCGAGGGCCGTGGCCGTGGGATCCTCCGTGGGGGAGACGGCCGCCACGAGCTCCGCGTGATCGATGGCTCGCAGATCCGATTCCGACACGCCCGGATTCACGGCCACGGTGCGGGCTTCCGCCTCCGGCATTCCGTCGAGGCGTATCCGCCAGAATCCGGCCTCGTCGAGGCGGGCCGCCGCCGTTCCGTCGGGGCCCGCATGAATCGATTCGCGCTCGCCCGATGGCGCCTCCACGATCCAGGATACATCCTCCGGTTCGGTCACCTGGAGATCCAATCCGTCCGCCTCCGCGTCGAGCATCAGGTCCTCGCCCACCTCGCGCCATGCCGGCTCGGCGCCGAATGCCGCCGCGTGCATCACGATCCTCTGCACCAGGGGCAGGTAGACGGGTTGCACCGGGAAGTCGCTCCACGACCGATCCAGGCTGGTCGCCCACAGAAGGACCCGGCCATCGCCGTGGCGACTCTCGACCAGGGCGGGAGACCCGTCGTCGAAGCGGGCGACCACTTCCGCTCCGGGGGATGGATCCAGCCGGCGGTACCTGTAGACCCGCGGGGCCGCGAGGTCCCCGCTGCGCGGCGCCCGGAACACCTCGAAAACCGGGTGATCGCCGTCCACGGTCGTGAGCGATCCGCCGGATCCGCGGGATCGGTCGGCCACGTCGGCGAGGACTCCGGGAAGCGGATCCACCCACGCACCCGGCCACGTGCTCCCATTCACGCGGGCTCCGGCCACGACCACGAGCCCGGCTCCTTCCTCGACCCGGCGGAAGAGCGCCGCGCCCGCCGCGCCATCCGGGGCGGCCACATCGTTCAGCACGATCACGTCGGCCGCCGCGAAGCGGTCCGCGCCGGCGCCACGAGCCCCCAGGACCGTGACGCGCATGCCGGGCTCGCTGGACAGGGACAGCGCCTCGCGGAGAAACAAGCTCCGCGTGGCCGGGGCGCCGTCAGACTGAAGCACCAGGACGTCGAGGTCGCGGTCTGGCTCCAGGACGAAGCGGAATTCGTCATCGAGCGGAAGTCCGTCGTCTTCCGGGCGGGAGGCGAGGTGGACGCCGCCCCGGGCTCCGCCGCGCGGAAGGGGGACCGGGTCGAAAGCGACGCTGCGCCCGATGCCCGGGGGAATGCTCACGGTCGTGTCGGCCTGCAGACGTCCGCCGATCTCGAGCTCCACCAGTGTACGGACCGAGTCGGCGCCGAGGTTGAGGATGCGGGCCGCCACCTGCAGGCGTGGGACCTCTCCCGAACGGGTCCGCCGGAGATCGAGATCGGCCACGGTCAGATTGGAGGCCTCGCCGGCGGCGTCGGACGCAACGTCCAGCGGGATGACCTCCGTATTTCCGGGAAGTCGCGCGTCGTCACCTTCGTCCCACCCGGTGCGCTGGAAGTCCGAGATCAGCACGACCTCGCGCCGTCTGCCCTCGGCGGCGCCGAGCAGACGCCCTGCGAGGCGGAAGGCCGCTCCGTACGATGTCCCCGCGTCACCGGGGGAGGCGGTAGCGAGGCTCGACCTCAGTGGAGTCACGTCCTCCACGAGGCCACTGCCCGCATCCGCCGTCTTGGCGAACTGGACCAGGGCCGCCCGCTCGCCGGGACGGACTCCGTCCAGTACGGCCTCGGCCTCGCGCCGAGCCCTCTCCCATCTGTCTCCGTGCCGCATGGAGAACGAGCGATCCACCAGGATCACGACGTCACGCGGAGCCTCCCCGACTTCCTCACCCAGGCCCCAGGCCCGTATCAGGGGTCGCGCGAAAGCCAGCGTCAGCAGAAGCAGCGCCAGGACCCTCAGGGCCAGGAGGAGCGGATCCCTGATCCTGCGGTGGCGGGTCGTACGCGAAGGAATGCGCTGCAGGAACATGAAAGATGGAAACTCGACGACCTCGCCCTTCGACCGCTGTGTGAGGTGCAGGATGACAGGAACGGCCACCGCTATGGCACCCAGCAGGAAGAGCGGAGCGAGGAGCGCCACCATCAGCGCACCCTCAGCCTGGACTCGCGGCGGGACAGGTAGTGAAACAGGGCCCCGTCCAGGGGCCGAGATGTGTCGAACATGGCGTAGTCCACGCCCTGCCCCACCAGCAGCGCCTGGATCTCGTCCAGATGGTCCCGCATAAGGCGCACGTAATCGTCCCGCAGCCGATCCGGGGTGACCGGCATGCTCCGGCCGGTCTCCAGCTCCACGAAATCGCTCGGAGCGTGGTAGGGAAAGCCGATCTCCGCGGGATCCAGGAGGTGGAACACCAGCAGGTCGTTACCCTTGCGGCGAAGCGCCCCCACGGCTCGCGCCACTTCGGCCGGCTCCGCGTACAGGTCTGAGATGAGGGCCACGATGCCCTTCTTTGTGAGCCGCTCTCCGACCCGGCTCAGGGGCCGTGTGAGGCCGCCGCCCTCTCCGGGCTCCAGGCGATCGATCGTGTGCAGCACGATGTCGCGGTGCCGGATGGCCGGCGGTACGTACTCGCGCGTGTCTCCATCGAAAGCGACGAACCCCACGCGGTCGCGCTGCTGGCCGGACAGGTAGGCCAGGCTGGCCGCGAGGAAGCGACCGTAGTCCAGCTTGCTCACGCCGCCGCTGGAGAAGTCCATCGAGCGGGAGACGTCCAGGACGATCAGCACGTTTGTGTTGGTCTCCGCCTCGTATTCCTTGATGTAGAACCGGTCGGTGCGGGCATACACCCGCCAGTCGATGCGTCGGATGTCGTCGCCCGGCATGTAGGGACGGTGCTCGGCGAAGTCCACCGAGAACCCGAGGAAGGGCGAGCGGTGCAGTCCGCTGATGAAGCCCTCGACCACGGTGCGTGCCAGGAGCTCGAGATCGCTGATTCGTGACAGGACCAACGGATCGAGGAAACGGTCCCTCGATCCGGCCTCGGCTTCCGCGCGGGTGTGGCGCCTGGCGATCACGCTACATTCCCGATTGGGGCGGAGTCACGTGCTCGAGCAGCCGATCGATGAGATCCTCCGATGAGACCCGCTCCGACTCGGCGTGGAAGTTGGTCAGAATACGATGCCGGAAGACCGGGCTGGCCAGGGCCCGGATGTCCTCGAAGCTGACATGGTGCGTCCCGTGCACCAGGGCCCGGGCCTTGCCGCCGAGAACCAGGTGCTGGGCCGCCCTCACGCTCGCCCCGTACGACACGAACTCCCTGATGAAGTCCGGCGCCTCAGCCTCGCGCGGCCGTGTAGCCCGGGCGAGGCCGATGGCGTACCGGGCCACGGCCTCCGACACCGGCACCTTACGGACCAGGGTCTGGAAGGCGAGGATCTCGTCTCCCGTGACCACGCACTGGATCTCCTCGCCCGGCTCGGCCGTGGTCGACAGCACCACCTCCAGCTCCTCGTCCTCCGGGAGGTAGTCGATCACGATCTCGAACATGAAGCGGTCGAGCTGGGCCTCTGGCAGCGGGTACGTTCCCTCCAGCTCGATCGGGTTCTGCGTGGCGAGGACGAAGAACGGCTCCTCGAGCTCGTACGTTCGGCCCTGGATCGTGATCCGGTGCTCCTGCATGGCCTCCAGGAGCGCGGCCTGCGTCTTGGGCGGTGTCCGGTTGATCTCGTCGGCCAGCACGACGTTGGCGAACAGGGGACCCGGCATGAACACCAGCTGGCGCCGACCCGTGTCCGCGTCCTCCTGGATGATGTCCGTCCCCGTGATGTCGGACGGCATGAGGTCGGGCGTGAACTGGATGCGCGAAAACTTCAGGTCCAGCACCCGGGCGATGCTGGCGACGAGGAGGGTCTTCGCCAGGCCCGGCACGCCCACGATGAGGCTGTTGCCGCCCGTGAACAGGGTGAGGAGAACCTGTTCGACAACCTCCTCCTGCCCCACGATGGCCTTCCGCAGCTCCGTCTTCATGCGCTGCGTGGCGTCGGCCAGCCGCTCGGCCTGCCGCACGGGGTCCTGCGCCTCGAGGGCGGGCTCCCGTGACTCACCCCGCATCACCTGCTTCTCCACTGTTTCCTGCGCTCGAATCTCCTCCACCCCTCGCTCCGTTTCAGTGTTGCGGCGTTCCTCCATGCCTCAGTGGGTCATGGCGTACACCAGGTAATTGATGCCCAGCTTGTAGGCCTCGTTGCTCAGATCGATCGGGACGAATCCGGTATCGGACCACTCCCAGTACTCGCCGATATCGTTGTTGTAATTGGCGATGATCATGGGTCGTCCCTGCGGGTCGTTGTCCTCGAAAACGGCGATGAAATACGACTGCATTCCGTAGTACGGGTGCTGGTAGTCCAGCGACTCGATGTGGAAGAAGCTGTCGAAGATCGGGTGTGCCGGATCGAGCTGGACCAGCGTCGCGTCCGGAATCAGCGTACGGATCTGGACCTCCGTGTTGTACCAGTGCCCGCCTGCGAAGTCGTCGAGGATGAGGAGCCCGCCCTTGAGCAGGTACTGGCGCAGGTTCTCTTCCTCCGACGGCGTCATCGTCCAGAACCCGGGCTCGGCGAGGTAGGCAACCGGATACTTGAACAGCTCCGGGTCATCCATGGCGAGAATGTTGCTGCCCGCCAGGTTCTGCTCCACCTCGGTCAGCGCGTCCACGATCTGTCCGAAATTGCGTTCAGCGCGCGGATAGTCGTGGTCCCACTTCAGGTCCCGCCGGCCGAAGCCCTCGCTGGCCGGTGTGAAGCGGATGCGCACGAACGTGAAGCTGCCGTCGTACGGCACGTTGAATTCCTCCGGATCCATGCCGGCGCCAAGGCCAGGCGCGAGGCGTCCCGACGGCATGCGCCCACGCGCGCGCTCCTGGACCACGGGCGGCGGCTCCAGCGGCTCGACGACGCGGGGCGGCACGGGTTCCTGGACCGCGGCCGCCGCCGGAGCCGACGCGACGAGCCACGCGATGCCGAGGAACAGCATTCCGGCAAGCCTCATTTCGCGCCTCCTTCGTCGTGCTCAGGCCGGGCACGCAGGTCCAGTAGAAGGTCCTGCGCCTCCGTGAAGTGCGGCGCCACTTCGAGTGCACGTAGAACCTGCCGTCTCGCGGCTCCCGGATCACCTGCACGGTCGTGCGCGAGCGCGAGGCGATACAGGGCGTCCGCCCGGTCCACCGGGTCCAGCGCCACTACGGCCGCGCGTTCGCGTACCTCGGCGCGCCACTCCCCGAGTCCCTCGTAGATGTCCGCGAGATGCCGGTGTCTCTCGAGGTCCAGGGGTGCGATCCAGTGTAACCTCTCCAGTGCCGCGGCGGCGTCCGGCGGCCTGCCCAACCCCGTGTACAGGTCGACCAGCAGCAGGTTGGCCGGCAGGTGCTTCTCGTTGATCGCGGCGAGAGCTTCCAGCTCGCGCACGGCTGCCGCGTCGTCGCCGGCCTCGTGGTGGATCAGCGCCAGGTACCAGCCCGGCGCGTCGAGACCGGCGTAGCCCGGAAACAGAGATTTTGCCCGCTCCAGCGTGGCACGCGCTTCTTCGATGCGGCCGGCGGCCATCAGCCGTCGCCCGGTGGCCAGCTCGTGGGGAAAGTCACGGAGCGAAGAGGACTCCGCATCCCCGGGATACGCTTCCGACTCGGTGTCTTCCCTGTCCGGCGCGGGGAGCGCGGCGAGAGGTCCCGCGAACCGGCTCTCCAGCCACGAGCGGAACCGCGCGTCGAACGCCGCCATGTCTGTGGAGAGGACCTCGCGGAACACCCGCTCCCCGGACCAGCCCTGCCGGTAGCCGTCCAGCATCGCCAGGATCGTGTCGAGTCCCTCCTCCTCCTCGATGAGCTCGCACACGAGCGACGCCTGCAGGTACGAGTGGCCCACCTGCTGTGGGTATCGCGGCCGTACGAACCCGGTGTTCAGCTCCCCCACACTGAACAGTCGGCCCGTCTTCCACGCGATTAGGAAATCGGGGCCGACGTCGTCCCCCCAGCCGGGCCGGGCTTTTCTCTCGTCCAGGACCGCAAGGCCCTCGGTGAACCAGCGGGGTATACGGTGCTCCGTCATCCCGAGGGTGAACGTGTGGGACAGCTCGTGCCACAGCGTGGAGCCCCAGTTGAAGGTCCCGGGCTCGCGAGCCGAGGGGGAGTTCATGGCGATTACGCCGCCGAAGCTGACGCCGAGCGCTCCGAAGCCCGCCAGGCCGATCGTGCGCACCGAGAAATCCGCGTGCCGCGCGAACACCTCCACGCGCACGGGAGTCTCCGGCCGGAAGCCGTAACGGACGGCCAGGCTCTCGAAGGCCTCTTCCGCCAGATCCGGCAGGTAGAGCGACAGCACACCCGCCTGCTCCGGAGAGAGCACCGAGCGGAAACGCCCGGTGGGGACCGTTTCATACACGTCGAGGACGTCGAGAAGGTCGAGCGTGTTCTTGTACCACGGATTGAACGGGTCACCGAGGAAAGCTGCCTCCAGGCTGCCCCGCCCGGCATCGATCTCGCCCACGCGCAGGCGGTTCACGCCGAGAATCCCGTGGCCTCTCCAGGACTCGGGGTCCACTCGGACCGCTTCGCCCGCCAGCCTCACGGCGTCCCGGTACAGGCGTCGCCTGACGGACAGCTCGGCCGCCAGGTTGAAGAAGTCTCCGTAGGACGGGTTGAGCGCCATGGCCCGATCGCGATACTCCGCGTAGCCGGAGACGTCCCCCCGCAGGTGGCGCTCGGCCGCCAGTACGGCCAGCGCCGGCAGATAACCGGGGTCGATGGCCAGGGCGCGCTCGGCTTGCTCCACGGCTTCGGCGTGTCTTCCGAGCTCCAGATGCAGCACCGCCAGGAAGACCCGGGCGTCCGCGAGGTTCGGATTGGTCTCCAGGCTGCGTAGTGTGACGTCCAGAGCCTCCGAGCTCCCATCGAAGTAGGCGCGGCGCGCCATGCCGAGCAGCGCCTCCGGGTGCACCGGATTGGTCCGGAGGACGGCCTCCAGCTCGCTCGCCGCGTCGCCGCTCTGGTAGCGGTCGAGGAACAGCAGGCCGGCCTGGACCCGTGGCTCGGGGTCTCCGGGATCGGCGGCCACGGCTTCGTCGAGCACCCGCAGCGCTTCCCGGTAGCGCGAGGGATCGCGCTGGCCCAGCCGCGCCAGCCCCATTCCAACCGCTGTGAGACCGTCCGCTGCGAGATCGGGGCTTGCGTTGTAGACCCGGACCAGATCGGTGAAGTGCTCGTAGGCGGCGTCCCGTTCTCCGGCGTCCCACGCCAGGATCCCGAGCTCCAGCCGGGCCCGCGGCGCGTCCGACGCGCCGCCTTCGATCGCGGCTAGCCAGGCCGAGCGAGCTTCGTCGCCTCGGCCCTGCCGGACGAGGGCGATTCCGAGCGATGAGAAGAGCTCGGCCGATCCTGGATGCGCATCGATCGCCC
>JBDHFS010000043.1:0-17393 GCA_039590285.1 Gemmatimonadota bacterium
CCCTTGCTGTGACCATGCTGCTTGCCATTCGCGATCAACCCTCCGGATTGATCCGGGCCCCTGAAGTGCTGGTCGTCTGAGCCACCGCAGTGTTGGCCTGCTAGCCTGTGGAGCAGGCGGCCGGTAGCCCAAGCGAGCTATGCGGCCGGATCGTATTGTACTCCCTGCGCCACTGCTCCACGAGGACCTGAGCCTCCCGCAGCATGCCGTTGATCTGCTCCGCCATGTAGCGCTTCCTCGCCATCTGTGACCTCCTCCCCATGCTTCCGACCGACCACAATACTAATCCTGCGATCGGTCTCGCTTTCGGGGGTCAGGTCAGCCCGACCTGGAAACGATCGTCGATGTAACGCTCAATGCGCCGAAATCCGGCCGCCCAGATCGGGAGAAAGCTACCCCACAGGTTACCCCACTGCAGCTCGTGCCTTAACATTGTGTATCGCGTAACATGCTCTTGTATTGACTGTTACACGCGTTACCTAATGTAACATCGAGCTGTTGTCTCCCTGTTCATCGCCCAGGTTCTGGTCGGCGACATCTCCCTGGTCGCTCAGCTCGGGATCGTGCTCACCGCGACCCTGGCGTCCATCGGGGCGGCCGGTGCCTTCGGCCGGCATCATCATCCTCGTGGTCGTGCTGGAAGGCGTCCTGCGCGGAAGCGGCGTCGAACCCGCGGCGGGAATCGCCCTGATTCTGGTCGTCGATCGCATACTCGACATGTGCCGGACGGCCGTGAACGTCACGGGAGATCTCAGCCCGGCGGCGGTGATCGACCGATCGGAGTACGAGCACGCGCTGAAACGCGGCTGAGCCGCCTGAATCCAGCGCGGAGAGCCTTCCTAGGCGCGGACCCTGCTTCCCGATCCGAGCGTGCGGTCGAGGCTGGCCAGCAGATCGCGCACCCTGCGCTCGCCGGCCCCGAAATCCCTCCGCGTGTGGGATTCACAGCGAAGATCCACGCGCGTGAGCCCGTTCCCGTCGAGACGAACCCAGATCGTCAGATCGTCGGGGCGCCCGGGAAGGATGCCCCGGCAGGCGACCGTGATCAGCCCCATCTCCTCGTCGGAATGCACCATGTCCCATCTTCCGCGCGCCCCGATCTCGACGAGGAGCTGGTCCCACACACGGGCGAACGGCACCGCGTACACGCGACCATCCGGCCCCGCGGGAGAGCGGGTGTCCACGGGTTCGGCGGCCGGCCGGCCACCGGGCCTGGTCGATGAAGCGGTCGTCATGGCGTGTTGCCCCTCGCGTGGACTCCTCGGTACGTTCCGGGATCCACACACGGATGAGAACGCCTGAGAACGCCGCATGCAAGCCATATTGCCACTGGCGGGCAAGGGGACGCGTCTCCGCCCGCATACTCACACGCGACCCAAGCCTCTCTTGAGAGTGGGGAACCGGCCGGTTCTCGCCTACGTCCTCGACCTGCTCGAGGAGGCGGGGGTCGACGAGATCATCGGCATCACCGGTCACCTGGCGGATGAGATCGAGACCTGGCTCGGCGACGAGCGATCCGGGCTTCGATTCCGTCCCGTGGTGCAGGAGAGCCAGCTGGGGACGGCCGATGCTATTCGACTGGCCGAGCCGTACGTGGAAGGGCCGGTCCTGATCGTATTCGTGGACACCCTGTTCGACGCCGACCTCGGGCTGATCGACGCGAGAGCCGACGTGGACGGTATTATCTGGGCCAAGGAGGTCGAGGACTACCAGCGGTTCGGCGTGATCGTGACGGATGATGACGGGAACATGCTCCGTATCGTCGAGAAGCCAACGGAACCGATCTCGCGCCTCGCCAACATAGGCCTGTACTTCATCCGCGACTGGCGTCTGATGTTCGAGGGCATCTCGCACGTGATGGCGGCGCCGCCGAAGCTGGGAGAGTACTTCCTGACCGATGCCTTCCAGTACATGATCGATCGGGGCTCACGCCTCCTCACGGCCGAGGTGGGACACTGGTGGGACTGCGGCAAGCCGGAGACGCTGCTCGAGACGAATCGTGAGCTGCTGCTTGCCGGAAAAGCGGTCCGGCCCCCGGCGGCGGACGGGGTCCGGATCGTGGATCCCGTGTGCGTCGCGGAAGGCGTGGTCCTGGAGGGCGCCGAGATAGGCCCCAACGTGAGCATCGCACCCGGCTCGGCGATCCGGGGAGGGAGTCTCCGTGACTGCATCGTGGGAGCCGGGAGCACTCTCGTGGGATGCGACCTGCACGACTCGCTGGTCGGAGACCACGTCGAAGCCCGTGGGTTGGCCGGTTCCGTGTCCCTCGGCGACCACACCGTGATAGACGCGAACGCCTGACCGATCCTGTGCCGCACCGACCCGTCGGTCTCGCGGCGGACCCCGGCCGCGGTGGGAGGAACGCAGTGGAGCCCAACGACCTGATCTACGACTGGAACCGGCTTCCCGGGAGCTTCGCGTACTCGCGCGTGAACGTGGAGCTGGATGACGAGACCCTGCGCGACGGCCTGCAGAATCCCTCGGTCAAGGACCCTCCCGTCGGGCGCAAGATCGAGATGCTCCATCTCATCGCCGAGATGGGGATCCAGTCCGCGGACATTGGCCTGCCGGGAGCCGGACCGAGGGCCCGGGAGGCCGTGCTCATGCTCGCCCGCGAGATCGCCGACCAGAGCCTGCCTATCGCGCCGAACTGCGCCGCGCGGACCGTGAAGGCGGACATCGCGCCCATCGTAGACGTGGCCCTGGAGACAGGCCTGAAGATGGAGGTCGGGGCCTTCATCGGTTGCTCCCCCATCCGCCAATACGCGGAGGGATGGGGCCTGGAGATGCTGCTCCGAACCACGGCGGAGGCCGTCACCTTTGCGGCGGGCGAAGGACTCGACGTCATGTACGTGACGGAGGACACCACGCGCTCCCGTCCGGAAACGCTCAAGGCCCTGTACACGACGGCCATCGAGTGCGGCGCCACGCGGATCTGCCTCGCGGACACGGTCGGACACGCCACGCCGTTCGGGGTCCGTCAGCTGGTCCGCTTCGTCCACAAGGTCATCTTCGATACGGGCGTGGACGTGAAGATCGACTGGCACGGCCATCGCGACCGCGGACTGGCGATGCCCAACGCCCTCGCCGCGATCGAGGAGGGCGTGGATCGCGTGCACGGGACGGCCCTCGGTATCGGTGAGCGAGTGGGGAACACGGCGATGGACCTGCTGCTCGTGAACCTCAAGCTGTTGGGAATGCACGACGTGGACCTGAGCCGTCTTCCCGAGTACTGCCGGCTCGCGGCCGAGATGTGCGGAGTCGAGATCCCGCACTCCTACCCGGTCGTGGGCAGCGACGCGTTCCGGACCGGAACGGGCGTGCACGCCTCAGCCATCATCAAGGCCATGAACCTGGGCGACGAATGGCTGGTGGACCGGGTGTACAGCGGCGTTCCGGCCTCCCTGTTCGGCCTGGAGCAGTCGATCGAGGTATCCCCGGTGTCGGGGCTCAGCAACGTGCGTTTCTGGCTGAACGAGCACGGATACGACGGTTCCGACCCGCGTCTGTGCGACGCCGTGTTCGCCCTGGCCAAGCGCAGCGACCACACGCTGAGCCGGGAGGAGATCGAGGAAGAGATACAGGCCTGCCTGGCGGGCGTGGACACGGGCGGTGGGGCGACCGATGGCTGACGCGACGGGGGCTCCACACGGACGCCGGTTCGGAGGGCTGGTCGTCCTGTTCCTCGGTTTGCTGGGCGTGTTCTCGGCGCTCACACTGACGGCCGAGGGCAAGTCCGGCTGGGCCGCCAGCGCGGCGATCGTGGGCGTCGTGCTGGTCGGGGTCGGGCTGAAGCTGCTCCCCCGCTCGACCCCCTGATATCAGGCCCGGGGGCCCTAAACGCACCCGTGAGAATGGTACCTTTCCCGTACTGGAGTGTAACCACGCACTATCATGAATAGGACTACTCGTCTCAGGGACGTACGGCCCCTCAACGGGGCCGTACGCGCCATCGGCGTCGCGATGTCAACCGTGCTGGCCACGCTAGCCGCGCCGGGCGCTCTGACCGCTCAGGATCCGGCGATGCCTCATTTTCCCAACGGGGCGTCGGTCATCCTGGTCCCGGTGCAGTCGACCCTGCCGCTGGATGACGGCAGCTGGGCCGGCCGCGCACGCACCGAAGAGGATGCGCTGAGGGCCATGGACGCCGAGCTCGAGTTCGCCTTCGGCGAACGCCGCGCGGCGGAAGACTGGGTACTGCCGACGGATCTGCGACACGCGATGGAGCGTAATCCGTCCCTCAAGATCAAACCGGACCGATTGGCCTACAGTCCGCTTCTCACCACGATCGAGGACCGCAAGTACATCCCGGAGCCGCTGCACAGCGAGCTGAGGGCTCTCGCCGCCCTGTACGATACGCGGTACCTGGTGGTCCCGGTCCGCCTCACGGTGCAGACGGACTCGACCGACGAGGACGATTCCGCGGCCGATGAGAGCGGTTCCGCCGCCGCCGTGGCTCATTCGGGCGACGATGCCACGGCCCCGGATTACAGGGCCTGGCTCCTCCTCGCCATGATCGACATACGCCGCAGTGACGTGCTGTGGCTCGGCGAGATCGCGGGCGACCCGGGCACGACGGACTCCGGATCGCTCCTGGCCACTCTGGCCAACAGGACGGCCGCGAGACTGGCGCCGTGAGGAGAGCGCTGCCGGCCCGACAAGCCTGGCTGGCGCTCGGCGCCGTCGCCTTCCTGACGGCGTGCGACGGAGGGAATGACCTCCGTTTGCCGGGCCCGGAGGACCTGGCCGGACTGTACGGCGAGGGCCCAAAGGTCAGCCTGAACGGCAACGTCGTGGACGTGGAAGTCTACCAGGCGGCCGATCAGCTGCGCCGCGGAGGCGCGACGTGGGCCAAAGTGGGCCCGTTCATCTACCTGTTCTCGCCGCAGACGAGGGACCTGTTCGAGTCGTGGTCGGGCATCGGCGGCGTCCGCGTCACGACGGCGGACGGTCGCGGCGAAATGGTGGCCCGAGCGATGCTGCCTCGCGGCACTCTCAACAGCCTCACGTGGCCGAAGGCCGTGAACATGGTGGCGAAGGCGCGCCTGGAGGGCACGAAGCGCCCCAGCTACATCCTGGACCTGATCGACTACGGCGAGGAGACGGCCGAGTTCGAGTACAGCACCCGCTACGTGAGGGACGGGGGCGGATGACGCACACGGTCACCCTCATCCCCGGCGACGGGATCGGGCCGGCGATCACGGACGCCACCCTTTCCATCCTGGAAGCCGCGGGGGCCTCCATCGAGTGGGACCGGCAGGAGGCGGGCCTCACGGCGGCCGAGCACGGCCACGACCTGCTTCCGCAGGAGACCCTGGACTCCATCGAGCGGAACCGGTTCTGCCTCAAGGGCCCTCTCACGACGCCGATCGGCGCGGGCTTCCGCTCCATCAACGTGGCCCTGCGCAAGCACTTCGACCTGTACGCCAACGTGCGGCCGACCCAGACCATCGTGCCCGGCGGACGCTATCAAGACATCGACCTGGTGATCGTGCGCGAGAATACCGAGGGGCTGTACGCCGGCATCGAGCACTACATCGGGATGCGCCAGGACCCGCGGGCCGTGGCGGAGTCCGTGATGCTGATCACCCGCTACGGTTCGGATCGAATCGTCCGTTATGCATTCGAGTACGCGCTCGAGCACGGACGCAAGAAAGTGACGCTGGTCCACAAAGCCAACATCCTCAAGTACACTCAGGGCCTGTTCCTCGAGGTGGGGCGGGACGTGGCGAAGGCGTATGCCGGAGCGGTGGAATTCGAGGACCGGATCGTGGACGCCACGGCCATGCAGCTCGTGCTGGACCCGCATCAGTTCGACGTCATCGTCACCGAGAACATGTTCGGCGACATCCTGTCGGACCAGGCGGCGGGCCTGGTGGGAGGGCTGGGGTTCGCGCCCGGCGTCAACGTGGGCAAGGACGTGGCCATGTTCGAGGCCGTGCACGGCTCGGCGCCCGACATCGCGGGCCGGAACATCGCCAACCCGACGGCCCTTGTGCTGGCGGCGCTCCTGATGCTGGACCACATGGGGCTGACGGAGACCGCGGGCCGCATCCGGGAATCGCTGCGGGCCGTGCTGCGGGAGGGAGAGACCGTGACCCGGGATCTGGGGGGAACCGCAAGCACGACCGGGTTCGCCGAGGCCGTGATCGGAGGTCTGGAGACCGTTGACCAGACCGTTTGACGTGGTGCCCCACGAAGATGGTGGGGAGGACGAGCTCGCCTGCCAGCGCTGCGAGGAGCCTTACCCGCGCGACTCGCTGGACCGCTGGCTGTGGTGCCCGCCGTGCCGATCGCAGCTCGAGAGACAGGCGCGGCGCGGACAGCACCTGATCGCGGCGCTCATCACGGCGCCGTTCCTGATCTGGATCCTCATCGAGGGCACGGGCGGAGTCCTGCCGACCTATGCCTGGTCCCTGCCGCTGCTTGCCGCCTACTATCTGGGATCACGCATCGGCCGCGTGCTGATCCGAGGGTACTTGAGAGCCCGGCGGGACGTCTGAACCGGAATCCCCCGACTGACTTCACGGCGGTGGGCCGCGCCAGTCTCGGCGTAACCGGTCCAGCCCCGCCTCGATCTCCGGGTCGCGCACACCCGCCTGCACAAGCTCGCGATACAGCCCCACCGCCGCCGAATAGCGTCTCAGGTTGTACAGACTGCGCACGGCTCCCAGATACGGCGTGGGGTACATGAGCGGGGTAAGACCCATCTCGGCTGCCACGGCGAACTGCTCGAGCGCTTCTTCGTGCCAACCGAGGCGCGAGTACGCTACGCCCGCGTTCGTCCGGACCTTGGCGCTGCCGGGACTGACGGCCACATCGTGCAAGAACAGGCTCTCTTCCGATGCCCAATCCCCGCTCCGATCCGCGCTGCGCCAACTCAGGGCCACTACGATCGGAAGCGTCACCAACATCAGCCAGCGAAGCTGTGCCGGTCGCGACCGATTTCGGAACGGCCACCGCAAGAGAATCGTCACCGCCAGGATGAAGCCGACCGACGGGAGGTATGTGAGCCGCTCCGCCATGATCGTGCCAATCGGCACTGCCACGTTCGACACGATCGCGAAGGTGACCACGTAGAAAGCGATCGCGAAGAACAGAAGCCTGGATACCCGCCAACTAAGCCACAAACCGGCGACGAGGAGAAGTAGAGTGGCTAGTGCGAGGAGCAACCGCGGATCGGTGACCGAGTCGATCGGAGACAGCTGAGCGTACGAGTAGTCGTAGGACAGGCGGGCAGGCCATACCAGAAGCCCGAGGTAACGGATCCCGATCAAGAGTGCGCTCGCGGTTCGCAGAACAGCTGGCAGCGACACCAACGGGTTATCCAGCGGACTTGGATCCGGAAGCGCCGGACCCGAATGCAAAGCCCAGGTACGCAGGAGGCCGTACAGACACGCCACGCCCAGATATGCCGCGTATGGGCTGAGAGAGCGTCGTCGGTGAGCCGACCGCGAGGCGGACGGGGCCGTTTCCCCCTCTCCAGGACGATAGACGATATCAGCCAGAAGGGCGGCAAGAGGGAATACGATCGCCGATTCCTTGGAGAGCACGGCCAGAAGGTAGGCGCCGGCCGCGGCAACGTGGAAAACGATGGATTTCCGGCCGGCCGTCCCGCGAAGGTAAATGTGGCACCACAAGGCCAACAGAAGGAACATCGTTGCGAGCAAGTCCGGTCGTCCGGCTGCTATCCCGGCTACAACCTCACTGTGTATCGGGTGAACGGCGAAGAGCAGCGCTGCCGTCCAGGCAAGCCCGAAATGCCGCGTGAGTCGAGCCAGCACCAGCAGCACGAGGACCGAAGTCGCGCCGTGGAGCAAGATGTTGGTCACATGGTAGCCGAGCGGGCTGCCGGCGCCGATCGCGTAGTCGATGACATAAGAGGTGGTCGTGACAGGTCGATAGAGCCCCTGGCGGGATGTCGGCTCCCAGTAATCACTTCTGAAAAGAGCAGGAATGTCCGACAGGCTCCGCAGCATCGGATTGTCCACGATGATTGACTGGTCGTCGAGCACGAATCCGTTCATGGCCGAGCTGACGAACACCGTACACGCCACAATCATGATCAGTGCCGCGGGGACCCGTAAAGCCGTCACCGTGACGTCGACCGAGGGGTGGGTGTTCAAGTCCGTTGACCGATGCATCATCCTGCCTCGAGCGATCCCGGGAGTGCGAAGCCGAGCGAACGCGAAACTTGGGTCTGGTCGTCGACGGTGGCAAACCTTCACGGCCGACATTGGCTGCGGATGACCATCGACGCACCGGCTGGCCTTCAGCGGTCTCAGCCGCTAGCATCCGCACCATTCCTGGGATCTTCAGCGAGCTGCCAGACACTCCACACAGACTGACGTGACGAGGTGACATGAGCTTCGAGGGCGTGGATTTCTACGACGTGTACGGCCTGCTCAGCGAGGAGGAGCGAGCCGTACGTGACATGGTGCGTGATTGGGTCGACGAAGAGCTGATGCCGATCATCAACCACCACTACATGGCGCACACCTTCCCGACCGAGCTCATACCGAAGATGGGCGAGCTCGGCTTCTACGGTGCGAACCTGCCCGAGGAGTACGGCTGCGCCGGCCTGAACAACGTCGCGTACGGCATCATCATGCAGGAGCTGGAGCGAGGCGACTCGGGCATCCGCTCGTTCGCCTCCGTGCAGGGCGCCCTGGTGATGTATCCGATCTTCGCGTTCGGATCCGAGGAACAGCGTGGGGAATGGCTCCCGAAGCTGGCGACAGGCGAGCTGATCGGGTGCTTCGGACTCACGGAGCCCGACTTCGGCTCCAACCCCGGAGGCATGCTCACCCGCGCCGTGAAGGACGGGGACGAGTGGGTGCTGAACGGTGCCAAGATGTGGATCACCAGCGGCTCGATGGCGGATGTGGCCATCATCTGGGCGAAGACCGGAGACATCGATGACGTGGCCTCGATCAGGGGGTTCATCGTCGAGACGGACCGCGACGGGTTCACGGCGAAGGACCAGGAAGGCAAGTTGTCCCTGCTCGCCTCGGACACGAGCGAGCTCGTGCTCCAGGACGTGCGGGTGCCGGAGTCGGCGCTGCTTCCGAACAGCGGCGGACTGAAGAGTCCGCTGTCCTGCCTGACACAGGCCCGGTACGGGATCGCCTGGGGCGCGATCGGGGCCGCGATGGCCTGCTTCCGGGAGGCCGTGGACTACGCGGGCAACCGGATCCAGTTCGCCGGCAAGCCGATCGCCGCGACGCAGATCCAGCAGATCCGCCTGGCCGAGATGCTGACCGAGATCACCAAGGCGCAGCTGGTGGCCCTCCAGCTCGGCCGACTGAAGGACGCCGGCACGTACACCGCTCAGCAGGTCTCGATGGCCAAGCGCAGCAACGTGGACATGGCCTGCGAGTGCGCCCGCGAGGCACGCCGGCTACTGGGCGGAAACGGCATCCTGATCGAGTACCAGTCGATGCGCCACATGGCCAACCTGGAGTCGGTGTACACGTACGAGGGAACGCACGACATCCACGGCCTGATCCTGGGGATGGAGATCACGGGGATTCCGGCGTTCGAGTAGAGCCCGTGCGCCGAGGCGTTCAACCCGCGAGGATGAACCAGTCCATGCTGGTCCCGACGACCCAGTGGATGACGGCTACGTACCAGATCGAGCGCAGCCGCAACCCGATCCAGCCGAAGACGAGCCCGGCCGGTATGGCGGAGAAGGTCTCCGTCATGGCCCGGCCGAAATGGGCCGTGACCGACAGGCCCGTCTGCGCCGCGTTGGCCGGACCGGCCCCGATGCGCCCCTTCAGACCGAACAGCAGGACGCCCCTGAACAGGATCTCCCACGCACCGAAGTAGAGAAAGTTGCGCAGGGCGTGGGGAATGAACACCGAGGCCTCGGTGCTCAGCGCCCGGTCCAGGGGATAGATGGCCTGCATGGCCGGCTCTCCGGCGGCGATCCATCCCGCCACGGTCGCGATCGGGATGCCGATCGCCAGCCAGACAAGTCCTTCCCGCCATCGTCCCAGTCCGAGCCCGAGGTCCCGGAAGCCGATCCCGCACACCCAACGGGCGGCCAGCACCGGAACGACGGCCAGGAGCAGGGCCGCGGCGACGAAGTGCATGGTCGGCGACAGGGGCGGTGAGGTCACCAGGTGCCATCCGTCGCCCGCCGAGGTGCCGATGCGGTCGGCGCGCGCCAGGTAGAAGAAGACGAACAGGGCCGTCATGGAGACCAGGAACAGCGTCTCGGGCGGGGCGCGCTTCCGGGCCGATGCCGCTTCCGGATACACGGCCAGCTTCGTCATGTCAGGACCCCCCTTTCGCGCAGGGCGGTCGGTGTCGCCGACCGGTCATCTGACGGCTCTCCCGTGCTCTCTCCCGCCTCGGCCGGCATCCGATCCGCGGTCCTCAGCCAGGCGATCGTTTCGGCCAGCCCCCGCGCCAGATCACGGGGCTCGTAGCCCAGGTCCGACCGTGCGCGGGCGACGTCGAACGGCAGGTCGCTGAGGAAGACCCGCACCCATTCGGGCGTCAACGAGGTCCGGCCGCCCAGGCGACCCCAGGCGCGGGCAGCATGCGCGACGGCGATCGCGGCCACGGGGGGGATGGCCAGAACCCGTCTCCGCGTCCCGCCGATGCGCGCCACGAGTTCGAGGAAGTCGCCGAACGACACGCTGTCGGGACCTCCCAGCACGTAGTGAGCGCCGGGACGCCCTCTTTCCGCCGCGAGCCGGATCCCGGTCGCCACGTCCTCGGCGTGGACGTAATTGGCGCGCACATCCCCATCGTCGATCCGGAGCCGGAAACGTCCGCGCATGTAGAGGTCCACCACCCGGGTCACGCCGTTGGCGTCGTTCATAGGGCCGGGGCCGTACACCCTCGTCGGATGGACGATCACGCCGTGGTGTCCCCTCCGCGCATACGCCTCCACGAGGCGCTCCCCCTCCAGCTTGGTGCGTTCGTACGGAGTGATCGAGCGCCGCGGGAAGTCGGCCTCGCCCTGATCGGCCAGAGGCAGTGTGAGAGCCGTGGACACGTGAACGAGCCGTCGCACGCCGGTTCGCTCCGCCGCGTCCAGCAGCCACTCGACGGCCCGCACGTTTGCTCGTTCGAACACCGATGAATCTCTTGCCCAGGCCTGAGCGCAGGCGGCCAGGTGCAGGACCGTGTGCGCCCCGCGTACGGCACCCTGCAGCGAGTCCCGATCGGAGAGATCGCCCGTGACGATCTCGAGGCGGCTTCGCACGCCGGGTCTCAGTTTCTCAGGCCGGCGCACGTACACCCTCACTCTCTGTCCGTCGGCGAGCAATCGGGCCAAGAGGTACTGTCCGACAAAGCCGGTGGCGCCGGTGACCAGGGTAATTTCCTTCATGTCCCGCCTCCCGTGGTCGCGTCCAACAGCGGGATGCGGGAGGGTGCCAGGTCGCCCGCCGGGCGTCTTCTCGACGTTGCCGGACGCCGCAGCAGGACGGGGACCACCCACATCTGGATGAGCACCGCCCAGGCAAGGCCCGCGATGGAGTCCACTCCGTAATGGTTCTGGGTGTACACGGTGGACATCATCACGCCCACCGCTTCCAGTGTCAGGAGTACCGCCACGCCCTTCGGGAGCCACTTCCATCCGGCCCACGCGATGGTAACGGCGCCGGCGACGTGAGAGCTCGGGAACGCCGCGCCCCGCACGTTTCCGCTCGAGTGAGCGCCCGCGCCGAGCTGGTAGAAGAAGCCGTCCGACAGGGCCCCTTCGAACGGTTGGCCGAACTCGTGCGGCCCGACCGTCGGAAGGGTGAGGTAGAACAGGTAGCAGAAGACGTACGTCGTGATGAGCCGCAGCGTCATGTCGCGGAAGGCTCCGGTCCTGCCCCGGGCAGCCATCACAATGGGGGGCAGGAAGATGAGTGGCAGATACGCATAATAGGCGAAGTGCATGATCTCGCTGAACCACACCTGCGGCATCGCCGGCATCCACACGCGGTCGAGATGAATGCCGAACACGGCCAGATCGAGCGTCAGGATCGCCGGGTCGATCGTCGCTTCGTGAAGCCCCGCGATCAGGGGATCCAGCTCCACCCACAGCGCGGGGATCCACAGCAGCGGATAACCCTCCAGAAGCAGGCCCAGCGGACGCGGCGTGTCGCGGGGAAGCCTCGCCAGGAGCGCCGGCAGGCAGGCCGCGGCGGCGTGCGCCATGGCCGCGGGGAGCGCGTACCAGGCCTGGTCCCACAGGCCGGCCCACAGGACCGCCACGGTCGCGTTGTACGCGGCGAGAAGCCAATCGACCGGGCGAGCCCGGCCGCCCATGACCGAATACGAACCGAGCGAACTCATATCCAGCCTACCTTCCGATACCAGCTCACGCTCGCGCGCGTCCCCCGCTCGAGGGAATAGCGGGGATTGAAGCCGATCTCCGCGATGGCCCGGGACGGATCGCATACCCAGCGCTTCTGCGCCAGCTCGCGTACACGATCGCGGTTCAGGATGGCCGGCCGGTGTCCCATTCTCGCGCACAGCTCACATCCGACGGCGATCGGAAGGGCAACGCCCGTCGCGAGGCTGAGCAGCCTTGGGCGCCTTCCGATCGCATCGCCGATTGCCTCCGCGAAATCGGCCCAGGTGATCGGCATCGGATGGGCGAAGCAGTACGTGCGGCCGGCGGCCCTCTCCCGCTCGCGGCCTGCAGCCAGGAGACCCTGCACCACGTCGCCGACGTAGATCATGCTCGCTTCCCGGTGCCAGCCCCCGATCGTGAGCGCGATTCCACGCGTCACCATCCGAAACAGCGTAAGGACCGCTCGCTCTCGGGGACCGTACGTGGCCGGCAGGCGAACGATGGTCGTCGGGACGCGATCCGAGAACGCGTGCAAAACAGCCTCGGCCAGGAGCTTCGAGTTTCCGTAGTGCGAGAGCGGGAACGGGATCGTGTCGGGCGAGAGAGCATCCCCGTTGCGGCACGGACCGATCGCGGCCAGGGAGGACAGCAGAATGACGTGCGGCGCGGAACCGTTCCAGGTCGCCGCGGCCTCGACGACGTTCGACGTGCCCACGGTGTTCACTTCGTACAGGTCCGCCGGTCGAATCGCCTCCGTGAGACCGGCCAGGTGAAACACCACATCCGCGCCGTCGAACGCCCGACGCAGCTCGCCGACGTCTGAGAGCCCGATCGGCTCCCAACCGACCGGCAGCTCCGCGATCCAGCCCTTCGTCCCGCCTATACGCTCGACGCAGACAACTTCGTGCCCCGCTGCGACCAGCGC
The DNA here is from genome assembly GCA_039590285.1 of Gemmatimonadota bacterium. Classification (GTDB taxonomy): domain Bacteria; phylum Gemmatimonadota; class Gemmatimonadetes; order Palauibacterales; family Palauibacteraceae; genus Benthicola. The sequence goes on from JBDHFS010000043.1 coordinate 13,230, forward strand.
TTCGATGAGGTGGCTTCCTATGAAACCCGCGCCCCCCGTAACGATCGCTTTCATGACTCCCCTCCAGCAGGAGTGCGTTGTGTCCTTCGCCCATACGGTTCCCGCGGGCAGTCAAGATCGAGTCAAGTGCCGGCGACCCTGGGCCTTCTTGACCGCGCCTTGACTGAGCCCGGCCATCTAGCGGTCAGCCGCCCCGTGGCGGTAGCCGCAACCCTGGAGGACACGATGAAGACGATCAGATCGAGGTCGGCCACGGCGTCCGGGCTCATCGGAGCGCTGGCCCTGACGGCACTCCCGGCGGGCGCTCAACTGGCGGACGAGGCCATGAAGGGTCCTGTGATGGGCAGGGCGAGCGAATCAGAGGCGAGCCCGACGGTACTCCCGTTCTCGACCGGAGAGCGGCTGGAGTATGCTGTCACGGTTGCGCGGGTGCGCCTCGGCCGGGCCATGCTCTCTGTCGAGGCCGAGGAGGAAATACGAGGTGTCCCGACCTACAGGCTGGCTCTCGAAGTCGAGATCAAGGCGCCCTTCCTTCGCTTCTCGGATCGAGAGGTGAGCTGGCTGGCGACCGAACCGTTCCGCTCGATCGTGTTCGAGCGCAGGCGCGAGGAGGGGTCCAAGCACGACTACCGACGCTACCTGTTCGACCACGGAGCGCTCAGGTATGACAGCGAGGTCTGGGATCCGACATCGCAGCAATTCACACGCGTTCCCGGGGGAGATTCCGAGGGGACGATTCCGGCCGGAGCCATCGACGAGATCTCTGCGCTGTTCGTCCTGCGCACCCTTTCCCTGGAGCCAGGTGCCGTACACACGATGGATACGTACCTCGACGGAGGGGAAGAAGCGATCGTCTTCCGCGTCATCGGTCGGGAGCGCGTGAAAGTTCCGGAGGGTCGCTTCGACGTAGTGGTGGTGGAGCCCGACATTCCGGCGCTCGGACCCTTCCAGGCGGAGAAAGAGGCCCGGATCTACATCACGGACGACACCCGACGCCTGATCGTCAAGATCACGACACGGACGAAAGTCGGCCTGCTAACCTTCTACCTGAAGGATTCAGTGCCCGGCGCGGCCCACTGAGGGTCCGGCGGACGTGTCACTCCGCGTGGCAGCTCAGTCGGACGCCGCGTCCGGGGGAAGGGCCGTCCGCCGCTTCTGGTCGATCAGCGACTCGGTGAACTCCTGCCGCTCGGCCAGGAAGTCCATCCGCTGATCGAGACCATCGAACTGATTCCGCAACTCCAGCAGCTCGACCTCGATGCGTGTCAGCAAGTCCCGCTCGGGCGTGCTCTCGTGGCGGATCTTCACCCATTCCTCGATGGCCTTCCCCAGGCGACGGCTGATCGGGAAGAGCAGAATGAAGGTGCCGATCAGGAAGGCCATGGTCAGGATGGCGAGCAGTTCGGCGATTTCGTACGGCATAGAATGTCTCCCTGGTGCTCGCGGCGGTGTGACGAATCATCTCTCTCAGTGGCTCTCCTACCTACGCTCGCGCCCGCAGCTCGGTTTCATTCGACTTGTGCGAGGCGCGTCCCAAACGTAGCATCCGCCGCCACCCTCACGCGCCCGTAGCTCAATTGGATAGAGCGTCTGGCTTCGGACCAGAAGGCTGGGGGTTCGAGTCCCTCCGGGCGTGCTGACGTAAGTTGCTGTTCCTCAGTGTCTTGCCGAGCTGTTCTGATGGCCAAGTACCGGCCAGATGACCTCGGACCAGGTGCAGCGTGAGCTCGGCAGCGTGAGCTCGGCGTTCAGAACGGGAATGAACGGGCGAGAGAGTACCTGGTGAGCTCGAGCTTGAGTGCGATTCGGGGTGGTTTCACCGCCAACGGGTAACGGAACGGGTAACAGCTCCCCGTAAGTCGTTGGGACGCCTACGAGCGATCCGGTTATGGCAACCGGTACGGTCGGAAGTAGACCTTCGCTTCGGCCGCACGGAGACAGGTGAGACAGGCGCTCTAAGCTGCACTTCCCTATATTGATCCCACACCCTCGTTCCACCGGAGGCTGTAGTGCCTGACCTCTTGGAACGTCTCAAATCATCACTTGCAGACCGCTACGCTGTCGAGTCGGAGATCGGCCGTGGCGGCATGGCTACGGTGTTCCTTGCCGAGGACCTGAAGCACCACCGCAAGGTCGCCATCAAAGTCCTGCATCCCGAGTTGGCCGCCGCTGTCGGTCCTGACCGCTTTCTGCGCGAGATCGAGGCCGTGGCTGGCCTAACCCACCCGCACGTCCTACCACTCCACGACTCAGGCGAGGCGAACGGCCTGCTGTTCTACATCATGCCGTATGTCGAAGGTGAGAGCCTGCGCCAGAGGCTGGACCGCGAAAAGCAACTGCCGGTGGAGGAGGCGATCCGGATCACACAGGAAGTGGCCGACGCCCTCGACCATGCCCACCGGAACGGTCTGATCCATCGCGACATCAAGCCAGGCAACATTCTCCTGGAGGAGGGACACGCGGTCGTCACTGACTTTGGCGTAGCCCGGGCGATCAGCGACGCGGGCACAGAGAAGGTCACGGCCACCGGAATGGCGCTCGGCACACCGGCCTACATGAGTCCAGAGCAGGCATCGGGCGAAGAAGTGGACGAGAGAAGCGACCTCTATTCACTGGGCTGCGTGTTGTACGAGATGCTGGCCGGGGAGCCGCCTCTTACCGGGTCATCGCCTCAGTCCACGGCTGCAAAGCGGCTCACGGACCGGCCAACCCCGCTGCCGGCGCTGCGTGACACGGTTTCGCCAGAGCTCGGTAAGGTGGTTGAGAGGGCGCTGTCCCGGACCCCGGCGGACAGGTATGCAACGGCGGTAGCATTCTCCGGGGCGGTCGCTCCCGACACCACACACGCCGGCGTGGTCAGACCGGCGCAATGGGCTGGGCATCGCCCTCTGCTCGTCGGCGCGTCTATTCTGGTCACGGCAGCCATCATCCTTCTCGTCGCCCTTCAGCTGCGGCCTGCGGACGAGACTCCGGGTCATCCCCTCACCGCGATCGCCGTTCTCCCGTTCGAGAACCTGAGCGCCGACGGGCCCAACGCCTACTTCGCGGGCGGACTGCACGATGAACTGCTGACTCAACTCGCTAAGGTGGTGTCCCTCACGGTTATCAGCCGGACCTCAGTACGAGTCTACGCCGGCACTACCCTACCGATGAGCCAGATTGCTGAGGAGCTGGGCGTCGGGAGCATCGTCGAGGGGAGCGTGCAGGTGGTCGGCGATCGACTGCGCGTCAATGTGCAGCTAATCGATACAGCAACCGACGGACATCTGTGGGCAGAGTCATACGATCGGACGTTGGACGATGCGTTCGCCATACAGAGCGACGTGGCCCAGCGCGTAGTAGCCGCTGTCGGAGGTACGCTCGCCAAGTCCGATCACGAGTCTCTCGCGGCGGGGCTGACCGACAACCCCGAGGCGTACCGGCTCTACCTTCAGGCGAGGGAGTACCACCACCGACCTGTTCAATCCGAAGAGGAATTATCGATCGCTCAGCAGCTCTACGAACGGGCTCTGGCCGTTGATCCGAACTTCGCTCTTGCGCACGCCGCACTGTCCGACGTTCACGGGATGATTCATTGGCTGAGATACGATCCCTTACCGATCCGACTGGACGCCCAGCTCCTGGAGGCGGAAACCGCGCTTCGTCTCGTGCCGGATCTCCCGGAAGGTCACTTGGCTGTCGGGTTCTGGCACTACGTCGCGCATCAGGACTGGCCGGCAGCCTTGGAAGAGTACGCGATCGCCGCGCAAGGCATGCCAAACGACTCCCGCGTGATCAGGCGGATCGCCTACGCTCACCGGCGAATGGGCAACTGGGATGGAGTATTCGGCGAACTCGAAAAAGCCACCCGTCTGGAGCCACGGAATGCTAACCTTTACTACGATCTCGCTGCACATACTTATCGGCTCGTCCGGCGCTACAGCGATGCGAGCGAGGCCTACGATCGCGCTTTTCTTCTCGCCCCAGATCTTTACGATGCGGCTGTCAGCAAAGGCATCGTCTACCTGAATCTGACCGGCCAGCTGGACACGCTGCGGGCAGTGCTCTTGCACATCCCACCGAGTTCGGTCACCTGGTATCGGGGCATGGTCCGGCTCCTGATGATGGAAAGAAACGCCGACAGTGTGCTCCACGTCGTTAGGACTCGGCAGCCACGCACACTAG
>JBDHFS010000044.1:0-14623 GCA_039590285.1 Gemmatimonadota bacterium
GAAGGCGCCGGCAGCTTCGGAACCCGTATCTCACCATGCACGATGTCGAAGTAGTGCGCCGGGCGGTTCCGAACGCATGGCGCTTTTCGTACAGCGTCGACCGGGGCTTCACTAGAGTCTCGTACAATGAGCGCAACCGGCGCAACATTCGAGTGATCGGCGGTTCCGACGGATACGAGGCCATGCAGGGGTGGAACGTCGAGGAAGGACGGGGGCTGTCGCCGCTGGACGAGCGGAGGTCGCTCAAGGTGGCGGTCATCGGAGCCGACATCGCCGAAAGGCTGTTTCCGGATGTGAGCCCGATCGGGAAGCGGATCCGGCTGGGCTCGAGCCGGCTTGAGGTCGTCGGGGTGTGGGAGAGGCAGGGTGGCTTGCTCGGGGTCATTCGGGATGCGTCCGTGCTCGTGCCGATCTCCACTTATCGTGAGACGATGGCCTGGAGCCGGAGCCAAATCGAGGAGATCCAGGTCAAGGCCCGTTCCACGGAGGAGATGGAGGCCGCCATGCTGGAGGTGGAGGCGGCGTTGCGGCGCGATCGTAAGCTGCGCCCGGGAGAAGAAAACAACTTCTGGCTCCAGACCTCCAGCGATCTGCTCGGTACCTGGGAAACGATCAACAGGATTCTCTTCGCAGCGCTCCCCGGCCTGGTGTCAATCTCCCTGGTCGTGGGTGGCATCGTGATCATGAACATCATGCTGCTGTCGGTGGCCGGCCGCATCCGTGAGATCGGCGTCCGCAAAGCACTCGGGGCCCGCCGACGGGACATCCTGCTCCAGTTCCTGGCAGAATCGTCCACGCTGTCCGTGGCCGGCGCCGCCATCGGGATCGGGCTTGGCATCGCCATGGGCAAGACGGTGGATGCGTTGAGCCCACTCCCCGCCTCGGTCCCCATGTGGTCGATCGTCGTGTCCCTCGTCTTGGGCCTGGTGGTCGGAGTGGGGTCCGGAATCTACCCGGCGTACCGGGCTGCGAAGCAGGACCCCATCGTGGCGCTGCGCTATGAGTGAGCGCGTACGGGGCGGCATGGGCCTGTGGGCGACTCTCAAGGAGGGCCTTCTCGTGGCCTTCGACTCTCTGCGCTCCAACAAGGTACGCAGCGGGCTCACCATCCTCGGTGTGACGATCGGCGTGATGGTTGTGCTCGTCATGGCCGCGATGGTTCAGGGGCTGAACTCGAGTTTTCGGGATGTGATCGCGTCTGCCGGCCCCACGACGTTCTACGTATTCCACGCCCCCGTCGGTGGTGGTGGCGGCATCTCCACCGGACTCGAGGAGGAAGAGAATGAGTTCATGCGGAACCCGCCCCTGGATCCGAAGTGGACCCGGGAGCTGGCCCGCCTGGACGTGATCCGGCAGGTGGCAGCCGGTGTCGAATTGTCAGACTTCGGTTACCACGCGCGCCAGGGGGACAATGACGTCCGCATCGCGCTGTACGGCGTGGACTCCGAGTTCATGGAGATGGATGGCGGAGACCTCGTGGATGGGCGCTTCTTCACGGCGACCGAAGAGAGCCGCCGGCGAGCGGTGGCCGTGATCGATTCCGCCACGGCAGCCGACCTGTTCGGAGGCCTGGATCCCCTGGGCCAGCGCTTCAACATTGGCCGGCCCGGGGGCCGCCAGGCCCCGTTCGAAGCCGTAGGCGTGTACCGGCCGCCCGACAACCTCTTCGCCGGAATACAGTCGCATTACGTGTTCACGCCGTTCGCATCTCTGATGAAGTCCGTGCGGTTCTGGGATCGAATGGTGTACTTCGTGGTCAAGCCGAACGAGGGCGTGGCCCTGGACGAGGCGCTGGAGGCGGTCAGGGGCCGCATGCGGCAGCTGCGTCGCCTGAGCCCGGGCCAGGAGGATGACTTCAACCTGATCACGCAGGATCAGGTGATGGACTTCTGGAACCGGCTGACCGGAGTATTCTTCGCGGTCATGGTCGCCCTGTCAGGTGTCGGATTGCTCGTCGGTGGCGTGGGCGTGATCGGCATCATGATGATCTCCGTCACGGAGCGTACCCGGGAGATCGGCCTGCGGAAGTCTCTCGGTGCGCGCCGGCGCGATCTGCTGTGGCAGTTCCTTGTTGAAGCGGCCACCCTGACTCTGTTCGGCGGAGCGATCGGAATGGCCTTCGGTGGCCTCATCGTGTGGGCCGTTTCGTCGCTCACGCCGGTGCCGGCGGAGGTGCCGCTGTGGTCGATCGCCGTCGCCCTCCTCGCTTCGATTCTCACTGGAATCGGCTTCGGCCTCTATCCGGCGGCGCGTGGTGCGGGGCTGGACCCGGTCGAGGCGCTTCGCTATGAGTGAGCTCTGACGAGCTCCACTTCCCTACTCGACAGCAGGATGAGAATCACATGACGGAGCGCACGGTGGACGTCCTGGCCGTGGGTCCTCACCCGGATGATGTTGAGCTCCTGTGCGGTGGAACCCTGGCGCGGTCTGCCGACCAGGGTTATCGCACGGCTATCCTGGACCTGACGCGAGGCGAGATGGGCACGCACGGGTCTGCCAGGCTCCGCGAGGGGGAGGCGGCACGGGCGGCAGAGATTCTGGGGGTCTCCGCTCGGCTGAACGCCGGGCTTCCGGACGCTTCCCTGGCCAACTCGATCGAGGCCCGGGAGGAAGTCGTCGCGCTTCTCCGGAGCCTTCGCCCGCGAGTCGTGATCCTCCCATTCCTGCGGGGCCGCCATCCGGATCATCGAGTGACGGCGGAGCTGGTGCGCGATGCCTGCTTCCTTTCCGGTCTGGAGAAGTACGGATCCAATGCGCCGCCTCATCGGCCGCACAAGATCCTGTATGCGCTGAGCTTCCGTGAGGATCCGGTGAAGCCCACTTTCGTGGTCGACATCGCCGAGCAGTTCGGCAGGAAGATGGAAGCGATCCGCGCCTATTCCTCCCAGTTCGAGGAGGCCAGGCAGGCAGGCGAAGCCTTCCCCACGGGGCAGCCTCTGTATGAGCTTGTGGGAACGCAGAACCGTCATTACGGAAGCCTGATCCGCCGCGCGTACGGCGAGCCGTTCTACACCGAGGAGACTGTGGAGGTGGAGGACATCGCCCGAATGCGCGTGCGCTCGATGTGAGGAACCGCCGGAACATGATCTACCTGGACCACGCCGCCACGTCTCCGCTTCGACCGCCCGTCTGGCAGGCGATGCAGGACCTCCTGGGCGAGGCGGACTTCAACCCGGCCTCGGCCCATTCGGCGGGAGGTCGTGCCGCGGAGGCGCTACAGGTGGCGCGCTCCTCGCTGGCGGACACCCTGGGTGGGTCGCGCACGGGCGTGATACTGACCGGTGGGGGAACGCTGTCCGACAACCTGGCGGTGCTGGGTTTCGCGCGCGCGAATTCGGGAGGCGTTCGTATCCTGGTCTCGGCTATCGAGCATAAGGCGGTTCTGGAGTCGGCGGCGAGGGCGCGGTCGGAGGGGGCCGAGGTGCACGTCCTGCCGGTCGATCGGACGGGGACCGTCCGAATGGATCATGCGAAACGGCTTCTCGAGGCTGCGGACGCTCCCCCGACCCTTCTGTCGGTGATGTGGGCGAACAACGAGACCGGCACCGTTCAGCCCGTCGAGGAGCTGTGCGCCGCGGCCCACGCGCACGGGGCTCTGTTCCACACAGACGCTGTCCAGGCGTTCGGCAAGCTTGCGGTGTCTCTGGAGACGGTGCCCGCTGATCTGCTCACGCTGACCGCCCACAAGCTGGGTGGTCCGGTGGGGATCGGCCTTCTGTACAGGGCCGAGGGGGTCGAGCTGGAGCCGCTGGCGTACGGCGGAGCGCAGGAGGGCGGGCTGTGGCCCGGAACGCAGAACCCTCTCGGGGCGTGCGGCTTCGCCACGGCGGCGCGCCTCGCGGTGGACGAGATCGCGCAGACGACGATCCGCTGGCGAGGACTGAGAGAGGACCTCGAGGCCGGGCTCCGGACCTCGATCCCGGACCTCCACGTGCATGCTGGTGAGGCTCCGGCCCGCTTGCCGCACGTGCTCAGCGTGGGAATTCCCGGGTGCGATCAAGCCGTTCTTCTCACGGCCCTGGACATGGAAGGCGTGGCCGTGTCGGCTGGCTCCGCATGTAACAGCGGCGCGCACACCGGATCTCATGTTCTGGATGCCATGGGCGTGACACCCGAGGGCGCGTACGCCGTTCTCCGGTTCAGCTTCGCCGCTTCGACGACGGAAGCGGACGTCGCGGCGGCCCTTGATAGGGTGACCCGTCTGGTGGAGCAGACACGGATCGCTTCATGAGCGCGAGAGAGACCTCCCTGCCCGCGACCCTGGCATCGGCGGAGGACCCCGGAGCCTCCCTCGAATCGGTGCTCGTAGCCATGTCCGGCGGAGTCGATTCCAGCGTCGCGGCGGCGATCCTAGTGCGAAGCGGCCACCCGGTGGTGGGCGCGACCATGAAGACCTTCTGCTACTCGGAGACATCCGGACCGGCCAAGGTGTGCTGTGGTCTCGAGGGTATTGCTGACGCGCGTGCGGTCGCCGCGAGGCTGGAGGTGCCCCACAACGTGTTCGATCTGGAAAAGGAATTCAGCGATGACGTGATCCGGGATTTTGTCGCCGAGTACGTCGCCGGCCGGACTCCGATTCCGTGCGTGCGGTGTAACAGCTTCACGAAGTTCCGTGATCTGGTCCGGCGAGCCGACGCGCTGGGCTGCCGCTTCATCGCCACCGGACACTATGCACGCGTCACGCGGGGCCCCGAGGGCGCCCGACTGCGCCGGGCTGGAGATCAGCGCAAGGACCAGACTTACTTCCTGTGGGGCATCCCGGCTCCTGTCCTGGCCCGACTGCTGCTTCCGGTCGGGGAAATGACCAAGGCGGGCGTGCGTGAGACCGCCCGTGAACTGCGTCTGTCCACCGCGGACAAGCCCGAGTCGTTCGAGATCTGTTTCGTTCCGGACGACGACTATGCGGGCGTCCTTCGCCGCCATCTCGGAGACGGCCACCCGGCGCTTTCTCCGGGTCCTCTGGTCCTGGCGGACGGCAGCGAAATAGGACGACACGAGGGATACGCCCGATTCACCGTTGGCCAGCGAAAAGGACTTCCCGGAGGGTTCCCCGTGGCGATGTACGTGATCGAGATCGTTCCGCGAACTCGCACGGTTGTGATCGGCCCGCGGGAACATCTCGCATCCTCCGGACTTGTAGCTGGAAGAGCAAACTGGCTGGCCGAGCTGCCGGAGACCGGCGAGGAGCTGGGCGTCCGCATCCGGCACGGCGCTCCGATCGTGGCAGCCACCGTTCGGAAGGCCGAAGCCGATGAATTCGAGCTGGCACTGGCGGCGCCGCAGAACGCAGTGACGCCTGGACAGAGCGCCGTTCTATATCGGGGAGACCTGGTGGTCGGGGGTGGCGTGATCCTGGAGTCGGCGAAGCCGTAGCTCAGTGGCGGAGGCCTTCCGCGGCCGCCAACTGCTCCGCCGCCTCGCGTCCTTCCGGAGAGAGGTCATCCGGCACTCTCACGACGACGCGGACCAGCTGGTCGCCCGTTCGCTCCCCCTTCTCCACCCCTTGTCCCTTGATCCGGAACCCCGTTCCGCTCTGCGTTCCCGGAGGTATCCGGAGGACGATCTTCTTCTTGTCCACGGTCCGGACGCGGATCCGGGAGCCGAGGACCGCCTGAGCCAGGTTGATCGGTACTTCGCAGACAAGGTCAAGGCCGTCCCGTGAGAAGAAGCGGTCCTCCCTGACCTTGAAACGGACGATGAGGTCGCCAGCCCTTCCTCCACCCGGTCCCCTCTCACCCTGCTCCGGGATCCGCAGGCGCGACCCGTCCTCCACTCCGGCCGGCACTGCAACGGCTATCTTCCGGCGCGACGACACCTCCCCACCCCCCGCGCATGCGTTGCACAGTTCGCGCGGAATCTGGCCCCGACCCATACAGGCCGGACACGGACGGGGAACCGAAAACGTGCCCTGTCCGAAGGTCACCACGCCCCTACCGTCGCACTCCTCGCACGTGTCCAGGGAAGAGCCCGGAGCTGCTCCCGTCCCGTCGCACGTGGCGCATTCCTCGGAGATCGGCACGTTGATCATCACCTTACCGCCGCGTGCCGCCGTCCGAAACGGAATCTCGACCAGATACTCGACGTCGTGTCCGCGGACCGGACCCTTCTGCCGCTCCGCCGCCGTCCGCTTCCCGAAGTCGAAGATCGAGCTGAAGATGTCGCCGATGCCGCCGAGGTCCTCGAACCGGAAGCCACGGCCGGGATCGGGTCCCGTCGCGGGCCCCGGGCCGGGGCGGAAGCCGCCGAGGCCACCGAATCGCCTGAGTTGATCGTATTTCCTTCGGCTGTCCGCGTCCGACAGGACGGTATAGGCTTCCGAAACCTCCTTGAAGCGCTCGCCTGCTCCGGCGTCGTCCGGATTGGCGTCAGGATGGTACTTCTTGGCCAGGGCGCGGTACGCCTTCTTGAGCTGCTTGTCGCTCGCGTTCTGCGCCACGCCGAGGATCTGGTAGTAGTCCTTCGTCCGCGCCGTCATCAGGCTGCCCCGTCTCCTTCGGAGCCGTAGTTGAGCACTTCGACCTGCGCCGGCCTGACCAGGCGGCCAGCAAACTCGTAACCGTCTACAAATACGCGAGATACAATGTCATCGAGCTCGGGCTCGTCGGTGTCGGCCGTCATGATTGCCTGGTGGATCTCGGGGTCAAAGCGCGCGCCGAGAGCGTCGATTCTCGTCATGCCCGCCTCGCTCAGCTCCTTGAGCAGGTTGCGGAGGATCAGATCGAGCCCCTGCTCGAGGGCCTCGACCGTGGTCGTCTCGCTGGGCGTGGCCGCGACTCGCGCCAGATCGTCGAGAGTGGGCAACAGCAGTCGCACGAAATCCGCCTGGGCCACGCTCGAGAGCTCGGCCTGTTCCCGTCTGGTACGCTTGCGGTAGTTCTCGAACTCGGCAACGAGCCGCAGGTGCCTGTCGTTCGCGGCCTCCAGCTCCTCGGCCAGCCTCTGCGACGGATCGTCGAGGGCTTCCTCCCGCTGCACTTCGGGCTCGCCTTCGGCTACGACGATCGACTCCTCGGGGGCCTCGACAGCGACTTCATTCGCCGGCTCGGGATCGCCCTCGTCCGGTATCGCCCCGTTCACCGAGCCGTCATCGGTCGCGGCTTCCTCAGGGTCGTGCGACGGTTCCTCACGGTGCGCGCGTGTCTTTCCGAACAACTGTCCCTCCTGTGAGCCAACGCCTGTCTTCCTTGTGGGCCCGATACTATACAAGACCGTCGCGTCGTGCGCTCCCCTCCCAGCCCAGAATGGTGTCGATCCATTCCACAACATCATCGAGCGCTTCCGTCGCGTCGGGATCGTGGTACAGTGCGTGGTACGCGCCCTCATACTCCCGGACTCTCCCGGTATCTCCCAGAGCGGCCACCAGGTCACGGGTCGCGCTTGAGTCGACGACACGATCATCGCCGGGAATCTGGAACAGGAGCGGGATCCTGGTTTGAACGACCCGGCTCCTGAGGAGCGCCGCGTTTCGCCTCATCTCTCCCCACAGCCTGACGCTGATACGATGGTGCACGAGCGGATCCGCATCGTATGTCAGGCGCTGCTCCGGATCCCGGAACAGGTTCTCGGCGCGGAGCTCATTGTCCAGGGTGAGTGCCGGAGTCAGACGGTCGGCCAGGACGCCGAGTCTGAGCTTCCACACAGGCGGTCGCATGGAAAGCTCGATGAACGGAGCCGCCAGTATCGCCCCGGCCAGCCCCGCAAATCCGAACTCCTGGACGTAACGACCGACGATTAGCGCGCCCAGTGAATGTCCCAGCAAGAAAGTGTGAGTCGCCCGGCCCGGCGCGACGCTGCGCCGGAAGGCGTCCAGGTCACGGAGAAGTCGATCGAACGAAAGAGCGTGGCCGCGCCGGCCCTGAGAGTGGCCATGCCCCCGCAGGTCCAACGCGTAGAAGTCGAGCTCTGCGGCGACGGTGCTCTCGGCCAGGCGGTCAAGCCGCCCGGAGTGCTCACCCAGCCCGTGTACGGCCAGCAGACGGGCACGCGGGGACGAGACTTCCCGGCAGCGATAGAAGATCCGTGTACTACCCGCGCCCTCGACAGTCCCGGTTCGTTCCTCAGTCATGCGGAACCAGGGCCTCCTCCAGGATGGCCAGGGCACAGTGCACCGCCTGTCGCCGCACAGCGTGGCGATCGCCCTTCAGGTTCAGGGTCTGTACCCTATCCTCCGGTCCGGCCACGGCGATGCAGACCGTGCCGACCGGCTTGGCGACCGACCCGCCGTCCGGGCCCGCCAGTCCCGTGATCGCAACCGTCCAGGTGGCTTCTGACAGCGATCGGACGCCGGCCGCCATCTCGCGCGCCGTCGCCTCCGACACCGCACCGTCTGACTCGAGGATGGAGGGGGATACGGCCAGCAAGCGTCGTTTCGCTGCATCATCGTAGGCGATGACACCACCCCAGAAGACGGCTGATGCCCCCGGTACGGAGGTGATCGCGGCGCCCAGCCAGCCTCCGGTACAGCTCTCTGCCACGGCGAGCGACTGTTCCCCCGCGGCCAGCCGAGCCACGATCCTGGCCGCGAGCACCCCAGTCGACGAGCCAGCCGGCTCCGTCAAGTCGTCACCCCCGGAGGACCCGACGAAACGCCACCAGATAGACGGCCAGCGACACGACGGTCAGCAGAAGGGCGACGAGGAGACTCACCGTCGTGAACCACCCGTGAAGCCCAGCCCAGAATCGGTTCAACGGCCCGTTCCAGGAATTCGCCTCGGCTGCCGTTTTGTAGGCGAGCCAGAGAATCATCGATCCGATGAATACGTTCTGCGCCAGCGCTTTTCTCTTGCCGAGCGTTCGCGCGGGCACGACAGCTCCTCGCCTTGCCGCCGCCGTGCGGAGCCAGGTTACGAGCAGCTCCCGACCGAAGAAGACGAGCAGCACCCAGAGCTCGATCCCTCCGAACACGGGAAGTCGTCCCAGTTCCGGGTACCGGGCGGTGAGGATGAAGAACGGGATGAGAGTGGCCACGAGTAGCAGCTTGTCGGCGATCGGATCCACCAGCTTACCGAAGTCGGTGACCTCTCCCCGGCTCCGTGCGAGAGCCCCATCCACTAGATCCGACAGGGCGGCCAGCAGGAACACTCCGAACGCGAGCAGGCGAGATGACGGGCCCGCCTGGAACAACAGTGCCGCCACGACGGGTGCCAGAAGGACGCGCAGGGCCGTGATCGCGTTGGGGAGGTTGACGTCGCTGCCCACGCGATCAGGCACGGTTGAGCCCGGCGATGACCTGCCGCGTAATGGCGGTGAGAGACTCCAGCACGCCCCGCCCCTCGATCGCCACGGCCTCGAACGCTTCACGGCCGTCCGGGTTGATCTCCTCCGCCAGCTCCTCGAGCGACGTAGCCCCTTCCAGATCGCGCTTGTTGAACTGCACGACGAGCGGCACGTCGGTCAGTCGCCGACCATGAGCGGCCAGATTGTTCTCCAGGTCGGTCAGCGACTCACGATTCGCGGCCATCCGCTGCGGGTGGCTGTCCGCAACGAATACGATTCCGTCCACCCCTTTGAGAACGAGACGCCGGCTCTCGTGCTGGGGGACCTGGCCGGGAACCGTATAGAGGTGGAAACGAGTTTTCACGCCGCGCACTTCACCCATGTCCACCGGGAGAAAGTCGAAGAACAGAGTGCGGTCCGGCCCGTCGGTGGGTGCGATCAGTTTCCCGCGGGCGCCCGGGTCCAGCCGGTCATGAACGTACTTGATATTGGTGGTCTTGCCGCTCGCCGCCGGGCCGTAATACACGACCTTGCAGCCTATCTCGCCGGTACCGGGGTGCGTGATCGCCATGCGGTCAGGCTCCCTCGACGTTCTCCTCGGCCGCCAGGTGCTCCTCCATGCTCGCGAGGATCGCGGAGGCACGTTTTCTAAGCATCGGTCGCTCCTCCCATGCCAGGTAGTCCCTGAGGAGCAGAACGTTGTTCACGTCAGGATGCGCCCTGAGGTACCCTAGGGCCGCCAGCCGGCGCAGCGGGTGGGGACTGAACAGGTCGCTCTGGTGTCGGGCCATCTGATCGCGGGCGAGCCACACACCGACCCCACCGATGGCCGCAAGGCCCAGGGCTCCAAGGGCAGCTGCCCTGAACACCCTCCATGTCGCGGACTCCTCCCGAACCACGATCACTCTATCCGACATCTACATCTCCCGGCGTCCGCTGAACGCCTCGGCTATAGTCACCCCGTCCGCGTATTCGAGATCTCCACCTACCGGCAGACCCCGTGCCAGCCTCGTCACACGGAGCCCGGGTACAGAAGCGGCCACACGATGCAGATACGCCGCCGTGGCTTCGCCCTCGACGCTCGGATTGGTGGCGATGATCAACTCCGTCACTCCGTTCTGCAAACGTCGCGCCAGGGTAGCGATGTTCAACTCTTCGGGTCCCACGCCATCCAACGGGCTCAGGTGTCCTCCTAACACGTGGTATCTTCCCCGAAAACGGCCCGATCCCTCGATTGCCGCGATGTCGGATGCCTCCTCCACAACACAGATTTGGGCGCTATCTCGCCTCGAATTGCGGCAGTATTCGCAGGGCGCCTCGCTGCTGAGGTTTCCGCATTCCTCGCACGGTCGGACTTCGGCCAGAACCCGTTCCAGAGCCGCGGAAAGCCGGCGCGCGTCCTCCGGCCGCGACTTGAGCAAGTAGTACGTCAGCCGCTGAGCCGTCTTCCTGCCGATCCCGGGAAGTCGACCAAACTCGGCAATGAGTGCCTCGATGGCCGACACTTACCCACCCAGAATGGATCCGAGGTCCGGCAGGGGCATTCCGCCCGTCGCCTGTCGCATCTCCGCCTCCAGCCTCTCACGGGCCTTGCCCTGCGCCTGCGAGATAGCCGCGAGGATCAGGTCCTCCAGCATCTCCAGATCGTCTGGATCGACGGCAGAGGGGTCGATTCGGATGGAGCGGACCGACCCCTTGCCATCAGCCGTGGCCTCAACCAGTCCGCCGCCGGATGCCGCCGAGAACGTCTCTTTCTCGAGTCGCTCCTGGATTTCCGCGAGGCGCGACTGCATCTGCTGGCCGAGCTGGAACAGCTGCTGCAGCTGGTTCAGGTTCTCCAAGACGCTACTCCTCGGTCAGATTAAGGTCGAGTGTTTCTACAGCCTCCCGAAGCCTGGGATCCGCATCGACCATGCGCTGGAGCTTCTGGTTCCGGGCCGACTCCGCGGTGATACGCCGGCGCGGACCGGTATCACCCAGCCGAAACCGGAGAGCGTCCGCCGGAGTTCCGAGCCGGTTTCCGAGCTCCCCGCGCAGCGCAGCCGAGCGTGACGGGTCGCTCAGGAAGGCTTCGAGATCGTCGGCGAGTCCCGGAGGCACTTCAAGCGTGATTTCCCCGTCCGTGAAACTCTTCACGTTCGCGCCGCGAAGACCGACCAGCTGGCCGCCGGCGGCCGATCCGCGGGAGGCCTGGAGCGCCTCCGCCCAGGCGACGCGCAGCTCCCCTTCTTCCCCGCCCGACGAGCCTGACTGCCGGGTTTCTTCCTCGGAGGGATGCGCCGTGGTCTCCGGGCCGCCCGGGGCCGCGGTTGCGCCGTCGGGCGGCTGTTCGACCGCCCTTTCCGCGGGCTTGCCCTTTCCGATCGGCGATTCTCGCGGTACACGCTCCGCCGCCGGCCTGCTGCGCGGCGTAGAGCCCTTGCGCGTCGCAGTGGACGGCCGGCGCGGCTCGGCTTGGACGCCCGAACCCATGGCTTCGAGCAGTTCGCTCAATTCGAGGCTCGAGTCGAGGCTGGCAAGGCGAAGAAGAAGCACCTCGACCTGCACACGTGGCTGCGCGCTTCGCCGGATGCGACCCGCCGATTCGAAGTCCGCCGTGGCCACGAGCAGCCTGAGCAGCTCCTCCGCCGAGAACAGGCCGCCGTGCTCGCTCAACCGCGCACGCGAGTCCTCGCTGAGCTCCGCCGGGTCGCTCTGCGGATCGAGGCGAAGGGCCAGCACGGCCCTGAGCATGTCTCCCAGACCCTGCACGAACTCGGCGAGGTCGTAGCCATCGTCCAGGAGCCCCTGAACGAACGGAAAGACAGCCGCTCGGTCACCCTCCCTGACGATCGTCAGAAGCTCCAGGTAACGCTCCTCTTCCACGAGTCCCAGCATGCGCCTCACATCCTCGGGCGTCACCGAGTCACCGGAGAAAGACAGAACCTGGTCCAGCAGGGAGAGGGCGTCGCGGACTCCACCCTCGGCCCGCCTGGCAATCGGCAGAAGTGCCTCTTGCTCGCCACTTACGCCCTCACGCTCGAGCACCGCGCGCAACCGCTCCACGAGGTCCCTGACCGAGACCCGTCTGAAATCGAAGCGCTGGCACCGGGAGAGCACGGGCTCCGCCGTCTGCCGGATCTTCTGCGGCTCGGTAGTCGCGAACACGAAGATCACCCGCGGCGGCGGTTCCTCGAGGATCTTGAGAAGCGCATTCCACGCCTCCCGCGTGAGCATATGAGCTTCATCGACGATGTACACCTTGTACCGGCTCTCATCGGAAGGGGCGTACATCGCCCGCTCACGAAGATCGCGTGCATCATCGACTCCACGGTTGCTGGCCGCATCAATCTCGACCACATCCAGCGAGGTCCGCCCGGACCAGATGTTGACGCAGGATTCGCAGTCTCCGCACGGCTCTCCACCCTTCCGCTCCGGGCAGTTCAGAGCCATGGCAAGCACTCGGGCGGCGGTCGTCTTGCCAATCCCCCGCGGACCGCAGAACAGGTATGCATGGGCGACGCGGCCTGATTCCACGGCCGCCTCCAGGGTAGAGGCAACGTGGTCCTGCCCTACGAGCTCGGTGAAACGACGCGGTCGGTGCGTTCGGGCGAGTGCAGTTCGATACATGGGGGCAAGCTACGGCCCCGGAGCCGGCCTCGAAAGCGGATCGATCGGGGACTCCGGCGCCGGCAAGAGCGACGCCGGAGCTCCGGGGAAGAAGGGCCCCAGGCTGGTCGCGGCGACCTTTACACGCTTACCGCTGCTACCTTCACGGTCCTGACGGGATTCACGCGCTCCGGCCCCACGGGCCTGGGGCGAAACGAACGTATCGCGATAGCCGAGGCCGGTCAATCAGTCTCCACGTCACAACTCATCCCCGCAGAATGCGCCGGCTACGTGCCTCACGGCCGGGGGCCGCCCCGCCCGCACCGTAAGGGCCACTAGGTCGAAGCGTACGGTGGCACCGACTCCGGGGTGGCAGCGCAGCCAGGCGGCTGCCGCCTGGCGGATTCTCCTACGCTGGAGGGTTGTCAGGGCCTCGCTCGCTGACTGCGGGCCCGGACGTCGCGTCTTCACCTCGACGAACACGACCTCCGTACCCCAAAGCGCCACCAGGTCGATCTCTCGGCGGCCGTCTCTCCAGTTGCGATCGAGGATGCGGTAGCCAGCCCTCTCGAGCAGGCGGGCCGCATATTCCTCGCCCGTCCGGCCGAGGGCGGCCCGGGCGGAAGCGAAGCTCGACGGTCCCTCCGACGGTGAGCTGGCGCCGTACCTCTCCTCTCCAACCGCTGTCATTCGCTACCCCCGGTTCGACGTTCGCGTCCTGAGGTTGCGATGCTCGGTCATCGGTCTGTCAAATGACGGCCCTTACAGGTGGATTTCGAGACCCTCGGCGGCTAGCTCTGCGGGGCCTCCATAACCGGCGCTCGAGATCAGACCCATCACGTCCGCCGCCTGCCTGAACTGGGGATACACGTGCGTTGCCACGAGTCGCCGGGCTCCGGCACGCCGGGCAAGACGGGCCAGCCGTGATGGCGAGAGGTGGTTGTCTCCGACGAGGTCGTCCGGTAGAGAGCACTCGGCAACGAGCAGGTCAGCATCGCGGGCGAACTCCGCCAGCCCCTCATCCGGGCCCGTGTCGCCCGTGTATACCAGGGTGGTTCCCTGGCACTCGAAACGCAGCGCAATGCTCTCGGGTGTGTGAGGGACCTCGTGCGCCGACACGGCCAGGCCTCCCGCGAGCCGATCCACCCCGGCGACGATCTCGCCCACCACGACCGGGAATCCGGGCTCGAGCAGGAAATCGCCGAGCGCGGCGGCCAGGTCACGGAACAGGGCCCGAGTTCCGGGCGGGCCGACGACCTCAAGTGGCGCCTCGACGCGAGGGGGGTGAATGCCGTGACGAAAGGCAAAGAACAGGCCGGGCAATGCCCCCACGTGATCGGCATGGAAGTGGGTAATGAACAGATGCGTGAGTCGGTCCCACGGGATGCCAAGGCGCACCGCCGCCTGAACGGCGCCGGGACCGCAGTCGAGAAGAGCCCGGACGTCGCCGTGCTCCAGGTAGTAGCACGAGCAGCCGCGATCCGCCTCCGGGACCACCGTGCCGCAGCCCACGACGACCAGCCTCATGTCCCGCCTGAACGGATTACGCTACCTGGCCGCGAGGCAGATCCTGGAGCTCGATCCCGACCAGCGTGCTTACGCCGGGCTCTTGCATGGTGACCCCGTAGATCCAGTCGGCGGCTTCGATGGTGCGCGCGTTGTGAGTGATGATGATGAACTGCGTGTCGCTCTTGAACCGCTCGAGCATCGACGTAAACCGGCCGATGTTCGTCTCGTCCAGAGGAGCGTCCACCTCGTCCATCACACAGAACGGACTGGGCTTCGTGAGATAGATGGCGAAGACGAGAGCCAGCGCCGT
>JBDHFS010000045.1:0-14534 GCA_039590285.1 Gemmatimonadota bacterium
GAGAGATCATCCCGAGGCGTATCAGTGCCTGGCCCGCCCACGCCGAGCGCGGGAACCGGGCCACGGTCTCCTCGTAGCCGGCTCTGGCTTCGGACAGCCGTCCAAGATCGTGCCGGATGTCGGCCAGCAGAAACGCGGCCCAGGCCCCGTCGGGCGCCGTGGCGTCGGCCGCCACGATCCGCCACAGGCGGGCCGCGTCGGTTCGACGCCCACGACGGTACAGGGCCCGCCCCGCGAGGAAGCGCATCCGTTGCACGACCCGGGATGAAACCAAAGAGTCCGGAGCGTCATCGCTTCCGCGAATCCACGGCTCGACCGTGCTACCCACGGCCCGGTACTGCCCGCTCGCGAACAGGGCCCTCGACAGCTCCAGTGTCACTTCCGCGCGGTCCGACTCGTCGGCGATCTCGAGAAGTCGTCTCAACACGTCGGCTGCACCGGCCGCGCGACCTTCGCGAACCTCGACTTCCGCGACTCTTTCGAGATTCGCGGGAGAGGCATCGAGACCGAGCAGGTACTCGCCGACTTCGGGCCCGACTCCACGATAGCGCAGAGCCGATGTCGCCTCGCGCCGGGCGCTCGCCGTGTCGCCGGATGCCGCCAGGGAGGGAATGAGCCACTCGCCCGCCATCCGGGCCCGGGCCGGACGGCTCAGGGAGTCGGCGAACGCCAGTCCGAGCGAGTCAGCGCCGGATTCGAAGAAGGCCCGCGAGATCTCCGTGAATGTGGAGTCGCGCCACACGGCGGAGTGGTCATGCACCCCTGCGGCCAACACGAGCGCGCTGTCCGGGCTGCCGGCTTCCGCCCACGCCTGGACGGCCGACAGAAGGAACCAGCCCTCCAGCTCGGAGTCGTCCGCGGCAGCCGCCGTGAACTGGCGCGCGGCGTCGTCAGGCCGGGTCGCCTTCCCCAGGGCTCTCGCGTAGTCGACGCGGCGCTCGACCGAAAGTCCATCGATGTCCGTCGTCTCGAACAGCGTGACGGCTGCTGAGGGATTACCGAGTGCCAGCTCGGCCCTGGCCAACAGGATGCGGGCGTCGCGCCGACCCGGCTCCGCCAGCCACTCGCGCTGTGAGAGCAGCCGCCTCACGGCGGACCACGAGCGCGCCTCCGCGTGGGCCCGTGCCGCCAGCACGACCACGTCTGGAGTCGCGTCGCTCCCGTCGACGGACAGACGACGCGCCAATTCCCGGGCCGAGCTGTAGGCGAAGCCGGCATCGAGCAGACTCTGGTGCGCGTCCGTTAGCGAATCGGATTGGCCGGTGGGCGGATCTTCAGCTCGAGAGATTTCCTGAGCCGTGACCGGCTGGACACCGGGCAAAACAGCAGGAAAGCTTCCGATCGCGAGGGTCGAGATCAGAAGAGCCTTCGCCAGTATCAGCCGGACGCGAAGGCTTCCGGAAGCAGTCCAGCCTGTCATCTGTGTCCACTTCGTCCCGTGGATCCCGCCATTCGCCGGATCGGTCCCATCTCCCGGAGTCGTCTCATCGCTTGCCTCAGGAACGAGCCGCGATCATCTATCGAGCCGGTACACTCCGAAGTCACTCTGGTCCCCAAGCAATACCCGGGCCTTGAGCCAGAATCTCGGCTCAGCCCGGTGCGGGTGCCAGAGCGCAGAACCTGGCATGGACAGCCCGGGTAGCGATCCTGGCGGATGCTAAGGAGCGGAGCGCCGAAAAGAACCGGCGCCCCGCTCGGTGTCGAGAAAGGTCGAAGGCCAGCCGATCCTACATGGCCCACATCAGGCGTATCACGCCGTAGCGGCCGAACTCCGGTACGCCCACGAAGCTCCGGTAGCTCTTGTCGAAGATGTTCGAGATATCGAGCTGGATGGACACGCCGCTGCGGCCCTTGAACGTGTATCCGACATTGAAGTCGAAGACCGAGTACCCCGGGATGTCATCCAGCGTCTCGGTCGCCGGGTTGTAGGAGGTGTACACGCCGGATGCGACCGGGAAGCCGTCGATGAACCTGCCACGGACGGCACCGTTCCACCCCGATCCCGGGTCCCTGTAGCCGAGTATGGCGGAGCCCTTCCATTTCGGAGCGTTGAGAGCCACCTCCCTGGTGTTCGGATCACCCTCCTCTCCCGTGAGGAACGTGTCCTTCTCTACCCACGAGATCGTTCCCCCGAACTCCCACCTGTCATTCAACACATACGTGAACGAGGCGTCCGCTCCGAAGTAGCTGAAGTCGCCGAGGTTCCGGTAGGTCAGGAGAACCGGAGCAGCGGTCGACCCCCCGGCCGTCGTGGGCACAACCGACCCGTACGGAACGCCGCTCATGCTTTCCGCGAGCAGCCCCGCGGTGGCGATCACGGTCGCACTGTCCAGCCCCGGCACGAGGCCGACCAGAGGAAGCAGCTGGCCCTGCAGGTAAGCGTCTATGGGGGTTTCGGGGAGAAACAGGTTCGGAGTGAACGTCTCCAGCGCCGAAACGAAGTTGTCCACGTCCGTGTAGTAGCCGTTGACACCGAGCAGAAGATTACTGCCCAGCAGCAGCCCCTTGTAGCCCACCTCGAACGTCTGCCAGATCGTCGGCTCCAGCGCTGGGACGTCCTCGACCGTACTTAGATCCAGCACCGGGTTGATGAAGTCCTGCGAGTTCAAATCGAGCGTAGCGCCGAACACCGGTACCTGTGTCGGGCCGGGTGTGCCGGCCAGGTCCAGCAGGGCGGCCGCCTGAGGATTCGCCAGCCTGACGACTGCCACGGCCTCGGACCACACCTGCTCCGTCGTCGACGGCAGGAAATCGCGTGGTGATGCGCCGACCAGCGGAGCGAACGGCGACATGTGCTGCGGGACGTTGTTCGCGTCCCGGTTGAACGTGAAGCCGTCCTTACTCACGCCCTGCGCCCGGGCGTCATAGAAGAAGGGGGTTCCGGGAATGAGCGGGATGTTCTGTGCCGAGATGTCGAGGAACAGGTTCAGCGTCGTAGGCGTGGAGAACGCCCGGTTGTAGCTCGCCCGGATGCTGCGCTCCGGCGTGGGCTTGAACACGATCGCCGCACGTGGCGAGAACACGGGGTCCTGCAGGGCCGAATGGTCGTCCAGGCGAGCCGCCGCGACCACGTTCCACTGGTCGTTCAGCCAGCCGTCGTACTGCACGTACCCACCGAACTCCTGGACGTCATCCACGTCCTCGTGCCGGCCGTTGATCGTCCCGGACGATTGCGGCTGCGTGTTCAGGTAGTCCATGCCGTACGTCACACCGTGCTGGGGCGCGATGTCGAATCCGTGCTGAAGCTGGGCCACGAACTGGTAGGACTTGTCCACCAGGGGCCGGCCGGATCGCAGCAGATACGTGTCGTCGTTGTCGTTCTTGTTCCAGAAGACCTGGCCAAACAGCCGCTTCCAGTTGAACCGGCCCTGCGCGTAGTAGTACTTCCAGCTCTGCACCTGGCCCGCGCCGATGCCCGTCAGGTCGACGCTGTTGAGCGCGTTCGTCACTCCGCCGTTGATCACGACCGAGGTCTCCGGGCTTGGCCGGAAGTCGACCCGCGCGTCGAACGCGTAGCGCTCGAGGTCATAGTCCCGTCCGCCAGCCACGTTGTCCACGCGAGTCCTGAGGTCCGCCTGGCCTTCGGGCGTCGCCGGGTTCAGGTCGCCCGTGAACTGGAAACAGGCGGCGTTGACCGGATTGTAGCCTGCCGCGATGCACGCGTCGGCCAGCTCCTGCTGAGACTGCTCCACCGGGTCGTTGTAGGCGTAATCGACGCCGGTGAAGTACTGGCCGGACAGTTTGAGACCGAAGGTCTCGTCGGCGTTGGCCCATGCCAGGCGTCCCTCACCCTGCCACGTGACCTCGTTGCTCGACGATATCCCGTCGCTCGTGTCGCCCTGCCGTCTCACCCCCGAGGCCAGCGACAGGTTGACGCCCGGATCGTCGATGGGAGACTGGGTGAGGTAGTGGATCACGCCGTTGGCCGCGTTCGGTCCGTACAGCGCGGAGCCCGGACCGAGCACGACCTCCACCCGATCGATGTCCGAGCTCGTCGTCGGTGTCAGGTGTGAGATATTCACCCGCAGCGAGGGTACGCGGGAAATCCGGAAGTCCGTGAGGTTGAGCGTCGCGCCGGAGAAGATGTTGTTGAAGCCCCGGACCACCACGTAGTTGCTC
This sequence comes from Gemmatimonadota bacterium, assembly GCA_039590285.1. Taxonomy (GTDB): domain Bacteria; phylum Gemmatimonadota; class Gemmatimonadetes; order Palauibacterales; family Palauibacteraceae; genus Benthicola. The sequence goes on from JBDHFS010000045.1 coordinate 4,120, forward strand.
TGCAGCCCGGTGTTCACGAAGTCGACCCCGGCCTGCTCTTTCACGTGGTCGACGGGAGTTACGGCCGGTCTCGCGGCGATGTCTTCGCGAGTCACCACCTCGATTGCGGCCGGGGCCTCGAGGGCCTTTTCCGTTCGCCTGGAAGCCGTCACGGTGATCGGATTCAGATTGAAGCTCCGCTCCGTCATCGCGACGTTCAGGCTCGTTGTCTGGCCTGCCGTGATCGTGATGCCGGCTTCCTCGACGAGCGCCCACCCGGCGAGCGTAAAGCTTACGGTGTACGTGCCTGCCGGGATCCCGGTGATCCGGTAGGTGCCGCGGGTGGCCGTCAGGCCACCCGCGACGACGACGCCGTCGGGACCCAACACCTCCACCTCGACGTTCGACAGGTTCGCACCTGACTGCTCTGCAGTGACCATTCCCGCGAGCCCACCCTCCTGAGCCATAGCGACATTCACCGTGAACAGGAGAAAAAGAACGGGCAGGATCGAGCACCAGAACCTTACGCGGTGTCTGCTCATGACCACGCCTCTTCTTGGGTGAAGGACGGAGGGCCGCGCCTCGAGGGGCCCCGCAGTGCCGAAAAAGATCAGGAACGAGTGCGGAAATTGCAAGTTGCTCGGAACGTGAGCGGTTCCCGGTCTGCGGGAGGGATTCGGCGGACGGGCTCGCCCGCGCCGCGGAGAGGGTGGATGCGCGAAAGCCCGGGAGGTCGTCCCGGGCCCTCGAGTGCCTCTTCTGGCCAGCACTACGCTGGTCCGACCGTCAGGTTCAGCCGGTGCCGCGCTCCACGGCGTGCACGGCGTCGATCATCTTCTGCGCGCTCTCCTCCATGTCGATCACGATGCGGTCGACGCGATCCACGAAGTAGTTGTGCGCGATGCTGATCGGAATGGCGATGGTCAGGCCGGAAGCTGTCGTGATGAGGGCCACCTTGATGCCGCCCGCGACGAGGGTCGCCTCGACCTCACCGGCGATCTCGATCGCCTGGAAGGCCTGGATCATCCCGATTACCGTGCCGAGGAAGCCGAGCAGCGGGGCCACGTTCGACAGCGTGGCGAGCCACACCAGGCCGCGCTCCAGCTTCGAGACCTCGATCGCTCCCGCGTTCTCGACGGCCTGTGTAACGCGCGCCGTGCCTTCCTTGTAGCGCTTCAGGCCGGCGGCGAGAATCTCGCCCGCCGGAGCCTTGGACTCTTCGCACAGGGAGAGAGCCTGGTCCAGACGCTGCTGAGCGATGAGGCCGTCGACCTCGCCGAGCAGCTGGCGGTTGCCGAGCGACTTCATCAGGAGGTCGATGAACTTCCAGATGATGATCAGGATTCCCACCGCAAGGCAGAATCCGAGGGGCCACATCATGAACCCGCCGGCATCCCAGATCTCGTCGAGCTTCAACTCCTGACCTGCGCCGAGCGCCGTCGCATCCTGCAGAAGCATGAGCGCCGCAACAGTCAAGCTTGCCAAGGTGTCCTCCGGCGTAGTCGTTATTCCTCACCGCCCGCTCGAGCCTCCCGAACGGGGCTTGGGAAGCTACCCGCCCTTTCGACCCGGTGTCAAGAGAGCGTCGCGGCGCCCTCGAGGGGGCCTTTCAGGAGCCCGAGGAGCCGTAGTCATAGACCCACCAACGGGGGGCACTTACCCAGTCTCCTCTCGAATCCGGTTCCACTCCGAATACGCGCGATCGCAGGAGGTCCACGCGGTCCACGTAGTACAGGAACGTGTACGGCTGGTCCGCCGCGATCAGGGCATGGTATCGGCCGATGAGCGATCTGAGGCGCGCCCGATCCGCCGTGAGCGGGATGGAGTCGAGGACCGGATCGAGCTCCGTGTTGCAGTAGCTCGTGAATTGGACGGGCTGCCCTACCTGGTCGCACGCCCACAGGTCCGCGTCGTTGAGCGGCACGTCACGCGCCCAGCCCACGATCACGGCATCGAAGCGGCGGTCGGCACCCGTGACCAGCGGGATGAGCGCCGCTCTCTCCCGCGCCATCGGCCGGGCGTCCACGCCGACCTGGGCCAGTGAAGCCTGAACCAGGGTCTGCACGCTCTGCCAGTCGCGCCGCGGAGTCGACATCAGATCGAAGCTGAAAGGCTCCCCCTCTCGGTCGCGCACGCCGTCCCCGTCCGAATCCCGCCAGCCTGCCGCGTCCAGCAGCGCGGCCGAAGAGTCCGTCGAGAAGGGCAGGGCGGTCCACGTGGAATCGTGCGCCCAGTGCCACGGCCCGACCGGTCCTTCCGCCACGGTTCCGTGTCCCCCAAGCACCGCGTCCACCAGCGTCTGGCGATCGATGGCCATGGACAGGGCGCGGCGCACGACGGGATCCGAGAACATGTCCCGCTGGGAGTTCCACGCGATGAACGCGTACTCGGGAGCATGATAGGACAGTGATTTGACGGAGCTGTCGCCGGCCACCTGCTCCATCATTTGGGGAGACGCCTCGATCACGAGGTCCACCTCTCCGGTGAGCAACCCCGCCGTGAGCGCGAACTCTTCCGGAATGTGCCTGTATACGAGCCGGTCGAGATACGGCCTGCCCCCGAGATCGTCCGGAAAGTCATGGTTCGCCTCGAATACCCAGCGATCGCCCGGGATGCGCTCGACGAAGCGGAACGGCCCGTTGCCCACCGGCTGCAGGGTCCCGAACGGATGGTTCGCCAGCCGGCCCGGCGGCACGTCGCCCAGCAGGTGCTCCGGCATGATGGCGGTACGCGTCCACCCGTAGAGGGCGTTCGCGTGCGGGCGGATGTAGAACCGCACCGTTACGGGGTCCACGACTTCCACCGCGTCCCAGTAGTCGAAATACGAAGGATTCGGGAACGGCACGTCCGGGTCCTTCAGGCGCTCGAACGTGAAGGCGACATCTCGAGCGGTCACCGGCGCGCCGTCGTGCCAGTTGATGTCGTGCCGCAGATGGAAGGTCACTTCGCTCGTGTCCGAGTCGAACTCCCAGGAGCTGGCGAGGTACGGCCGGGGTGCGTACGACGGATCGTTCCGAACGAGCGTGACGAACAGGACGTGGATCTGGTGCTGGCCGCTCTCGAAGTCCGTGCTCACGAGAGAGTTCATCGAAAGCGCGTCACCGCGACCCGCGACCACCATCGTACCACCGTAGCGGTCTTCCTCCGGAATGTCGGGCACGGTGCGAACGTCGGATGTCCACCCGGAGCTCGCGCCGTCGCCGGGGGGCTGCTCTCCGCATGCGGCGAGGAGGGCCAGGGGCCCGAGCAGGGCCGTGAAACGACGGGCGCCACCAGACATCATCACTCCTCCCGTTCCCCCGGACATTCACCGGGTGCGCTTACCGACTCGAACGAGAAGAAGCTACCGGAGGCGCCGGAGCCGAGAAAGACGTGATCTCGACCGCTCGAGGCTGGTTTCAGAGGCGCCACGTCCACGCCGGGTCCTCGTAGCGGGTCTGGCGTGTTTCCGCGGCAGCGCGCTCCGTGGGTCTCATCTCCTCGAATCGGGTCGGGAGCTCGAGCTCCGACCCGAAAGCGGCCGCCAGGGTGCGGGCGATGGTCATCGTCTCCGGCAGCGGATCGAGAAGCTCCGCCAATCCGGTGGCCGGGATTGCCGGTGCCGCCGGGCCACCGATGCGCAGCTCCTCCACCACGGCCTGGTCGTTGTGCACCAACAGCGAGCCGTGCTGGAGAAGGACTCCCCGGTCCCGCCATTGAGCGCTGCCCACGAGCTTCCGGCCGTCCACCGTGACCTCGCCGGGCAGCGGATCCTTGAAGCACGCCCGGGCCGTGGGGCGAGGGGCCGAGACCGCTCGAACGGCGGAAGCCACGACGGCGTTGACGCCCAGGTCTCGGAGGCCCGCGGCCAGCGCACGATTGATCAGCGAATAGGTGTCCCGCAGGCTGCCCCAGGCGTCGGCGGGAGCCGCGACGCTGTAGGTGAGCTCACGGTGATGATACACGGAGCGGCCGCCCGTGGGCCGGCGGATCACGTCCAGGCCTCTATCGGCTGCGGCGGCCCCGTCGTAGCGACCGCGGGCGGTCTGGTTGCGGCCGAACGAGAGGCAGCCCGGCTCCCAGCGATAGAATCGGAGGGTGATGCGGCCGTCCCGTGCCGAGGCCATCAAGACTTCGTCGACGGCCATGTTCCAGGCGCCTCGCGCCGGGCCGTGCACGAAACACCGCAGCGTGGTCGATCTCACAGCGACACCTGGATCATCGAACGGCCCCGTGCCGCTCCGGGACGCTCAGTCGTCGGCGCTCTCCGCCGTCTCCGCGGAGAAGCTCCACTTGAGGTCCAGCTGGCGGGCGGCCCGGCCCTCATCGAGCCGGCGCACCGGCGTGGTGTGGGGTGCGCTGGCCACCATCTCGGGGTCGCTCTCCGCTTCGCGTGCGATGGATTTCATGGCGTCGGCGTAGCGCTCGAGCTCCTGTTTCGTCTCGGTCTCCGTCGGCTCGGTCATCAGGGCCTCGGGGACGTTGAGCGGGAAGTATACCGTGGGTGCGTGAAAGCCGTAGTCGAGCAGGCGCTTGGCCACGTCCATCGTCTTGATGTCGGTGCGTTTCTTGAGGCTGGTCCCGGAAAACACGGACTCGTGCATGCCCCTGCCATACGGGAGGTCGAAGTAGTCCTGGAGCAGAGCGGTCAGGTACGCGTTGTTCAGGACGGCCGCCTCCGCCGTCTCGCGGATCCCCACTCGACCCAGCATTCGCATGTACGTGAAGGCCCGTACCATGACGCCGAAGTTTCCGTAGAAGCCGTGCAGCTTCCCGAATGACTCCGGACGGTCCCAGTCCAGACCGAAGGTTCCGTCATCCTTCCTCACCACTTTCGGGACGGGGAGGTAAGGCGCGAGATGCGCTTTCACCGCGACCGGTCCCGAGCCCGGACCGCCTCCGCCGTGAGGCGTGCTGAAAGTCTTGTGCAGGTTGAAGTGGACGATGTCGTAGCCCATGTCTCCGGGCCGGGCAATGCCCATCAGCGCATTCAGGTTCGCGCCGTCCATGTACATCAGGCCCCCGGCCTCGTGCACGAGGCGCGACACCTCGACGATGTCCGACTCGAACACCCCGAGGGTGTTGGGGTTTGTCAGCATCAGGCCGGCGACGGAACCGTCGAGGTTCTCGCGGAGCGCCTCCAGGTCCACCCGGCCCGAAGCGTCGGACGGGATCTCTTCGGCGTCGAAGCCGGCCATCGCCGCCGTCGCCGGGTTCGTGCCGTGCGCTGACTCGGGGAACAGCACTCGCCGCCGGGTCTCGCCTTCACCGTTCGCCTCGTGATACGCCCTCATCAGGAGGACTCCGGTCATCTCACCCTGCGCTCCCGCCGCCGGCTGGAGCGTGACCTCGTCCATCCCGGCGATCTCTTTCAGCATCTCCGCCAGCTCGTACATGAGCTGCAGGGCGCCCTGCGCGCTGGCCTGCGGAGTGAACGGATGAAGGCCGGCGAAGCCCGGCAGCCGGCACGTCGCTTCGTTCACCTTGGGGTTGTACTTCATGGTGCACGAGCCGAGCGGGTAAAGGGCCCGGTCGACGTGGTGGTTCTTGAGCGACAGCTCCGTGTAGTGCCGCACCACGTCGTGCTCCGGAACCTCCGGAAGTCGGGGCGGCTCGCTTCTCATGTGCCGGGACGGAATGAGTTCGCCCGTGGGTCGCGTATCCACGTCCGGCCGCGGAACTGTCGTACCGCGGCGGCCCGCCTCGGACTTCTCGAAAATGGTGGGCGTCGATTCGCCCTTGAACGGAAAGCCGGCCATCGCCTGCCTCTCTTAGTCGAATAGCGTCGTCAGAACTCGTACTCGTCGCCGGGTTGTAGAACGACTACCTCGGCGAGTGGCTCCACTCGCGCCCGGAACGCTTCGGGGTCCTGCGCGATCAGGGGCCACGTGTCGTAGTGGATCGGGATCACCACGCGTGGCTTGATCATGTCCACGGCGAGCGCCGCATCTTCCGGCCCCATCGTGAAGTTGTCGCCAATCGGGAGCAGGGCGACCTCAACCTGTCCCTCGAGCAGCGTCATGTCCGTGGTCAGGCAAGTGTCCCCCGCATGATAGAGCCGGCAGTCGTCGAGGTTGAGCAGCAACCCCGCGGCGACCGTGGTGTAACCCTCGGCACCCTCCCCGGCCACCAGCCCACCGTGCAGGGCAGGCGTCATCTTCACGCGGCCGAACGGGAAGTCGAAGCCCCCGCCGATGTGCAGGGGATGCGTCTTCTCGTGCCCCAGCACCTCCTGCGCGTAGCTCACGATCTCGAACGAGGCGATCAGCGTCGGGCTCGTCTCCGAGAGCAGGGGCCATGCATCGGCCACATGGTCGTAGTGCCCGTGCGTGAGAAGGATGTAGTCCAGTCGGTCGTGAAAGTGCTCACGTCCTACGTCCGCCACGGGGTTGTCCGTCAGGAACGGGTCGATCAGGAGGCGTGTCCCGTCACCCGTGACGATCTCACAGCACGATTGACCATGAAATATCAGCTTGCCCATGGAGGCCTCCTCAGCCGGCCAGGAGATCGACGAGGCGGTCGATCTCCTCTCGGCACCGCTTCTCGGTGAACGCGAGCAGCAGCCCGTCGGGAGCGCCGAGGGAGGGGAACCGGCTCAGGGATACCCCGGCCAGAATCCCGGCCTCGAAGCCCCGCTCCAGTATGGCGCGGGAGTTCTCCCTTGTGGCTACCGCGAACTCGCGGATGAAGGGGGTGTCTGGATAGACGGGGGTAATGCCGTCGACCTCCTGCAGCCTGCGCCAGGCGTAGTGGGCGTTCTGCAGCGAAGTCTCGGCCACCTGGTGGAGACCCTCCCTGCCGAGCAGGGAGAGATGGATCGTGGCGGCGAGCGCGTTCAGGCCCTGGTTCGTGCAGATGTTGCTGGTGGCCTTTTCACGCCGGATCTGCTGCTCCCGGGTTTGCAGGGTCAGCACGTAGCCGCGTCGACCCTCCATGTCCACGGTGGCCCCGACGATGCGGCCCGGCATTTTCCGAACCAGCTTCTGGCGCGCGGCGAACAATCCGACCACGGGACCGCCGAAGCTCGGTGCGTTGCCGAACGGCTGCCCTTCCGCGACCACCACGTCAGCGCCGAGCTCGCCGGGAGTCTTCAGCAATGCGAGGGCTATCGGGTCGGCCACGACGACCAGCAATGCGCCCACCTCGTGGACCGCCTCCGCGATCGGCTCCACCTCCTCCACGCAACCGAAGAAGTTCGGGTACTGGACGATGAAGCACGCGGTGTCGCCGTCCAACGCCTCCTTGAGCGCGTCCAGGTCTACCAGGCCGCGTTCATCCGCCGCCACGCTCACCAGCTCGCTTCCCTGCCCGTGCAGATACGTGTCCGTGACCTTGCGGTAGTGCGGGTGCAGCGTGGCCGCCGACAGCACGCGGTCTCGACGTGTGACAGCTCTCGACATGACGGCCGCCTCCGCCGTCGCCGACGGGCCGTCGTACATGGAAGCGTTGGCCACGTCCATCCCGGTGAGCTCGCAGATCATCGTTTGGAATTCGTAGATCGACTGCAGCGTGCCCTGGGACACCTCGGGCTGGTACGGCGTGTAGGCCGTGTAAAACTCGCTTCTCCGGACGAGGTGATCGACCGCCCCCGGAACGTGATGGTCGTACTGGCCCGCGCCCGCGAAACACACCAGAGAGAGATTGATGTCGGCGAGCCGGCCCAGCTCCCGTACGGCTTCCCACTCCGAGAGCGCCTCGGGTATGTCGAGATCCCTGTCGAGAATCAACTCGTCGGGGATGTCCGTGAAGAGGTCGCTGATATCGGATGCGCCGACCCTCTCGAGCATCTCGCGACGGTCTGCGTCACTGTGCGGAATGAAAGACATGAGAAACCTGCCGTACGTGGAACCTGTTGAACGACCGGGGCGGCCCGGGACCGGTCATCGGCCGCGGGCCGGTTGCGTCCTACGCGTTCTCGACCAGGCCGGCGTAGGCCTCGGCGGTGAGGAGATCATCGAACTCGGACATGTCTCCCGCCCGGATCCGGATCATCCAGCCTTCGTTGTACGGATCCGCGTTCACCAACGCCGGGTCCGCGTCCAGGGCCTCGTTGATCGCGATGATCTCGCCCGAGATGGGACAGTATAGATCGGAGACGGCCTTCACGGCCTCGATCGTGCCGAAGACTTCCATCTTCTCGAAGGCGTCGCCCGGGGACGGGAGCTCTACGAACACCACGTCGCCGAGCTCACCCTGCGCGTAGTCCGTGATCCCGATCAGGTACTCACCCTCCGCGTCCGTCTCGCGAACGTACTCGTGTTCCTCGGTATAATGGAACCCGTCTGGGACCTGTGACATGCCGGCCTCACAGTCGTTTGTGCGTTGTGTCCCGGTCGACGCCCTCGCCGGCCGGGAGGAGGACTATACCGACCCGCGGCCCCGGTCTCAAGATCCGGCGTGACGGGCGACCCCGTGTGGCCGGTGTCGGCCCTGTCGCGCTACTCGTCGGAGTCTTTTCCGAGCTGCTTGTGGCGCCTGTTTCGCCGTAGCTCACGGCGTCTGCGGCGCGCATCCCGGCTGGTCTCTCCGGGAAGCCGGACCGCGACCTCCACCCCACCCATTACGGCCACGCCCCGGATCACGAGGCGCGGTGCCTCCGGGTCCCTGTCGACACCGACCTGATCGACTCCCTCGAATCCGCCCATCAGCCCGAAGCCGTGCGTTTCGACGGCCAGGCCCGGCGGCACCAGCACCTCGACGCCGCCCATGATGGCGAGGATGTTCACCTCCGTGACCCCGGGCGGCATCTTGGACTCCCTGAAGTCCAGCCCGGCGCCGCCCATGAGCGCGAGCGAGTACAGCTTCCGGGGAGGTGTCCACTCCCCCTTCTTCTCGTAGCCCCCCAGAATCGCGATATGGACTCCGTGGTCGCGCACGGCCTCGGCCGGCACGCGCTGGACCGCCGGGACCAGGGGTTCGTCCGTCACCGAAGCGAGGACGGGCAAACCCGAGAGCAGGTCTTCGAGCTGCGCCGTGGTCGTCGCCGCGTAAGCGAAGTCAAGGCGGGACTCGAACTCCTCCACCGTGAGGTTGTCGGCCGCGTAGTGATCGATGAGGGCCTTGACCACCTGGTCCTTTTCGCGCTTCAGGGGAACCGGTGGATGCTGTGTCTCCGTCATGCCCGGGTTGTCTCCATTGGGTTGGACCGGTCAACGCCCGGTCCGGCGCCCCGCTCACCGGGAACGGCGACCCAAGATAAGCCGCGATCCGCGGGCGCGCAGATCGAGCATTGGCGTGACGCCCCTCCAACTGTATCGAACCGCATCGAACACGCGGCGGACGGCGCCGAACCGTTGCGCGCCCGTGCCCGGCTACCCACTTTCGAGCCATGCCCCGTCGCCCCGCGGCGACGGTGGCTCGGGTTCGTGCCCGATATCCCACTCTTCGAAAGGAGGTGATCCAGTGTCCTGTAGATCCGAGCCTGGCTCGACACGGGCGAGCGGTCGCCTCGGCGTGAGCCGCTGAGGGGGGCGAACACCCCCTGCGCCTCTTCCGAGCGCGCGTGCCTGACGAGCGGAGCCGCCGCGGCACCGCGTCGAGTCAGGTCGAAGAGAGGGCCGTGGACTCGCAGTCGAGTCCGCGGCCTTTTCTATGAGAGGAACTGTCGAGCCGATGGCGGCCGACGGTCCATCGGGAAGACCGAGAGGACGGCACGGTGAGATTCGGAAAGTATGACGGAGCGGGCAACGACTTCGTTGTCACCGAGGCGGGTTGGCCGGACGACGAGGGCACGCTCGTAGCCCGGCACGTGTGTGCTCGCGGGACCGGCGTCGGCGTCGACGGGCTCATTCTGGTGTGGCGCATCAGCGGTGACCGCGTCGGCGTTCGCTTCTTCAACCCGGACGGATCGGCTTTCGGTACGTGCGGCAACGGCTCCCGTTGTGCGGCCCGATTCGCCGTCGACCGCGGTCTCATCGACGGCTCGCCGTTCGTCATGGAGACATCCGACGCGGAGATAACGGCTACCGTGGCGGGCGACTGGGTAGAGCTGGAGTATCGCATGCCGGTGGCCGTGGTGGACAGCTTCACGGTCGAGGGTCCGTTCGGTCCGGCCGAGGGGTGGCTGGTGCGCATCGGTGTGCCGCACTTCGTGCTCCCGCTCGATACGCAGCCCGATGGACCTATCGAGGAGGTGTGCGGTCGCATCCGGCGGGACCCTGTCCTGGGCCCGGAAGGAGCGAACGTGAACCTGGTGAGCCTCGAATCCCGAGATCGTGGATCCATACGCACGTTCGAGCGCGGGGTCGAGGGAGAGACTCTCGCTTGCGGCAGCGGCGCCATGGCCTCGGCCTTCGCGCTTCATGCCGCGGGGCACTGCGAGCCCGGCGTGGTGCTCCATGTCCGCGGCGGATGCGACCTCAGGATTACCGTTCCCAATGCTCCCGATTCGGATGGCATGCGCCGACTTCGCCTCGCCGGGCCGGTGCTGCACGTGTTCGACGGGACATTCCCCGAGG
>JBDHFS010000046.1:0-14499 GCA_039590285.1 Gemmatimonadota bacterium
AGAAATCGTCACCGATCTTGAAGATGTTGATTCCGGCCTTCTCGATCGCGTTGCGCGTGACCTCGGCGAACCTCACCTGGAGAAGTACCTGTCCGGGGTCGGGAACCGAGATGTTGTTCACGATGGGAGCGTTTTCACCCAGGAAGCCCTTGGCGATGGCCTCCACCTGCTCCGATACGAGTGCCTGGGAAGCCCGGCCGGAAATGATGACGGTGGATCCGGACGAGACGACCGCTACGCTGTCCTCCGGGAACATCTCTGCGATGTCGGCTTCGAGAGCGTCGACATCGGGCGACACGTGCACCTGGTACATGCGACGGGAACCCGAGTTGTCCCACAGCAGGAGGGTCGTCGTTCCGCTCTGCTTGCCGTTGACAACGATTTCCTGGGCGGACACCGGGACCGCGTCCGCGACCTCCGGGTTGGCTATCGACACCCGGCGGATCACCACCGGATGCGACACGACATGTGAGTTGCCGAGGGCAAGCTCGATCACGCCGCTCGGTGATACGCTGGACGAAACCGCCTGTGCGTGCGCCGGTCGCACGGACGCGAGGCAGGCCAGGATAGCCAGGGCCAGTCCCCCGACCCCCGCAACGCGGCGACACATTCGGGTCTGTACGCTGACTGTCTTCATTGTGGGCCGCCCTCGTCAACGGTTTCGGTTTGAAGCTCCGGCCCCCGATAGACCTCGATCGTCTGTGCGGTCGAAACGGGCGCCGTCTGCGTGCGAGCAGGAGCTCTCCTCACCACACGCTGTGCCGGGATCAGGGTATTGAGCCGTGCTCCCTGCGTCGTGATGGAGTCCATGTCCAGAGTATTGCGCAGGGCGAGCTGTATCCGGCCGCGCGTCGCGGCGAGAACCAACTGCTCGGCCTGGTCGGGCGTCACGAGCAGGGTGATCACGGTAACCTGGATCGGCTGCCCGTTGATGTCCTGCTCGACGACCTGGCCGGATGTGAGCACCTGTATGTTCTGGAGAATCACCTTTGTGATCGGATTCCCCTGTTGGGCATCGAGTGTCACGAGTATGTCGACGCGCGTGCCCGGCAACACGAAGCCGGCAATGCTGATCACGTCATCAACCCGTACGCTCACCCCCCGCGCGCCCTCGGGGATCACGATCGGAAGGCCTCCACCGGCCTCCTTGACCGCGATCTTGTCCGATATCAGCGGCTCGTTCAGGGAGACGTTGGTGATGACCCCCCTGCCCAGCACGTCCTCTACGGACGAGCTGTAACCCTCCGGGAGGACGTCGCCAGGCCAGCTGACGAGCTTCACGTCCTCGGCGGTGAGCATGGTTCCCAACGTCAGGTGGCGAGCCGCGACCACGACTTCGGTCACTGTCGGCTCGGCCCTGCTGATAGGACTTTCCGGTTGGCGCAGATAGTTCAGCGCCAGCCAGGCCGCCGCGAGGCCCGACAAGAGGGCCAGCGCCATCACGATGAACAGCCGTCGACTACGCATGGCCAGTATTCCTGTTTCTCGACATGATCCTCAAGCTCACTCGATTGAGGCGTTCACCAAAGGAGGCCGACTACGGAACCGGCCGCTATGGCAAGGCCGTACGGTACGGTGACCGCGCCCCGGGTCTCCAGGGTCGGCATAGCGTTCACTTCACCTCCGCTGAGCGCCTTCAGCGCCAGCCCTCGCACCACGGTGTAGGTCCCGACCACGCTCGCGCCGAGTCGCTTCCGGCGCGCCGAGACGAGAATAGCCAGGACGCCGCCGATCAGGGCGGTCGCGAGTAGAGCTACGATTGTCCGGTAAGGTCCGAGAAAGGCGCCCGCCGCCGTCAGTAGTTTGACATCACCGCCACCCATGCCCTTGAGCATGAACAGAGGAAAGGCGAGAAGGAACGCCAGAAGGGCTCCGAGCAATCCGCCGAGCAGACCCTCGGCACCGCCCGTGACCGCGCGCAACACGAGGGCGACGGCAAGGCCGCCCACCGTTATGGCATTAGGTATTTTACGGGTCCCGACATCCATGGCCGCACCCAATGCGACCATCAGGACCAGACCGAGCGCGCTGAGATTCACGGGTGGTCCCCCGGTTTAGCTTTCTGTTGGGTGGTCGGGCGGACCCTGGTTAGGCCCGCCCGACCTTGGCTTTACACGTTAGAAAGATTTCCAGCGATGTTGTTGAACACGGTCGCGATGATCGGACCGAGCAACCTCAGGGCCGCGATCACCACGATGGCGATAAGCGCGACCAGCAGGGCGTACTCGACGAGGTCCTGACCGGACTCATCCGCCCACAGGGTCTTGAAAGGTGCGAGCATGGTTTCTCCTCCCGGCATGTGCCGTTCACGGGTTGCGGACTGTCGGCCGCGTGACCTCAGACCGTGCTGAGGGTGTTACGACGAAACTGCAGAGCTCGGCAATCGACGTTCCCGGTAACCTCAAAGCGACCATGGTGATCAGTTCTGGAAGGACCGTGCGCTGCTCGGACTTCGCCAGATCCTGGCCGGAGTCTACGGAACAGCTGTTTCATTCACAGCCTCCTCACTGATCAACGGGCCGCACCGTGTCACCGGTGGGTCTCAAGCGAGCCCGCGAACTCAGCGCGTCGTCGTTCTTGTGAACGAATCGTGCCAAGCCATTCGGCCAGGCGTGACGCGCGGTCCGTCCGATGTATCCGCACATTCTGTGGGCAAGGGCCGTACCGCACCGTTCCCTGAGAACTCCAGGCGCGACAACATATTGAAAACACAGGCCTTGTGTGTGAGGGTCGACGGGCACGCGGATCCAGCAGACACTCTCGATGTGTGCATTTCGCTTGCAAACTGCATTGAGGCGAAGCGACCCGACGTGGTATTCGGCATCGTGAGGTCTGTTGTTGCGTTGTCGCCTTCTTCACTCAATATCGCTCGCGCGGCTACGGAAGAGTCGGACTGACGATGCAGCGCCAGTCGCCGGAAAGTGCCCTGGAATGCTGAATCCCGGCCCCATTCGCCATGCTGTATCCCAGTATAAGACCTGTTGCATGGGTGCAACATAGGGGGGGATCAGCTTGGGACCCGTCGCCTGGAGCCGGTGTCTGGCGGCTCCAGGCCATGACGCCGGAAAGTGCGGATGTGTAACGACCTGCAGGGACTAGGAGTTTTCGTCCCCCACTTCCGCGGCCGCGGAACAGTAGCGGACGTCATTCAACAGCCCGTCCACATAGACGAGCTCGCACACGAGCCGGCCCTGCCCATCGTGGAATGGCTCCCACTGGCTGGCCACGAACCACTGGTAGCGCACCTCGTCTCCCGTGTCGCGAGAGCGCCAGAAAGCGTTTCCGGTCGACCCCCTCCGATCGGGATTGGAAATCACATCCCTGTGTTCCAGCGTCATACCGGGGACGAATACGCCCTCGAGGATACCCTCCCGGATCTCCTCGCTGACCTCGGGATGTCCGGTCACCCACGCCTGTCGGACGTCAGTGCCGCTCAGGTCGACCTTGGCTCCCCCCGGATCACCGGGCAGGTATGCATGTCCCGCGCACGCTGTGATCGTGGCGAGGAGCGGAAGAGCAGAAAAACGGAAGTGAGCTTTCATCGGTCACGCACTTGATGATCGGATCGTTGTGTCGTCGCCCCGGGGGATCCCGGGCGACGCTAAGATGATCTGTCGGGTCGACGGGCGCCAGAACGGGCTACCCGCCGAACACCGGACAGCCTTCGAGGAGGACGGCCGCGGCGGCGGCTACGCTCACGCCGACCAGGAACACCTGCGGAAGCCTCTCTCCGTGCTTCTGGGCCTGCCGACAGTGCGGGCACAGGCGCGCATCATCTGGAATGATGGCTTCGCAATCCTTGCACTGCTTCACCTGGTCCTCCGTTTTGACCTTTCGGCCTCATACACGAGAGAGTCCACGCGGTTCACGTACCGGGACCCGCGGATTCGAGCTGGGGGGCCGAGTCTGCCGCATCATCCGAAATCCAGCGAACGAGCAGCGAGCCACCGACGAAGATCGTGAGGTAGTTCAGGAAGAAGCGCCACACGGCCGTGTACGCCACCAGCAATCGATCCTCCAGGAACGGAGTCATCAAGGCCGGCGCGAGCATCTCTCCCACACCGCTGCCGCTCGGCGTCGGCATGAAGTAGAGCAAGAATTGAAGCAGAATATGGAGCGTGACCACATTCCAGAAGCCCGCGTCGATTCCGAAGCCACGCAAGACAACCCAGCCAAGAACGAACCGGGCGCCGAACTGCAGGACGTTGGACAAGACAGCCAGTAGCAGGGCCAGTTTGCCCTTGCGCGCGTAGATGATGAGACTGCCGTGCAGCTCCTGAAGGACGCGCAGGATCTTGCGCACCCGGGGTGTGCGCCCGAACACACGAAGAAGCACCAGGCGCGGGAGCCGCGGTGCGGCGGCGAACAGGATCACGACGACACCGACCGTCGCGAAACCGAGCGCCGACCACTCAAACAGCCGAGCCGCGGAAATGCCGGCCACAGGAAGCCGGATCTCTTCGATGGCTCCTGCGGCGCCAAAGAACCAGGCACCGAAGCCGGCCAGCGATAGAAACGTGAGGTTGACCAGAACACTGGCGAAGTTGGTCGCGACGGTCCGACCCAGAGAGACTCCGCTGCGGAGGAGACCGTATAGAAGGGCCGGGCCACCGCCGGTGCCCGACGGAGTGAGGTATGCCAGGCCGGCCGAAACGCCCCCGATCTGAGCACACCTCAGATACGAGATTCGAATACCCAGCGGCCGGGTGAGCAGCCAGATGCGAACCCCGCTTCCGAACCAGTCCATGGACGCGAGAGCCAGAGCCGGGAGCGCCCAGCGAAGGTCGAAGTGGCGGAATCCTTCCAGGCTTCCGCCCAGGTCCTGCGTGATGAGAAAGAGTGCTCCGAAGCCCAGGAGGCTCGCAAGAACGAAGACCGTGGCTCCGAACCGGACCGCCCCGGGTGGAGGTCGGAAGCCGGGAGTGGAGCCGGATATGGAGCCCGATGAATAGTCGTCGCGCATGGATGGCCGATACGGGTTGCCCGCTCCCGCAGTACCCGCGGATCCCATTGTCTCCGGGACGGACCGCCGGAAGCGGGTTGGTTCCGCTCGAATAGTCGAGTAGCATAATACGCACTGGCGCCACGAAGAGGGAACACGCGGAAGGCCCGGTACACAGTGCAACGCTCGAGAAAGGTGCAATCACGTGCGTCGTTACCCGGCATACGACCCGCCCGAGTACGTGAACTGGACTCCCGACGCCGAACTGGCGCTGGCGTATTCGTCGCGAATCACGTCGGATCCGGAGCGCGCCGGCGTTGTCCAGCGGCTGACGGGCTCAGCTCTGCTGGACCTGTATCGGGGCCTGCTCCGGTTTCGCCTCCACGACGTGGCGCTGAAGAGGTGGGTAAAGCAGGGCACCATATCCAAGGCGTGGCTCGGGACGGGGGAGGAGGCAGTCACGATCGGGGCAGTCCATGCTCTCAGGCGACATCCCGGTGGCGACGTCGTGGCTCCGATGATCAGAAACGCCGGGGCGTGCCACGAGATGGGAATACCGGTTTCCGACCTCATGAGGGCATACCTGGGCACGATCGGCGGGCCTACCCTCGGCAGAGATCTGCACATTGGAGACGCCGCGCGGGGGGTTGTCGCTCCGGTGAGCATGGTTGGATCCGTTTCGACTGTCGTCAACGGATATGCCCTCGCGTTCAAGAGGCGCGGCGAGGACCGGATCGCGATGACCTGGATCGGGGATGGATCGACGAAGACCGGCGAGGTTCATGAGGCGCTCAACTTCGCCGCGGTTCAGAGTCTTCCCGTCGTGTTCGTCATTCAGAACAACCAGGTCGCGTTGGGCACAAAGCTGGGCCAACACCACCGGGCTCCCGACTTCGCCGATTGGGGTTCCGCGTACGGAATGACGATGCACGCCGTGGACGGCAACCACGTTCTGGATGTTCACGCGGCGGCCATTCTCGCGGCCGAGGCCTGCCGCGCTGGCCGGGGGCCCGTGCTGCTCGTCGCCGAGACGTTTCGGATGGGCGGGCACGCGACGCACGACGAGCGCGAAGCCAGGAGGATGCTGGAGCCCGCGCTGTTTGCCGAGTGGGGCCGCCAGGATCCCATCGGACTGTTCGAGGAGTACCTGGCGGAACTCGCGTCTCCGCTCGAGCCGTCGCCCGACGAAGGGCTCGACCCGGAAGCCTGGGGAGCCTGGAATCGGAGGGTGCTGGCCCGGATCGAAGAGGAGGTGCGGCTCGAAGTCGAGTCGGCAGCCGCCGAGGCGCTGAGGAGTCGTGACGAGGGCTCGCGGGGCTCAGGGGATTTGGAGGTGGGAGCGTGCTACGGCTGACCGCAGCCTGTGAGCCGCGCCAGCATGGCGTGCCGGAGCGGTCCAGCCACTGGACCCGCCGGCCAACTCAGCTCTGGCGTGCCTTCGCGGCGTCCATCAACCCGCTCAGAGTCGAACCGTCTTCCGGCATCGTGGCATACGCCAGCGACCTGAACGCGGCCGCCTCTCCCGATCGGCGCATTGCCTTGAGGATACGACTCGCAACGCGCCTCGTCGGGCCTCGTCCTCCCTCCGGTATCCCGATGAGGAGTTGATCATCGACATAGCGGGCGATGAGGTCGTATTCCCGCAGCTCGGCCCGCGTCGCGCTCACCAGGGTCTGAAGTGACGACAGGTCCGCGGGTGCGAGCCGAATGATGATCAGTCCGAACCGTCGGTTGTAGCGTCGGCATCTCTTCAGCTCCGCGGAAGCGAGTGCATCGAAACCTTCCCTGTTGTACGCTCCCGTAAATGGATCCCGGTAGGGAAGAAAACGGATCGCATCCGCTCCGTGCAGCCCAGTCCTCACCGACCGCCGAAGGCTCGTCTCACCGGTGACCCTCGCGCCCTGGCGCAGTGTCTCGGCGCACGAGGCGGCCTCGGTGAGCTCCTCCTGAAGGAGTCGAATCCGCTCGACCGTCGGAGCGCTCCGGAAATGCTGCCAGTCGGCCTGGATTCGCCACATGAGCGCTTCGAGTTCACGCGCTCCCGTTTCGACTCTCTCGCCGGCCGAGCCGGCTTGTACTTTCGGTAGCCGGGTCGGCGAAACGCCCACGGCCGTCGGGCTGCCTCCCAAGGCCCGGATGAGGGTCCCGGCCCTGGTCGCCGATCGGTCGAGAATTCGAGATAGTGCGAGAAGTCGATCGGGCCCGGGATGCTCGATCACTTCCTTCCAGCCGCGGGTGGCTTGCCAGATCCAGGTGTCAAGCTCCCGGCTCGCCTGCACCACCTCACGTGCCGCCGGACGGCTCGCAGCCTCAGAGGACGTCTCGAGGCTGAATGGAGGTAGGGGAGACGCGTCTTCCGGAGCTCCCAGATCCGTGTAGAGGGAGCGGACCTCCCCCCACAGACGCTCGACCTGCCCACGGACGACCTCCAGCGAGGCTTCCGATGGTTCATCCCGAAACGTCCGCCATTCCGCCTTCAACCTGCGAAGCCGGCGCTCCAGCTGTCGCAGGTTGGCCAGCAGCTCGAAACCCCTATCGCCCGAATCCGCGCTCATCCTTTTCCGCCTCATGGTGGAGCGTCTTGCAACTGAACAGCGCAAAATGGACTTGGCACGCGCCCGCCCGGCGCCTGCATGGTCCACCAGGACCCTCGGGTGCATTCTTCGTGCCCGTCGAGAGCCCGCGTCCACGCGACGGAATCTCCTCGGACCGGTCGAGCGATTGGTTGACGAGGGAAACTGCAGTTGTAGCTTGCGGCCTCGCGAACCCTCGATCACCTGCGACGGACATATCAGCGTGCTCCGAGTCACTTTTCTGGGAACGTCCTCTTCTCGCCCGACCGTCAGGCGCAACGTCGCGTCCATTGCCGTACAGCGCGAGGGAGAGACGTTCCTGTTCGATTGTGGGGAGGGAACTCAGCGGCAGATGATGCGCTTCGGTGTGGGTTTCTCGATACGGGAGATCTTCATCACACATCTTCACGCGGACCACTATCTGGGCCTCACCGGTATGCTCCGCACCATGAGCTTGCAAGGTCGCGAGGAAGATCTGGTCATCTGGGGACCGGAGGGGGCGAGCGAGCTCCTTCGCACGACCGTCGGTCTCGGCGGCGATCGAATTCAATTCGCGGTTCCGGTTCGAGAGCTGCCGGCGGGCGAGACCATCCGATACGACGGATTCGAGATCCGCGCGTATCCCGTTGACCATACGGCTGTCTCCAATGGGCTGGCGCTGGTCGAGGAAAGTCGTCTGGGCCGATTTGACGTAGAGAGGGCCAGAGCACTGGGAGTCCCCGAGGGCCCGCTCTTCGGCCGGCTACATCGAGGAGAGGACGTGCGTCTGGACGATGGATCCGAAGTTCGCGCACGAGATGTTGTCGGCCCGGCGCGGCCCGGCCGGATCCTTGTCTATACCGGCGACACGAGACCGTGTGAAGCGACCGTGGATGCCGCCCGACACGCGGATCTGCTGATTCACGAGTGCACCTTCTCCGAGGAGGAGCGTCGTCGCGCCGTCGAGACTCGCCATTCCACGGCCCGCGAAGCCGCGGACGTTGCCGCGCGGGCCGGGGTCCGGAAGCTGATTCTCACTCACTTCAGCGCCCGACATTCGGAGCAGGCCCACCGACTGCTCCGGGAGGCGGAGTCCATCTTCGCGGCGGAAGCGGCGGAGGACGGCATGACGCTGGAGATCCCGTTTCGAGATGGCGACCAGGACGGAGCACCGGATGATACCACATGACGTAACGGTTCCGGGCGACAAGTCGATTGCCCACAGACTGCTGATTCTCGGTTCCCTGGCCGAAGGGCGCTCCCGGTTGCTCGGCGTTCCGTCATCGCTGGATGTCGGGTGTACACTCACGTGCCTGAGATCGCTCGGGGCCGAGATCAGCTCCACGCCTGAAGGTGACACGCTGATTGAAGGTCCGGCTGCATGGCGGAAGCCGTCACTCCCGCTTGACTGCGGCAACAGCGGGACGACCGCGCGGCTTCTCGCCGGATTACTGGCTGGCCTGGGACTGGAGGCTGAGTTGCGGGGCGATCGGTCCCTGAGCGCGCGGCCCATGGACCGAGTGGTTTACCCGCTGCAAGCGATGGGGGCCCGGATCGAGTATCTGGACTCGGCCGATCGCCTTCCGGTGCGCATCGCCCCGAGGGCGAGCGGAGAGCTGCGCTCTCTCCGGTACCGACCACGGATCTCCTCCGCGCAGGTTCGGGGCGCATTGCTTCTGGCAGGGCTCTCGTCGCGCACGGATGTGGAGATCCTGGATCGTGGTCGTCCGCGCGACCATACAGAGCGGTTGCTGGCGGCCCTCGGAGCTCCCGTCGAATCGAGCGAGACGAGCGAAGGTGAGCGCAACAGAATGCGCGCCGCGGGCTGGAACGGACACCTGAAGTCGGTGAACGCCACGGTGCCGGGCGATCTCTCATCAGCTGCCTTCCTCATCGTTGCCGCGCTTCTCGCCGGAACGCGTCTGGCCCTGACGGGTGTGGGATTGAATCCGACCCGTTCGGGATTCCTGAGGGTATTGGAACAGATGGGCGCCGATGTCCGAACGAAAGTGGACACGCTCGAGGCAGGGGAGCCCGTGGGGAGGATCGTCGTAGAGCCGTCAGACCTCAGGCCATTCGACTTCGGAGAGGAAATCGTCCCGAGTTTGCTGGATGAGATCCCGGCGCTCGTCGCCTTGGCCTGCCGTGTGCCGGGGACCTCGGTCTTCACCGGTGCGGCGGAGCTCCGGGTAAAGGAAAGCGACCGGCTGGCTCTTCTGGCGGCCAACCTGAAGCGGCTGGGTGTGCGCTGCGAAGAGCAACCGGACGGTCTCCACGTGAGCGGATCCCTGGACTTGCCACATGGGGAAATCGAAACCGGAGGAGACCATCGAATCGCGATGGCCTTCGGAGTGTTGAGCCGGGTGCATGGGAGCCGGATCACGATCGACGATCAGGCCTGTGTCGACGTCTCCTATCCGGGCTTCTGGAGTGTGCTGGAGCAAATGGCGCCAGGGGTGAGCGGACCGTGAGAGGCATCACCATCGCGATCGACGGCCCGGCCGCCTCCGGAAAGAGCACGACGGCCCGAGCCGTAGCGGAAGAGCTCGGTTACCATCACCTGAACTCCGGGACTCTCTACCGGGCGATCACGTGGGCCGCACTCGAGGAGGGATGGATCGACGACGAACGCAGGTTCAGGCGCGAGGTGGGCGATCTGGACCTGCGGCTCGAGCGCGATACGGAGGGATACCGCATAACCATCGGAGGCAGAGACGCAGGAGATGGGCTCGTGTCACCTGGTACGGCCTCCCGAGTGTCCGAGGTCTCGGCGAGGGAGGCGACCCGCCAGAAGGTGCTCGGCCTCCTCCGGGCGGAGGCGGACCGAGGCGCGATCGTTTGCGACGGAAGGGACATCGGGACCGTCGTGTTCCCGGATGCGGAGCTGAAGATCTTTCTCGTGGCCTCGGCGGAAGAACGAGGGCGACGCCGACTCCTCGAGATGGGAGCGAAGGCCAGCCCAGACCGAGTGCGGGAGGAGGCGTCGTTGCTCGAGGCGAGGGACAGGGCGGACTCGAGTCGAAACCTCGCCCCACTTCGGAAGGCGCGCGACGCGATCGAGCTCGACACGACCGATCTGGAGGCTTCGGAGGTCGTGGACCGAATCGTGGCGTTGGCGCGCGCCGCAGGGGCTACCGTTGGTTGACGGATAACCGCACCGTACCTACCTTTCTGTGCTATCGTTAATTGTGACAACAGGTCAACCCAAACCCCTGAGCGCGCCCATCGAGGACACGGCTGGCAGGCTGAGCATCGGCTCACGCCGGCCGCTTGTTTTTCGACATCACTGAGGGCGGACGCCAAACGCGAACGGTACACGCCGAATGAGCACGAAGGACGACCAGATCACCGCCAACGAGAGCGCGCCCGAAGACTTGGACGACGGCTCTCCCATCGAGACGGAAGATACGACCACGATCCCCGCCGAGGACGAGGCACTGCCGGAAACAGAAGCTTCGGACACACCAGCCGATCCGGACCTGGAGCCCGAGACTTCTTCCGAGGACGAGCTTCCACCCGCTCCGGAGGAACCGACTTCCGATGTCGCGGCTGAGAGCACGACCGAGGACGAGGCTGCGACCGAGGACGAGGCCACGGATGATCTTCCCGTGGAGGAGACCTCTCAGGTGCCGGAGCCAGCCGGGCGCGATCCTGAATCCAGTGACGAGGAGGGCATGACCACGGTCGCGTATGGTATGGCCGAGGGAATGTCGGTCGAAATGCTGGAGGGAAGGGAGTACTCGAGCGAAGAGTACGACGAGCTCATGGCGTTGTACGAGGACACGCTCAGCGAGATCGCCGAGGGCGAGATCGTCCGGGCGCGGGTTCTGCGTAAGACGGACACCGCCGTCATCCTCGATGTCGGCTTCAAGTCGGAGGGTCTGGTCCCGCTCGAGGAGTTCCGGGACCCCGACGCGCTGGAGGCGGGTGAGGAGGTGGAGGTGTTCCTCGAGAGCCTCGAGGACCAAGAGGGCGTGGTCGTCCTCTCCAAAAAGAAGGCCGACTTCCTGCGGGTGTGGGAAAAGATCAAGGAAGCCTACGACAACGACCGGACGGTGCCGGGCATCCTGAAGAGGAAGATCAAGGGCGGGGTAACGGTAGACCTGATGGGAGTCGACGCCTTCCTTCCCGGATCACAGATCGCCCTGCGTCGCGTTCCCAACGTGGATGAACTGATCGGCCACGAGTACGACTTCAAGATCCTGAAGTTGAACAAGCGACGCCGCAACATCGTGGTGAGCCGCCGGGTGATCCTCGAGGATGAGCGCGCAAGCAAGCGTGAGGGCCTCAAGACCGAACTCGAAGTGGGTCAGGTCCGGACGGGAGTCGTGAAGAACATCACCGACTTCGGCGCCTTCATAGACCTCGGCGGCATGGACGGCCTGCTGCACATAACAGACATGTCCTGGGGCCGGATCGGGCACCCTTCGGAGCTGTCCCAGATCGGCGACGAACTCGAGGTCAAGATCCTGGACATCGACTGGGACCGGGAGCGCATCTCGCTTGGGATCAAGCAGCTACAGGCGTATCCCTGGGAGGACGTGGCCGCCAAGTATCCTGTAGGCAGCCGGGTGCGAGGCCGGGTCGTCTCGATCACGAACTACGGTGCCTTCATCGAGCTCGAGAAGGGTGTGGAGGGGCTGGTCCACATCTCTGAAATGAGCTGGACACGGAATATAAGGCACCCGTCACAGCTGGCTTCGATCAACGACGAAGTCGAGTGTGTGGTGCTCCGCGTCGACGAGGAAGAGAAGAAGATCTCCCTCGGAATGAAGCAGGCGGAGGAGGATCCGTGGCTGGCCCTTCCGGCGAAGTATCCACCGGCTACGAAGATCCGTGGGGTCGTTCGGAACCTGACGTCCTTTGGCGCATTCGTCGAGGTGGAGCCCGGGATCGATGGCCTCGTGCACATCTCGGACATGAGCTGGACGCGACGTGTTCAGCATCCCTCCGAGGTCGTGCGCAAGGGCGAGGAGGTTGAGGTCCTCGTTCTGAACATCGATCCGGACCAGAAGCGGATCTCCCTCGGCCTGAAACAGGTGGATGATGATCCCTGGTATGAGCTGGCCCAACGCTACGAGCCGGGGACGGAAGTCGAGGGCAACGTCGTCCGACTGCTCGACAAGGGCGTAGTCGTTGACCTCGGAGACGAAGTAGAGGGCTTCGTGCCGGTCTCGCAGCTTGGCGTCGAGGAGGAGCTGGCGGATCCGGCGGAGAGGTTCGTGGAGGGCGATCGGCTGGAGCTGAAGGTGCTCGAGTCCGACCCGATCAATCGACGGATAGTCCTCTCCGTCACAGCGGCCCCCGGCATCGAGGAACGTGCCGCCGCGGCGGCCGCGCGGGCTGCCGTCCAAAGCGAACCCTACGAGGGTGATGAGGACGTTGCGGGTCCGACCGAAGTCGAGGCCGAAGGCGACGAGCCGGACCTGCCAGCCGACGACGTCGTGGAGCCGGCCGCGGAAGCCGAAGTCGAGGCCGAAGGCGTCGAGCCGGACATGCCAGCCGACGACGTCGTGGAGCCGGCCGCGGAAGCCGAAGTCGAGGCCGAAGGCGACGAGCCGGACCTGCCAGCCGACGACGTCGTGGAGCCGGCCGCGGAAGCCGAAGTCGAGGCCGAAGGCGACGAGCCGGACATGCCAGCCGAGGAGCCGGCGGAGGCCGCTGATGACGCCGAACTCGAAGCGGCTTCGCCGGATGACCAGACGGGACAGGTAGAGGCGACGGGGGACGAGGATCTCTCGCTTCCGGTTGACGAGGGATCTACTCCGGAAGAGGTCGTGGCCGAAAAGGCGGTTGACGACGACGTCGAGCCCGAGCCGGATGCGGCGGCGGATCCTGACAGCGAGGCAGAAGAGGACAAGTCCTCCTGATCCCCGGCCCGCTCTGGTTCAGGATGGTGTTCGCAGGGGCCCGGCCGGTAGCGTCGGGCCCCTTCTTGCTGTTCTTGGGGAGGTGTCATGCGGGGTTGGCGCGTAATCCTCGTCATCCTGACCGCTGGTTGCGCCAGCGGCAGGTCCAACGTTCCAGCGCCAGAGCCGGCGCCCTCCGAGATCCCGGCTGAGACGCCTGCCCGGCTGGATGATACGGGCCTTCGTGCAGGCCGCGACGCCTTACGGTCCGGAGACTTCGTCACCGCCGGCTGGATAGCCGATTCACTCTTCGAGGCCTGGTCGGGGGCACAGGCTCTCGACTCTGATCGGGCGAAGGACCTCGCCGAGCTGCTCGAATCCGTGGGCTCGGAGGACCAGGCCGCCCGGCTGCTCGTCATGGCTCCGTTCGAGTTGCGGGGCCGGGAACGGGGCCGCCTGCGGAATCTGACACAGAGACTCTCTATCTCGGAACTGCAGGCCCTGTGGGCCGAGCCGGGCGCACAGGATGCCGGCCGGGGCATTGTCGCGGCTGAGTTCGCGACCACTCTAGCGCTGGCCGGCCGTGAGGATCTGGCGCGGCAGCTGGCGGAGGCGGCGCTGGCCTACGACCCGGATGGGGCGGATCGAGGAAAGGCGGAATCCGTTCTTGAAGGCCGCGTGGATGTGCTTCCCGGAACGATCCGCATCGGAGTCGTCGTCCCCGGCACCGGGCGGTTCGCGGCGGTCGGTGAGCAGATCCTCGAGGGGGCGCTCCTGGCGGTCGAGAACCGACGCCGGGCGGGAGGCGTGCCGGACGTCGAGATCATCATCGTGGACGACAGTTCCACCGTGGAGGCGGGAGTCAGGGCGGTTGAGGAGCTGGAAGAGGCCGAGGTAGTGGCGGTGGTCGGTCCGATTCGGACGGAAGCCCTGGTGTCGGCGGCGCTTCACCGGGACGAGGAGGATCTGATTCTTCTGAGCCCCACGGCGTCGGGGGGCCAGGGTGTAGCCTTGAACGCCTATACGATGTGGGACAGCGGACGCCGAGAATCCGACGTCGCGGCCGCCGTGGCACGATACATGGCCGAGGACCTCGAGCTCCAGTCCTTCGGTGTGCTGTACCCGGAAGGTGAGCAGCTCAAGGGAGTGGAAGCGA
>JBDHFS010000047.1:0-14805 GCA_039590285.1 Gemmatimonadota bacterium
GCCATGGCCGTGTCGGCGCTCGCTCGCCTCGAGCTGGACGAAACCGACCCGGAGACCATGGAGCGTTTCCGGGTTGCTCTGCGTGGCCCGCTCGGCACAGTGGGGGATCGGGCGGTGTGGGCGCAGTGGCGCCCCGCGTGCCTTCTCCTGGCCATGTTCGCGTTCGGCCTGGGGGCGTCACCCGTGACCAGCGTGGTCCTGTTCCTCGCCATCTACAACATCGGCCACCTGGTGGTGCGTTCGTGGGCGTTCGTCATGGGATGGGAAGCGGGCCTCGGAGTTGGCCGCCTGCTGAAGGATTCGTGGGTGGAAAAGAGCGCGGGCCGGTTATGGCCGGTGAACCTTCTCCTGCTTGGATTCGTGACCGTCCTTCTGGGAGTCCGAATCCTGGGGACGGTCGGAGGGACTGCCGTTGATATGGTTGATCGGTGACATTCTGGGATAGGCCTCGGGCTGAGGCATGATGGGGAGGAGCATGGACGCCCGATCGGGCGAAACGGATGTCGTGGTCACGATCAGAAACCGTTATGGACTGCACGCTCGCCCGGCGTCCGAGTTCGTTAAGCTGTCATCGACATTCACATCGAGAGTGATGGTCGAGAAGGACGGCCTGGAAGTGAACGGAAAGAGCATTATGGGGGTCATGATGCTGGCGGCCGAGTGCGGCTCGGTACTCAGGATCCGCGCGGTCGGAAGCGACAGCGCAGACGCGGTCAGGGCTCTCGCCAGCCTGGTGCGCAGCCAGTTCGGCGAATCCGAGTCCGATTATGACGTCTCTGATGAGTCCGGGGAGGAGTGAGTTGCCGCCAATTCTGGAGGGGGTAGGGGCGTCTGTCGGACGTGCGCTCGGGCCGGTGCGCTGGATCGACTGGGAGATCCCCCTGGTGGCTCATCGAACGATCGGCGCCGACGAGGTCGAAGGAGAGGTCGAGCGATTCGGCGTCGCCAGGGCCCAGGCCCTGGAGCAGGTTGCCCGGCTGCAGGCGGAGACCGCGCAGCGGATAGGACCGTTCGAAGGCAAGGTGTTCGAGTCCCAGGCGATGATGATCGAAGACCCGGATCTCGTCCGGGGCACGATATCCTATATTCGCGACAACTTCATCTGCGCCGAGCGCGCGTTCGATTGGCAGATGCTCGAGATGCGGGTTCGGATTCAGGAGTCGGCCCATGCGATGCTGGTGGATCGGCTTGCGGATTTGAGGGATGTCCGTATCAGGGTCCTGTCACAGCTGCTGGAGCACAGTGATCCCTCGGAGCTCGTGCTGGCCGGGGACGAACCGTCCATACTGGCTGGCAGTGAGCTACCGCCGAGCATTGCGGCTCGGCTCGAACCGGAGCACATCCTGGGCGTAGTCACCGCGGGCGGCTCGAGGGGCTCGCACGGCGTGATTCTCGCCCGTGCCCTCGGCATTCCCGTCGTCGTAGGTGTTGGTCCCGACCTCCAGTCGATCGAGGAAGGCAGCCATGTGCTGATCGATGGGCGCACCGGGGAGATACGCGTGGATCCAGGTCAGGCCGAGGTGGAGGGGTTTCACCGGGCCGCGGCCCAGGCAAATCGTCGCCGAGAGATGTTGCAGAGCATCGCGACCAGGCCCACCGAGACCACCGATGGCGTTCACACGGTCGTGCAGGCCAATCTGGACCTGCCGCACGAGACCGACGATGCCCTGCGACTGGGAGCTGACGGCGTCGGGCTGTTCCGCACGGAGTTCCTGGTCATCGGCAGGCGGGAGATACCGGACGAGGAGGACCAATACCAGGCATATAGAAGGGTCCTCGAGGCGTTCCCTGACCGGGAAGTCACCCTCAGGACATTCGACATCGGAGGGGACAAATTCCCGCTCTTTCTCACGATGCCGCAGGAAGATAATCCGTACCTCGGGTGGCGAGCCATCCGGGTATGCCTGGACCTGCCTGACCTGTTCCGGAACCAGTTGCGTGCGGCCGTACGCGCGGCGGAGGGCAAGGTCCTGCGCCTTCTGGTTCCGTTCGTGACGTCGGTAGAAGAGATGTGCAAGACAAGGGAGCTTCTGGGCGAAGTCTACGAGTCATTGGGCCTGTCCGGTTCGGGGAGACGCATTCCGCTCGGCGTTATGGTCGAGACTCCGGCAGCAGTGGAGACCCTCGATTTACTGGCTCCGTACGTGGATTTCGTGAGTCTGGGAACCAACGACCTGACCCAGTACGTACTGGCGGCGGACAGGGGAAACGCGAAGCTGGGGCGTCTCTACGACCCGCTCCACCCCGCGCTCGTGCGAATGTACGCGAGGGTGGCGCAGGAGAGCCGACGCCACGATCTGGACCTGAGCGTGTGCGGAGAGCTGGCCGGGGATCCCCTGGGGATCGCTTTGCTGCTAGGCCTCGGGTACCGCAAGTTCAGCGTCTCGATCCCGGTCTTGCCGGAGATAAGAGATCTGATTCGGAACGTCTCGGTGTCCGATCTCGCCCGAGTAGCGGGAAGGCTGAACCGGGCCGAAGATGGAAGCGCGATCCGCATGCTTCTGCGCCGATACCTGGTCGAGAGCGGAGCGCTGCCCGATCAGGCCGCGGTCGGGTTGTCAGAAGGGTAGGCCTCCCGGTAGCTTCCCGGCCGACAACGAGTCAACAGGGACGACATAGACGGAGTCCAAGTGGTACCTGACAGCCATCATCTCTTCACGTCCGAGTCCGTTACCGAAGGGCATCCGGACAAGATCGCGGACCAGATTTCGGATGCGGTTCTGGATGCGGTACTGGAGCAGGATTCCAAGTCTCGGGTAGCCTGTGAGACGCTCGTGGCCACGGGTCTGATCATGCTGGCGGGCGAGATCACGACCGAGGCTACGGTCAACTACGCGCGACTCGCGCGAGACACGGTCAGGGAGATCGGGTACGACCGTGAGGAGTACGGCTTCAGTCACAGGTCCTGTGCCGTGCTGACCTCGATCGGCGAGCAATCGCCGGACATCAGCCAGGGAGTCGACACTGGAGGCGCCGGAGATCAAGGCATGATGTTCGGTTACGCGACCTCAGAGACGGCCACGTTGATGCCTCTTCCCATCACTCTGGCTCACGGTCTCACGCAAAGGCTGGCGACAGCGAGGCGTGATGGGACCCTGCCGTGGCTGCGCCCCGACGGCAAGGCTCAGGTAACGGTCGAATACGGTGAACGTGAACCGGTCCGGATACGCACGGTTGTCGTGTCAGCGCAGCACGATCCGGATATCGGCAGAGATGAGGTCTCTGAACAGATCATCGAGCATGTCGTCATGAACATAATGCCGGTCGATCTGTACGATGAGTCCACCGTGCAGCACCACATCAACCCGACGGGCAGGTTCGTGATCGGCGGTCCACACGGGGATGCAGGGGTGACGGGACGCAAGATCATCGTGGACACGTATGGGGGAGTCGGAAGCCACGGAGGAGGAGCGTTCAGTGGCAAGGACCCGTCCAAGGTGGACCGGTCGGCCAGCTACGCCGCACGGTGGGTGGCGAAGAACCTCGTGGCCGCCGGAGTGGCTCGCGAGGTTGAGATACGGCTAGCCTACGCGATCGGGATCGAGAAGCCGGTATCCGTGATGGTGAACTCTTTCGGGACGGGTGAGGTTACGGATTCGAGACTGGAGCGGGCGGTACGCAGCGTGTTCGATCTTCGTCCCCGGGCGATCATAGAGGCGCTGAGCCTGCGCAAGCCCATCTACAACAGGACGGCGCGTTACGGGCACTTCGGACGCCAGCCGGATGATGATGGTGGCTTCAGCTGGGAGCGAACGGACCGGGTGGACGAGATCAGCAATGCGGTGTGACTCGATAACAGGGCTGGGATCGACAATATGACAAGCTCCACATTGGCATTCGACGTGGCGGATCTCTCGCTGGCCAGTGAAGGAAGACGCCGAGTCGAGTGGGCCGACCGGACCATGGCTGTCCTGGGCCAGATTCGAGAACGGTTCGCCGTCGAGCGCCCGTTGGATGGAGTACGGTTGGCGGCCTGCCTTCATGTCACGACCGAGACGGCCAATCTGATGAGGACTCTTCAGGCCGGCGGAGCCGACGTCGTTCTGTGCGCCTCCAACCCCCTGTCGACGCAGGACGATGTGGCCGCGTACCTGGTCGAGGAATGCGGGATCTCGGTATTCGCGGTTCGGGGCGAGGACAACGATCGGTACTACGATCACATCCGGGCCGCTCTCGGCATCCGTCCAACGGTCACGATGGACGATGGTGCCGACCTGGTCGGATCGCTCCACATGATCGCCCTGGAAAGATATGACGATCTGGCACCACCGCTCAGGAGTTGGGTGCAGGGTCTGACCGTGGATGAACGACGATCCTTGATCGAAGGACTCTCTGGCTCCACCGAGGAGACCACGACGGGGATCATTCGCCTTCGGGCCATGGCAGCGGATGGAGTGCTGCAGTTTCCGGTGATCGCCGTCAACGACAGCCTCACGAAGCACCTGTTCGACAATCGGTACGGCACGGGGCAGTCCACGCTGGACGGAGTGATTCGAGCCACCAATATGTTGCTTGCCGGAGCCACCGTGGTGGTAGCCGGCTACGGTTGGTGTGGTCGCGGAGTGGCGCTCCGAGCTCGGGGCGCGGGAGCGAAGGTCCTCGTTACAGAAGTCGACCCTGTCTGCGCCCTCGAGGCCAATATGGACGGTTTCGAGGTAGGCCCGATGGACGAAGTGGCCGCACGCGGAGATCTGTTTCTCACTCTGACGGGCAACATCCATGTCATCCGCGACGAACACTTCAGGGCCATGAAGGATGGAGCCATCGTGGCCAACTCGGGGCACTTCGACGTCGAGATCGACATTCCGACGCTGGCGGCGGCGGCCGAGGGCCCGCCACGCGAAGTCAGGCCTCTGGTCGAGGAGTATCGGGTCGATGGCAAGCGTATCGCGGTGCTCGCCGCCGGGCGCCTCATCAATCTCGCGGCAGCCGAAGGGCATCCGGCCGCGGTCATGGACATGTCCTTCGCGAACCAGGCTCTGGCCGCGGAGTACCTCGTTGGGGAGGAGGGCCGGCAACTGAGCCGGCAGGTGCATCGCGTCCCGCGGGCCATGGATCGTGAGATCGCTCGACTCAAGCTGGCGTCGATGGGCGTCGGAATCGATGTGCTGACGGAAGAGCAGGAGCGCTATCTCTCATCCTGGGACATGGGGACCTGACGTTGGGCGCCGGAGCGGAGAACGACCCGAGCGTCAATTTGATTGAAATTGAAGTCGCCAGCCTGGGCCTGGACAAGGCGTCAAACACGCCAGTCGTGATCCTGAGAGAAGTCGACGGCGAGCGCTTGCTTCCGATCTGGATCGGTCCCGGCGAAGCCAGCGCGATCGCGATGGAATTGGCTGGGATCAAATTTTCACGTCCGCTGACGCACGATCTGCTCACCACGGTCGTTCGCAGCATGGGTAGCGAGCTCGTCCGTGTACTCATCACGCAAGTGGTCGACAACACTTACTACGCTTCCCTGATATTCCAGCGTAACGGGGAGATGATCACCATCGACTCGCGGCCGAGCGACAGCGTGGCCTTGGCGCTCCGCGCCTCAGCCCCGATCTTCGCGGATGTCGCGCTTCTGGACCGAACCGTCGTGGAGGTGGAGGGGGACACACTCGAGCCAGGATTCGTCGCCTCGTCGACCGAAGACCCGGACTCGGCTTTCACATCCGCCGATGAGCAGCCGGAGAAGCTGAGAGATTACCTGAGACGCCTGGATCCGGAAGACTTCGGCCGCTTCATTCCGTGATGCTGCGTTCACGCGTGCGCGCGGCGTGCCGCACAGGCCGGACTGCCCTGCACACCGGCCTAGTCGTACTCACGGGGCTTCTCTCGGCGAGCATCCCCGCGGCTGCCCAGGACCTGACGGGGCGCGTCATTCTTCGGGATTCCATTCCGGTCGCCGGCGCGCCGGTGCAGCTTCACCGGGTCACGGCAGACTCAGGGTCGGTTATCGACTCGACGACGACCGACCGTTCCGGCCAGTTCAGATTCTCCGTCAGCGGACGAGAAGATGAGGGCACCGTGTTCCTCATGTCCGCACGTCACGATGGGGTCGTGTACTGGAGCCCTCCCGTGCACGGCGGAGACCTCGCCGACGAGCCTGTCTCTCTGGACGTCTTGGTGTACGACAGCCTTGTCGTGCGGAAGCCGGTGGCGGACCTGACGGTGTCGCTGCGTCACGTCGTGGTCACGCCGGGATCGTCCGGATTGCAGGTCGACGAGATTGTGGACGTCGAGGGCAGGCGGGGGCGCACACTCGTGTCCGAGCCCGAATCCATTCCCTTGTGGAACGCGCCGCTCGCGAGGGATGCGCTCGGCTTGACTCCGGGTGCGGCGGGTGTGGTACCGGGAGACCTGGTACTGTCGAACGGTCAGGCTGGCTTTCGCGGGGTGCTGCCGCCGTCAGGCACCCGAGTGGCGGTCAGCTATGTCCTCCCATCTCACGATTACGTGCTGGACATAGGTCATCCAACGAGAAGGCTCGACATCCTGGTGAGGGTAGTGCCTGGCGTGGAGGTCGAAGCCCGCGGAGTCTCTGAGGCGCCGGTCGGGGAGGGAATGGACGCTTCCGTTAGGAGATTCACGGCGTCGGACCTGGCCGTGGGTACCACCGTCATCCTTACCGCCGCGATGTCGGAGCGGGGCCGGGGAGCCGCGTTCGTGTGGTTAGTCGTTTCGCTGGTCCTCGGCGCCTCGGCCTTCGTGTCGGCCAGGGCAAGCCCGGATTGGAGGCGATCCGGCGACTGAGCGGGACTCGGGACGGGGCCGGCGCACCAGGTGAGCCCCGGCTGTACCTCTCTTGCGGCGCGCGCTCGATCGCGCGTATCCTGATCCGTACGTAAGACAAGGACGGGCGCACGGAAGTCGGTGAGAGTCCGACGCGGCCCCGCCACTGTGAGAGGAATCGAATCCCGTGCGGACCACGGCGGGATTCCCTCGCTGCGCTGATAATCCACTGGACCGTGAGTGTCCGGGAAGGTCGCGGCGGGGCCTCGAGCCAGGAGACGTGGCCTGTCCTTGCCCACTGTCGCTCTTCGCGGGAAGGGTGTGGGCGAGCGCTATTCCTGGTGACTCGGTCATGCCCGCCCTTTCTCCGAAAGGACGGGTTTGTTGTTGCGGTGGTCTCTGAAGGCTGGCGCGATCGTCTGTGCGCTGCTGTGGCCGGACTCCATGCTCGCGGCGCAGGACTTCCCGGCACGCATACGGGACGACTCGGGGCGTGAAGTCACCATCGACGAAGTCCCTGACCGAATCATCTCCCTGGTCCCCGTGGCGACCGAGATTCTGTTCGCTCTCGCCGCGGGGGGGCGCGTCGTAGGACGATCACGATTCGACGACTATCCTCCGGAGGCTCTCAACGTCCCCGATCTGGGAGATGCGATTCTGCCGTCCATCGAGGGAGTCCTCGTCAGCGAACCGGACCTCGTCATCCTGATCGGTGGGGCCGACAACGCGACGACGGCCCGCGAGATGGAGAGACTCGGTGTGCCCTTCATTTCGGTGTTGTTCAACTCCCTCGAGGATCTCGGCAGGAACATCCTCCGACTGGGAAGGATCGTGGGCCGACCGCTCGAGGCGCAGAGGCTGTGGGCGAGAGTGGAGCGGGATCTCAGGGCTGTACGGGCCGCGGTGACGGGCCTGCCTCGGCCGGCCGTCTACTACGACGTGGGGTATCCCCCGGCCTTCACGGCTGGTGCGGGAAGCTATCTCGACACCCTGATCTCGATCGCCGGCGGCCGGAACGTGTTCTCGGATCTCGCTGCGCCATCTCCGAGGGTAAGCCTGGAAGCGATCCTGGGGCGTGATCCGGACATCATCCTGCACCCGGTTGGCGAACACGAGCTCGCGTCTGTACCTCCACCGGCGCGACCGGGTTGGGAAAGTCTGAGAGCCGTGCGCACCGACGGAGTACGGCGCGTGGATGCCGACCTCGTTCACCGCCTCGGACCCCGAGTCGGGGAGGCGGCTCGCGAGATTGCCGTGGCCCTGCATCCGACGGCGTTCCGGAGTGATCCCAGGTGAGCGGGCGGCATGCGTGGATCGCCGGCGCTACTCTGCTGGCGTGCTGCGTCGTCGGCGTGCTCGTGGGGCCGGCGGATCTACCGGTACGAGCATGGGTGGACGGTCTCAGGGGAGAGCCCGGACCGGCCGCGACGATCCTGTGGTCGGTGCGCTTCCCGCGCGTTGTGGCGGCGGTTGTGACCGGTGGAGCCCTGGCGGTCTCGGGTTGTGTGTTCCAGGCACTTCTTCGCAATCCGCTCGCCGAGCCGTATCTGCTGGGGGTGTCCTCGGGCGCGGCCCTCGGCGCCGTGCTGTCCCTGGCGGTCGGCGTCTCGGCCTCGGCGCATTGGCTTCTGCCACTGGCCGCTCTGTGCGGGGCGCTGATTGCTGTGGTCGTGGTCTTTCAGACAGGTCGAGTGGGAGGCCATCTCGACACACATGTCCTCCTCCTCGCGGGTGTCGTGGTAAGCGCCTTCTTCAGCGCCTGCGTGCTTCTGGTGTTGACCTTCATGCCGGAAAGCACTCTTCGGTCGGCGTTCTTCTGGACACTCGGCAGCCTCAGCGGCGCATCGTGGATGATGATAGCGGCGGTCGCAGCGTACGTCGTACCAGGTGCCGCCGGGTGCTTTGCCATGAGCCGCCACCTCAACGCCATGTCTCTTGGAGAGGAAACCGCGGCCTTTCTGGGTACGGACACGGAGAGAATCAAGGCGCTGGCCTATGGCCTCGCGTCCCTTCTTGCCGCCGCGGCCGTTTCCGTGGCCGGGGTCATCGGCTTCGTGGGGCTCGTGGTCCCACACGCGGTCAGGTTGACGGGCATCCGCGATCATCGCGCTCTGATTCCGCTGTCCTTCGTGGTCGGAGGAAGCGCCCTGGTGCTGGCCGACGCCGGAGCCCGCACGCTTGCGTCCCCGATGGAGCTTCCTGTGGGGGTCATCACGGCGTTCGTGGGTGTACCCTTCTTCCTCGTGCTACTGCGCAGGAGCCGCGGGCGATGATCTGCCGTGTCGACTCCGTCTCGTTCCGATACCCGCACATGGAAGTGGACGCGGTGAGGGAGATCGCGCTCGAAGTATACGCGGGAACGCACGTCGCGATCGTCGGCCCCAACGGGGCCGGGAAGAGCACTCTCCTGAGGCTCATCACGGGCATCATTCGACCGAGGGAAGGCTCCGTCGACGTGCTGGGCCGTCCCGTACAGGAATGGAATCGTCGTCAGCTGGCGCGCCACGTCGCCGTGGTCGGACAGACGGAGGGGCCGCGGATACCTCTCAGCGTTCGTGAGCTCGTGGAGATGGGCAGGCACCCGTACACTCGTCCATGGGCCGCACTCACCCGGCATGATCGTGACATCGTCGACAATACGCTCGGTTGGGCAGATCTCAGTGATCTGGCCGAGCGTGACATTCGCGAGTTGTCGGGAGGAGAGCTTCAGAGAGCAAGACTGGCGCGAGCGCTCGCCCAGGCACCGCAGTTGCTGCTGCTCGACGAGCCCGCCGCCCACCTGGACATGGGCCACGAAATGAAGTTCTTTGAACTTGTGGCACAACAATCTATGCAACAACATCTTACGGTTGTTTCGGTAACACATCACTTGAACACATCTGCACGGTTCGCGGACCGGATGGTTCTTCTGAAGAGGGGAGCCATCATAGCCGAAGGGCCGCCGCGGGACGTGATGTCCGCCAGGGAGCTGGAGCGGGCCTTCGAGTGGCCTGTCGCGGTCCAGGAGCTGGGAGAGCTCGGACCCCACGCAATTCCGATGAGGGATGCATCTGGGGGAGCTGAGCCGCAATGAGGCACGTGTTCCGGACCCGTCGTTCGCGCCGGCATGCCGGCGGGCCTGCGGAGAAGGTGGCTCCGGCAGGTTCCCAGGCCATCGCGTGCGCGGTCCTGATCTTTCTGGCCGCTCCGGAGGTACGCGCCCAGGTCACCGTGGCGGAAACCGCCAGTGTCGAACTCAGCATCCACTCCGCGGGAGGTGAGCGCCTGACCGGGGGCCAGGTTAAGGTAGAAGGTGTAGCCCCGGATCCCAACATGCCTGACTCGTCGTGGACCGTACCTCTTCCGCTGGACGGCACCCCGCTTCGTATCACCCTCACAAGGGGGACGTGGTATCGACTGGTGGCGAGCGCGCCCGGTCACGCCAGCCGAACGGTGGATCTCCCCGCCGGCCGAATCCCGCGTGCGCTCAGACTGGTTCTTCCGGTCGATCCCTACCGCCTGCCACCCATTCGGGCGGTCAGTGGGGGAACCGACCTGGAGCCCGTCGCGCGGTCGGCCAGTCAGGTGCGCTTCGACACGCAGTCTCTCACGTACGCTTACGTGGGAGAATGGTTGCGCGACCTTCCGGGAGTAACGGTTCGACGACGCGGAGGCGGCGGACGGCAGGTGGTGTCGATCCGCGGCAGCCGGCCCGAAGACGTGCTGGTCCTTCTCGACGGGGTGCCTCTGAACGACCCGGTCACGGGCCGGGCGGATCTGTCGGTCATCCCCACATCCACACTTCACTCGGCCACACTGCTCCGGGGTGCGGCGTCGACAAGCCTCGGATCCGGCGCCGGAGCGGGAGCCCTTCTGCTGACATCGAGGCGGGTGACAGGCACGGGCGGAGGACTGGGTCTGCGTCTGGAGTCGCTCGGCGGCCGTGGCTTGGATATGGAGGCGGGGACCGTCGGTAGAGCCGGCCGCGTGGGAATGACACTGTCGGTCTCCGAGGCTGAAAACGAGTACGATTTCGTGAACAGCATTCTTCCGGGAAGCCCGGTAGAGAAGAGACGCAACGCGGACTTCCGGAGCGTGAACTCGACGGTGACGGCCGGTGTCGGGGCCCTCCGCGGTAGCGTTCGGTTCGACGCCTCGGAGCGCGGTGTGCCGGGCAGAATGGGTACCAGCCTGTACGACTCAGCGCGTGCCGAGGATCGGGCGTGGACGACGTTCGCGGGGCTCGAGACGTCTCGCGCGAGGACGTCGGCCAGTTGGCGTCACCACACCCTGATGTATCGGGACAACGAACTCGTGACGGGATCTTCACAGCAGGTCGATGAATTTCGGCTGGCGGCCAACATGAGAACCGGCGGCCGGGTACCGGTCACGGTCGGAGCCAGGTTGACTCGGGAAACCGTCCGCGGCGACGGGATCGAAGGGAGTCCCGGGCGGACCGTGGTCGGATTGCAGATCGCATCGGCCCTGAGCGCCGGAGACTTTCGGATTGATCCCGCCCTGGCGATGGACGTATCGGATGGCGTGACCGCGATCAGTCCGCAGATTGGCCTTACCTGGGCGGCGAATCCGAGTACCCGCGTGTGGGGCCGTGCCGGCCGGGGCTTCCGCCTTCCAACCTTCGGCGACCTGTACTTCGCGTCCCAGTACCTGGTTCGAGCCAATCCCGACGTCTCTCCGGAACGGATCGTCCTGGACGCCGAACTGGGAGCCGCCGGTAGCTGGAAGATCGGAGGGGCGAGACTGGAAGGAGAGACGGCGCTATGGGCTCGGCGGACTGAAGATCCGATCGTGTGGCTGGCCAGCGCCGTGGCTGTGTGGAGTCCGAGAAACCTTGAGCACCTGGACAGTCGCGGGCTCGAGGTGGCTCTGGGTCTGGCCGCCCCGGAGGCTCACTTCGGCTGGCGGATCCAAGTGGCGGGCACGCTCGAGAGAAACCGTGTCGGATTCGGCTCCAATCGCAACGCACTCCCGTACCAGCCGGCCGCCACGGCCCGCTTGACGGTGCAGGCGTGGCGCCGGGGCACGGGAGGCAGGGTAGACCTCAGACACACCGGCGCGCGCACGACGAGCGTTGCCGGCACACGGAGGCTCGACCCCTTCACGACGGTCGACGTCTCCCTGAGTCAGTCTTTGGGTCGTGCGGGTGTGGGTCTCAGCTTCCTGGCTCGGATAGAGAATCCCCTGCACCAACGCTACGAGTTGATCGAACTGTTCCCTGAGCCCGGGCGCCGACTGGTTCTGCGCTTCGAGGGCAGAAAGACACGCGAATGAAGCGGTTCTATCGGCCGGGCCAGCTTCCCGGACCTGGAATCATACCCCACGCTCTGATCGCTCTCGTCCAGTTGACCGCCGTTGCCTGCGGTGGGGACGCGCCCACCGGCCCCGGTGATGCCGCGCGGCCGGACCTCTACGTGCTCAATTCAACCGGACAGACGGTTGCGGCTTTCTCGGTCGGCTCTGTGCTGGCACCGCTCGGGGCTCCCGTGGATCTCGGGCCCGGCTTCGACGGAGACGCCGTCGACGTGGCGTCGGGGCTGGCCGTGGCTACCGTGTCGAGCTTCGGGGGCAGCCTGGTTGTGCTCGTCGACCTGACCGACGGGACGGTCAGGACAGCCACGTTCCCTCAACCCGAGGGGGACCAGGCGAATCCATCGTCTCCTTCGGTCGATGATGCCGGCAC
Source organism: Gemmatimonadota bacterium (assembly GCA_039590285.1). Lineage (GTDB taxonomy): Bacteria > Gemmatimonadota > Gemmatimonadetes > Palauibacterales > Palauibacteraceae > Benthicola. The sequence goes on from JBDHFS010000047.1 coordinate 12,401, forward strand.
GATATGGGTCGGGGGCAGGGGAAGCGATGCCGTGTACAGGCTCGACCCGGGAAGCACGATCGCCGAGCGCGTGGCCGGGAATGTGGGCACCTTCGTGGAGCGCGTGGTCCCCGTGGGGAACCGACTGTACGCGATCGATGCCAACATCGATGACGACGGCTCCACGTTCCAGCCTCTGGGCCCGGGGCGCATCCTGGTGCTGTCCCGGGATGGCTTTCAGGAGAGTCTGATCGAGCTGCCGGCTGGAGCGTTCAATCCTACCGACGCGATTGCGATGTCCGGTCACCTGCTGGTGATCGCGGCCGGCACGTTCGATCCGGGTACCTTTGAACCACTCGGCAATGGAGCCCTGGTGCGAATCAGGCTCTCGGACGGTGTCGTTACTTCGATTCGGAGTCTGAACGGAAACGCGATCTCGCTCGAAGCGGGCGACGACGGTAAGGCGTATGTCACGACGACCACCGATTTCGCGACCACGAGCGTCCTGAGGTACGATCCAGTCGAGGACGATCTCGAGAGGGGCCCGGGCGATCCGATCGACGTGAAGGATGCGGCGGGGACCTCGGTAGACTGCTGGACGGCCACGGCCCTCTCTGACGGCCGCGTGGTGTGCGTCACCTTCAGCTTTGCGGAAGCAGGCCGCCTGGTGCTTTCGGACTCGGACGGCGGTTTTCTGGACGAAGCGACCTCCGGATTCGGGAGCACGGACCTGGCTCTGCCCTGACGGTCGGCGGAGGGGTCGACCTGTTTGCCGCCGATCTTGCGCACCGGTAGCTTGGCCGCGTGCCCATCGTCACGACTCGCAGCGTCGTCCTGCAAACGCATCCGTACAGCGATACGAGCAAGATCCTGCGCCTGATGACCATGGATCAAGGGCCGCAATCGGCCATGGCGCGAGGTGCGCTGCGTCCCAAGAGCCAGTTCTCCGGCGTTCTCGAGCCGTTCGCCGAGGGGACGGCCACTTTTTACATGAAGCCGAACCGCGATCTCCACAGCCTGTCCGGCTTCGAGCTGGAGCGGGAGAGGCAAGCTCTGGGGAAGGACCTGCGGCGGTACGCTGGTGCCAGTGTGCTGTGTGAGCTCGTTCTCAGGCTTGCCCCGGCCGAGCGGGACCCGTTGCTCTACGACGCCCTCACGGTGGGCCTCGACCGTCTCGTCGAGACGGATTCGGTTGGCGTGCCAGGGGTGTCGCTGGCCGCTATCTGGCAGCTTGTCACGGCTCTCGGATTCGGGCCGGGGCTGGACGCATGCTCGCGGTGTGGAAACCCCATCGCAGACGAACCAGCGGCTCTGGACCTCCGTGAAGGATTCCTCGTGTGCTCCAGGTGTCTTCCCGGAGCGGCGACGCTCCCCGCGTCTGAGGTTGGAACGCTGCGCCGCCTCGCTGCGGGAGAAGTGCCGTCATCCGCACCGTCGCACAGGCAGGCTTCCCTCCTGGTCGACTTCATCCGGTATCACGCCGCCGAGGGGATCCGGCTTCGGTCACTCGACTTCCTGCTTGCGGAGGGACACCGGTGAAGGGAGTCGTTCTCGGCACGGCCGGACATGTGGATCATGGCAAGACTTCTCTTGTGCGAGCCCTGACCGGAGTCGACACCGATCGATGGGAAGAAGAGAAGAGGCGCGGCCTGACGATCGACATAGGCTTCGCCAGCCTGGATGTGGATCCCGAGCTCGAGGTCGGCATCGTGGACGTCCCGGGCCATGAAAGTTTTGTGAAGAATATGCTGGCCGGCTCCACAGGCATCGACGTTCTGCTGCTTGTCGTGGCGGCCGACGAAGGACCCATGCCACAGACCCGGGAGCACCTCGCGATCGCGCGCCTCTTGGGCGTCGAAGTCGGTCTCGTGGCTCTGAACAAGGCGGATCGCGTCGACGAAGAATGGCTCGAGCTCGTGAGAGAGGCGGCGCGGGACGAGCTGCGTCGATCGCTTGGACATGATCGTTGGCCCGTTCTGGCCGTGTCCGCGGCGACGGGCGAGGGTCTGGCCGAGTTAAGAGCTGAAATTCGGTCGGCAGCCCTGGGGGCGTTACCACGACCCGAGGGCGATCTCTTCAGGATGCCGGTGGACAGAGCCTTCAGCGTGGCCGGGGCGGGCACGGTGGTCACGGGAACGACGTGGAGTGGCAAGGTGACCGTTGGCGATCGGGTCCGGATTCTGCCCGTGGATGATACCGCTCGGGTGCGCTCGCTCCAGGTCCACGGGGGAGACCGGACGGAAGTGGGGCCGGGCAGACGGTGCGCCGTGGCTCTCGTCGGGGTCGACGCCTCGCGGGTCGGGCGCGGCTCGGTTCTGGCTTCCGGACCGGGCTGGCAGCCGGTTCGCCGATTCGGCGCGCGAGTGGAGATCCCGCCGCAATCGACGCGGGAGATCGAGCACGGGCAAAAGGTCCGCCTGTTTCTC
>JBDHFS010000048.1:0-14313 GCA_039590285.1 Gemmatimonadota bacterium
CACACCCACACCCAGCGCGCCCGCGCCCGGAACGAAATCGAAACCGTCCGTAACGGTGACGTCCGTGAGGATCTCGACGTCCAGGGAATCGGCGGCCACGCGGATGCCGTCCACCAGGGCGACCCCCTCAAACTCGTCCATGATGTCGAAGATCTCGTCTTCCCCCTCCGCCGACAGCACGACAGGGAACAGGATGTGGGAAACGGTCACCGTATCCGCCGACCTCTCCGTGACCGTCAGGAGATGGAATCCCTGGGGAGAGAGGAACGGCTCCGAGACCCCGCCTTCCTCCAGCTCGGCGATGGCCTCGTCGAACGCCGGAAGCAGCTGGCCGGGTCCGAATCGCCCCAGCGCCCCGCCGAGCTCCCGCGTGGCCGGGTCCGCCGACGCCTGGAGAGCCGCCTCCTCGAACGTCGTGGATCCATCCACCACGTCCTGCCGGATCGAGTCCGCCAGCGCCCGCGTGTACGCCGTATCCCTGGCCCCGGCGGTCGTGGAGAAGCTCACGATGTCGATCGTGGCCGTCGCCGGGCGCTCGAATTCATCCTGGTTCTCTCTGTAATACCGCCGCATCTCGGTCTCCGGCACCTCGATCGCAGTGGCCACGGGATCCGCCGTGACCGTGGCGAAAGTCACGGCCGCCGTCTCGTTGCGATCCCGGAACTCGCGCCACAGCCCCGCGTCGCTCACGGTGCCGCCCTGCTGAAGCATCTGGCTGAGTCGGGCCCGCGGTAGGGTCTGCCGGTAGTACGTCTCGATCTGGAGCAGCAATTGCTCGTCGATGCTCGGATCAGAGAAGAACTGTTGATACTTGGCGTAGTCGAAGACACCATCAGTCTGGAACGCCGGATACTGCATCAGGTCCGGTGGGGGCGACAGGCGGAACGCCTGTTGAACCTCCGCGTCCGTGACCTCGATCCCGAGACGCTCGATCTCCTGTTCGATTAGGACCTCCCGGATCATCTGGTCCCACGCGACGCGCTCGACCTGGCGGGTCTCTTCGTCTGTCAGAACGGTCTCGGTCCTGGCCGCGCGCGCGTTGGCGAGGCTCACCTCGAGCGTGTTGCTCCAGCGTACGTAGCGGATCTCCTCGCCGTTGACCACGGCGATGACCGGGTTGACACCAACGGCCGCAGCGGTGTCTCGGCTCTGCACCCAGTCCAGCACGAGCCAGGCTGCAAACGCTATGGACAGGAACAACATGATCCACTTCGTATTCGCTCGTATCGAGCGCATCATCATGCGGCTACCGACTCCTTCTATATGCGTGATCCATGCACGCGATTCACAGGTGATCGCCGGGACGCGTGGCGTGTCGTGCAAAACGGCGACAGTTGTCCGAATGGAAGCGCAAAAACCTATTCCGGGACGCCAGGACAGGCAACACGGCCGCGCCCCATCCACGTTGACACCTCGGAACGCGGCCCGGTAACTTCTCGCGTTTGGGGACTGTACTCGTGATTCGCCGGTTGGATCCCTCTGCGACAGACAAGGCCATGGGCCCCGATACGTCATCGAACGATGAGATCCGGCGCTTCGAGGAGCAGTATCGGAGTCAGCCAGAAAGCCTGGTATTCGCCCGCCTTGCGGACGCGTACCGGAAGGCCGGCCAGTCGCGGCGGGCCCTGGCCGTGCTCACCGACGGTCTGACTCGCCACCCCGACTATCCGAGCGGTCACATCGTGCTGGCCCGCACGCTACGCGACCTCGGCCGCCTGGATGAGGCTGCGTCGGCTTTCCAGCGGGTCCTGGAACTGGACGGGAACAACCTCGTCGCTGTGCGCGAGCTAGAAGAACTGGGGGTGCCTGCGGACGGAAACGCGCCGGAAGGCTCGACCGCGTCCGGGGCATCCGGGACCGACCCCGAGTCAGGGCTCGAACCCGGGCCGGGAGAGGTGTCGGCGGGGGAGGAGCGACCCGATGCCTGGTGGGACAAAGAGCCAGCCCCGGCGGCCGACCCCGGGCCCACCGGGCCCCCGGCGGAGGAAGACCGACCCGATGCGTGGTGGGAAGATGAGCCGGCCCCCCCCGCCGATCCCGTCGAGGCTCACGGCGATGTCGACCGACCAGCTCACCCGAGCGAAGAGCCTGCCAGGGCTCCCGATCCCGGGCATGATGAGGACGGTGACGGTAGACGCCCTGAAGACGAGGTCGTGGACGCGATTCTCAACGGCGAAGTTCCGCAGACCATCCGTGCCGAGGACACATGGTGGTACGAGGAGCAGACCCGGGAGGAACCGGTCGAGCCTTCGAAGGACGCGGATCTGCTGACCCGCACGATGGCAGACCTGTACGCCCAGCAGGGCCTGCACGACGAAGCCGCGGAGATCTACGAAGAGTTGCTGCGTGACTCCCCGGAGGACGAGGAGTTGAAGCGTCGCCTGGCGGAGCTGAGCGAGTTGGCCCTGAACGGGCACGGGGGAGACGAGCCGGAAGGCCCGATGGAAGAGTCGGGGGATGCCGTCGGCAGTTGGGAGGCGGTTCCTTCGCCTGTCGCGACGCCCGGATTCGACGGTGCCCCAGACGCGACGCCGGCGACCAGCGGGGGAGACGGCCGGGTGCTCGATGACCTCTCGTCCGCCGATGAGATGATCCCGGAGCCTCTCGGTCCCGCGACCGGCGTTCCGGTCGCCGAGGAGCTGCGGAGGATACTGCGGTTGGGTGAGGAACGAGCGGCGGTGCTGCCTGATCCGGATGATGGAGGTGCGAGAGGTCCGCTCGACGATGGCTCGACCTCCCTCCAGAGTCCTGAATCGGCGACCCCCACGTCGGACGAGGCCCCACCAGGCAATCCCGCTGAGCAACCGGGACAGAGTGGCTTCTCTCGGGACTGGCTGGGCGACCTCGGGGAAGAGGCGTGAGTCCAGATCAACGTCGTATCGGAGTGCTCAACGGTCCGAACCTCGACCTTCTGGGCGCACGTGAGCCGGACCTGTACGGGGCGTCAGGGCTCGCCGACATCATCGCCTCTCTCGAGAATCTGGGAACCGAGCTCGGGGCCCGGATCGAGGCGTTCCAATCGAACCATGAGGGCCGGCTCGCCGACTGGGTGCGTGACGTGGGTACCACGCAGGATGGACTCCTCGTGAACGCCGCCGCGTACACGCATACCAGCGTGGCACTCAGGGACGCTCTTCTGGCGTCTCGCCTCCCGTTCGTGGAAGTGCATCTGAGCAATGTGTGGGCGCGAGAGCCGTTCCGGCACCACTCGTTGCTGTCGGACGTCGCGGTAGGAGTGATCGGCGGATTCGGAGCCGACAGCTATCTTCTTGCACTGCGGGCCCTGATAACGCACCTGCGTTCAGCCGAGTGACTTCCGCCTCCGTCTGGAACTCGCGCGGGCTGCGCCTCCGCCGCGTACGCGATCGCCTGCACGAGGAAAGGCTCGACGGTCTCCTGGTCAGCCATCTTCCCGATGTTCGTTGGCTCTCTTGTTTCAGCGGCTCGGCGGGTTTGCTGCTCGTCGAGCCGGGATCGGCCACTCTGATCACGGATTTTCGCTACCGCTCGCAGGCCGCGGAGGAGACGGGCGAGGAGATCGCCGTCGTCATCGCCGAGAGCAACCTGTTCGAAGGCCTGTCACGCTGCCTCGAGGAGGGCGGACCAGGGCCCCGTATCGGCTTCGACGAGCAGGCCCTGAGCGTGGGCGATCGTCGGGCTCTAGGCGAGGCGTGCGGGGGGGTGATGTGGGAGCCGGCTGGAGCGATTGTCCCGTCCCTGAGATCGGTCAAGGACCCTGGAGAGATTGAGTCGATCGAGCGCGCGGTAGGCGTGGCGGAAGCCGCCCTCGCCAGCGTGCTGGACATCGTTTCGGAAGGAATCACCGAGGCGGATGTGGCGGCGGAGCTCGTGTACAGGCTGCGGAAGGGTGGATCCGAGTCGCTGCCGTTCGAGCCGATCGTGGCATCCGGGGAACGCAGCGCGCTTCCGCACGCCAGCCCGGGACAGCGGAGGCTGGGAGAGCGGGATCTGCTGCTGCTGGATTTTGGCGCCATCGTCGACGGTTACTGCTCCGACATGACGAGGACCTTCGTCCTGGGAGCCGCGGCGCCCTGGCAGCGGGAAGTCCACGCGACCGTCCACGAGGCCGTGGACCGGGCCGTGGAGGCTCTGGAGGCGAGTGTCCCGACGCGAGACGTGGACCGGGCGTCGCGCGACGTCATCGAAGCGGCTGGATTCGGTGAGCGGTTCGGGCACGGGACGGGCCACGGCCTGGGGTTGGAGGTTCACGAGATTCCGAGGCTCAACGCACGCTCGCGCGAGACGCTGGAAGCCGGGAACGTGGTCACGATTGAGCCCGGCGTGTATCTTCCGGGCCGAGGGGGTGTCCGGCTAGAGGAGGTTGTCCTGGTGGAGGAGGGCGGCTGCCGGGTTCTCTCGGCGTTTCCGCTATCCCTTCAGGAACTCTAGCTCGGGGCGCGGGTCGGTGTCGCGACCAGGGTAGGCGGACGTAGCGGAAAGACGAGGCGCCGGAAGGAGAAATGGCGGATACATCCAGTTTCAGGAACGGGATGGTGATCGAGCTGGACGGTACACTGTATCAGATCACCTATTTCCAACATGTCAAGCCAGGCAAGGGCGGGGCCTTCGTCCGCACCAAGCTGAAATCGGTGCTCACGGGTGGAGTCGTCGACAAGACGTTCCGGGCGGGGGAAAAGGTCTCCGAAGTCCGCCTGGTACGACAGCCCATTCAATACTCGTATACGGACGGTACCCTGTACTACTTCATGGACATGGACAGCTACGAGCTCACTCCTCTCTCAGCCGACATGGTGGGTGAGGCACAGCTCGAGTACCTCCAGGAGAACATGGAGTGTGAGGGCCTGACCCGTGACGGCAGAGTGCTCGCCGTGGAGCTTCCGCAATTCGTCGAGCTGGAAGTAGTGGAGACGGAGCCGGGTGTGAAGGGTGACACGGCGCAGGGAGGCACCAAGCCGGCGCGGCTCGCGCCCGGCGCCGTCGTGCAGGTGCCCCTGTTCGTCAACGTGGGCGATGTGATCAAAGTAGATCGCACGATCGACAAATACCTCGAGCGGGTGACCAGATGATCGACCTCGACTGGATCCGGCGTCTGATCGAGATGGTGGACGAATCGGGAATCGACTCTCTGGAGGTCTCCCGGTTCGGTACCCGTGTCCGAATCGCGAAATCACCTCCGATGCACCTGTCGTCGGGGGCCGCGCCTGCCGTTCACGCGGTGGCGACGTCCGCACCGGCGTCGAGCGCCGCGGGAGGCACGTCCGAGTCACTGGCGTCGCCTGCCCAATCGGATGCGTCGTCCGTGGACAGTGGGCTGGTCGAGGTGCACTCGCCGATGGTGGGCACCTTCTACCGGTCGCCCGCGCCGGACGCTCCGCCGTATGTGGAGACCGGAGTCAGGGTGGAAAAGGGCCAGACGCTGTGCATCCTGGAGGCCATGAAGCTCATGAACGAGCTGGAAGCCGAGGTCTCCGGCACGATCCGGGAGATCTGCGTCGACAACGCGGACCCGGTCGAGTTCGGTCAGGTGCTGTTCCGCATCGAGCCTGCCTGAGCCCGTCCCGTGTTCGAGAAGATCCTGATCGCCAATCGCGGCGAGATCGCCCTTAGGGTCATTCGGGCATGCCGGGAGCTCGGTATCCGCACGGTGGCGGTTTACTCCCAGGCCGACCGCGATTCTCTTCACGTGCGTTTCTCCGATGAGGACATTTGCATCGGAGCGCCACCGGCGCGCGAGTCCTATCTCAACATTCCGCGCATCGTGGCGGCGGCGGAGATCACCGGAGCGGTGGCCATCCACCCCGGATACGGCTTTCTGGCCGAGAATCCGGAGTTCGCGGAGATCTGCGAGAGCAGTGGGATCGTATTCATAGGTCCCACCGCAGAGCAGATACGACGCATGGGCGACAAAGCCGAGGCCCGACGTACGATGCTCGAAGCCGGTGTGCCCGTGGTCCCTGGATCAAGGGGAGCCGTCGACAGTCCCGAAGAGGCGCGGGCGGAAGCCGCACGGATCGGCTACCCCGTCATGATCAAGGCGGCTGCCGGGGGCGGAGGCAAAGGCATGCGGGTAGCGGGCTCGGAAGAAGAGCTCGAGAGCACCTTCACGATGGCCCGGAACGAGGCGGCGGCGGCGTTCAACGACGCCCGAGTGTACCTGGAACGGTTCGTCCAGCGTCCCCGTCACGTGGAGATCCAGGTTCTCGGCGATGGTCACGGAAACCTCGTGCACCTCGGCGAGCGCGACTGCTCGATTCAGCGGCGACACCAGAAGCTGGTGGAGGAATCGCCCAGCCCCGCCATTACGCCGGACATGCGGAAGGCGATGGGCGATGCGGCCATCCTTGCAGGGCGCGCGATCGGCTACTCCAACGCCGGGACGGTCGAATTCCTCCTCGCGGACAATGGTGAATTCTACTTCATGGAGATGAACACCCGGATCCAGGTCGAGCATCCGGTTACGGAGATGGTGACCGGAGTCGACCTGGTAAAGGAGCAGATCCGCTCCGCGGCCGGCGAACGGTTGCGCCTCGACGAACCGCCCCCGCTGGTGGGACATTCGATCGAGTGTCGGATCAACGCGGAAGATCCGAAGCACGACTTCCGGCCCTCGCCCGGCACGATCACGGCTTTCCACGCTCCGGGCGGTCCCGGAATTCGCATCGACACTCACGTGTATGCGGGCTACTCGGTGCCCCCTTACTACGATTCGCTTCTCGGCAAGCTCATTGCACACGGGAGCACCCGAGAGGAAGCCCGGGGCAGAGCATACCAGGCGCTCGAGGAGTTCATCATCGAAGGGATTGAGACGACCATTCCGTTTTTGCGGGAGGTCCTGCGACACCCAGACTTCATCGCGGGCAAGGTCGACACTCACTTCGTGGAGCGCATGCGGGAGACGGCATGAAGAGGGCCGGGGGAAGAGCCGACGCCCGGAGCGATCGTCCGTGAACGAGCGGCAGCGCCGGGAAGCCCTCGGAGTGGGGCTGGCCGCCGTGGGTATCCTGGTGACGCTGGCCCTGGTTCCGCAGTTGCTGCCCGGCCGGGCGGACAGTGGTAATCTGATCGGTCCCGCAGGGGAGCTCCTTAGCGCGGGCCTGAGCACGGTGTTCGGGATCGCCTCGGTCCTGGTCGCGGCACCCGCCTTCGTGTGGGCCCTGTGGTGCTTTGGCGTTATCGAGAACCGGACGGCTCTCCGGTGGTCGCTGCTCTCCGTCGGCGGAATGCTGTTCCTTCCGACTGGATGGTGGTTCCTGGGCGGATCGGACGCCGGTGCCGGGTGGCTCGGACGAGCCGCCGCCGGGGTTCTGACAGCCGCATTCGGGAACGTGGGCGCCCGCCTCATCGTGGCCGCGCTGGTGCTCGCTCTCATCGTTCTGACGCTCGGGGTGTCCCCGAAACGAGTCGCCGAGATCACGGCACGCGCCATGACCTGGTTGGCGCGCACGGTGTGGCGCGGCGTGCGAGCCGCAGTAGCGTCGGCGACTGCCTGGCTGGACCAGCATCGGGAGCGCAAAGCCGCGGAACGGATCGATCAGTCGCTGTGGGAAGCGCCCTCTGCTCCGGAGCCAGAGGCCGAGCCACCGGTGGAGGAGGATCCGGTGGAGGAAGCTGTCGCGCAGGCTCCCGAAGACGTGCCGTCGGAGGAGGTTCCGCAGCTTCCCGAGTATGGCGATCCAGGCGAGGACGAACTTCCGCCCATCGATCTCCTGACCCTCCCGGAACGGACGGGTCCCGGCCTCGCCTCAAACCAGCTGGAGCGCCTGGGCCAGATCGTGGTGGACAAGCTCGCGACCTTCCGGGTCGAGGGCCGGATCGGAGGCTGGACCACTGGTCCCGTGGTGACGCAGTTCGAAGTGATTCCGGCTGAAGGCGTAAAGGTGGGTCAGATCGCCGCCCTCGCAGACGACCTGGCCCTGGCGTTGAAGGCACCTTCCGTGCGGATCGTCGCTCCCATTCCGGGCAAGGGTGCGGTCGGCGTCGAAGTACCCAACCCGGAGCCAGAGATCGTTCAGCTTCGGGAGATTCTCGAGTCCCCGAAGTGGCAGAAGAGTCGCGCCGTGCTTCCGCTCGGCCTCGGCCGGGATCTGGACGGCAACCCGTACACGGCGGATCTGGCGAAGATGCCGCATCTGCTGATCGCGGGTGCGACAGGGTCCGGTAAGTCCGTGTGCATCAACACGATCATCACGAGTCTGGTGTACCGGTATTCGCCGAAGGAACTGCGTCTGCTGATGGTCGACCCGAAGATGGTGGAGCTGGTCGTGTACAACGATCTCCCCCATCTCCGGCACCCGGTCGTGACCGACAACAACGACGCGGCGGCGGTCCTTCGCTGGGCCGTACACGAGATGGGCCGGCGCTACCGGTTGCTGTCGGCCAACGCGTGTCGGAACCTGGTGGAGCTCAATCGGCGGATTCGAGCCGGGGACGAGCTCGAGCGGCCCGGTCACGGAAAAGGCTCGTTCAACGAGGGTACGCTCCCCTATGTCGTCCTGGTCATCGACGAGCTGGCGGACCTGATGATGACGGTTCAGGGAGAGGTGGAGACGCCGCTGGCGATCCTTGCTCAGAAGGCGCGCGCCGTGGGGATTCACCTGGTCGTGGCCACCCAGCGCCCCTCGGTCAACGTGATCACGGGTCTCATCAAGGCCAACTTCCCGTGTCGAATCGCTTTCCGAGTGGCCTCCAAGACCGACAGCCGTACCATCATCGACCAGAACGGTGCCGAAAGCCTGCTCGGCAACGGCGACATGCTGTTCCTGGAGCCCGCCGAGTCGGACCCGCATCGGATTCAGGGCGCCTTTCTGGATACCGATGAGACGGAGAGTCTGATCGCCTGGTATCGGGAACGCGCAGCCGCCCGAGCCGCCGTGCCCTCCGAGGAATCGGACATCCTGGAGGAGGTGCGGGAGCTGGAGCTCGAGGAGAGCCAGGTGGACGTGAGTGACGAGGTCATGGCCGAGTGGGACGCGTACTTCCGAAAGGCAGCCGAGATCGTGATCCACAATGGTGCGGGGTCAACCAGCCTGCTCCAGCGCCGACTCAAGATCGGATATGGCCGTGCGGCCAGGATCATCGATCAGCTCCATGAGGTCGGCGTACTGGGTCCACCCGACGGATCCCGTCCGCGTGAGGTGCTCGTCTCGCTTGCGCAGCTGGACTCGTTGCTGAGGGGCGACGACCTGCTGGCCGCGGCCGCGGAGGCGGCCCAGGGGGTAAACGACCCTCCGGACACGGACACGGATAGTGAAGGGAACCCGGGAACGGGAGCGGAGGAGGACGGGTAGAGTGAGTCGCAGAAGGAGGTTGGGACTCGCGGCCGCGGAGGGGCGCATGAACCACTCGAGCCCGAAGTACAGCAACCGGAGGGTTATGCTTACGGCGCTGGTCTTCGCCGCGGCGCTGGCGCTACCGGCGTGCCTGCCCGGGCAGAACGCCGGCACTGACGATGCGGACGTGCGCGATCTGCTGAACCGCGCCCGGACCGTCTACGAGGGTCTCGGTTCCATGCAGGCCCAGTTCGACCAGACGATCGAGATACCCTTGCTTGGCCGTCGGCGGGACGGAACCGGCACGTGGTATCAGAAGGGCCGGGGACGCTTCAAGATGGACTTCTCAGACCCCGCAGGAGACGTCATCGTGGCGGACGGCAACCACCTGTGGCTGTACTACCCGAGCACGCACCCCGGGCAGGTGATCCGATCGGCGATCGAGGCCAACGTCACCGGGGCCGGTATGGTAGACCTGCAGGGCCGCATCTTCCAGGAGGCGGACTCGGCTTACGTCCCGGTGCTGGAAGGCAGCGAGGACGTCACGGGCCACGCGACATGGCTCATCACGCTTACGCCCAAGGGCGAATCGCCCTACCAGAGGGTGCGGGTCTGGGTGGATCAGGACTCGTTCCTGGTTCGCAGGTTCGAGATCGTCGAGGAAAACGAGACGATCCGAACCGTAGTGCTCCGCGAACTGAAACCGAACGAGACGATACCGAATTCAGTGTTCGAGTTCAGCCCCCCGGAGGGGACCGACGTGTTCGAAGGTTGAGCGACCGGGCATGAAGCTGGGTCTGGTCAGCCTGGGGTGCGACAAGAACACCGTCGACTCCGAACGAATGCTCTCCGCCCTCGCCGGCCGGGGCGCCACGCACACCTCCGATCTCTGCCGCGCAGACGTGATTCTCGTGAACACCTGCGGCTTCATCGACGCGGCGAAGGAGGAGTCCATCGAGACGCTGCTCGAGATGGGGCGGCTGAAGGAAACCGGAAGCTGCAAGGCCATCGTCGCGGTCGGCTGTCTCGTGGAACAGTACCGGGATGAGCTGGAGCCCGCCCTCCCGGAGGTGGACCTTTTCGTCGGCTTGCGCGACATGGATCGCCTCGTGCCCGAGCTCCAGAGCCGGGGTCTGCTGGAGCCGGGGAGCGCAGCGCATCCCGGAGAGCGCATACCTCTGACGCACCGGCGGCACGTCCGGTACCTGAAGATCAGCGAGGGCTGCGACCACGGATGCGCCTTCTGCGCCATACCGCTGTGGCGGGGCAAGCACCGGTCGTTCGAGCCGGACCGGCTCGTGGCAGAGGCGCAACGCCTCGAGGCGCAGGGTGCCGTAGAGGTGAATCTGGTTGCCCAGGACCTGGCTCACTACGGGCGCGATCTGCGCGGCGGCACGGATATCTCCTCGCTGCTTCGCCGGCTCCTCGACGAGACCGATATCCCGTGGTACCGGCTGTTGTACATCTACTCGGCCGGGCTCAGGGAGCCCCTCGTCGAGTTGATGTCCACGGAGTCACGGGTCGTTCCCTACCTCGACATGCCGATCCAGCATGCCAGTGATGGTGTTCTGTCCCGCATGAGGCGACCGGAACGCCAGGCGAAGCTGAGGGAGAAGATCGCCTGGCTTCGCCGCTCGATACCCGATCTCACTCTGCGAACGACCCTACTGGTGGGCTTTCCAGGCGAGTCGGACGAGGAGTTTCGAGATCTTCTCAACTTCATGGAAGACGTGGAATTCGACCGGCTTGGCGCCTTCGCGTTCTCGCCTCAGGAGGGCACGAGGGCCATGCAGCTCGAAGACGACTTCCTCCCGGAAGGCACGGGCCGCGATCGACTCGAGGAGCTGCTCGAGGTCCAGAGGGCCATCAGCGCGGAGCGGCTCGACGCCCTCGTGGGGCGCCGCATTCCGGCTCTCGTGGACGAGGCCGGGGATACGGCCGTGGGCCGCCTGTGGGGACAGGCGGATGACGTGGACGGAGTGACGCTGCTGCGGTCCGGGGCCGGTCTCGTCGTTGGATCCATCGTGGAGGCCGAGGTCGAATCCGCGGATGACTACGATCTGCGCGGCAGGCCCGGGCCCACGCTTCGGTCGTCGCCGCTGGCAGATGCCGAAGCCGTGGCGCCCCCAGGACCGTCCGGCAGCGACAAATCGGTTCCCGTGGGGCGTCGGGTACTGCCGGTGCTTCCTCTCGGCCTCGAGGCCGTGTGGGGACGCTGAGAGTGCGCCTGCCGCGCGCGAGCCGACCCGCCGGAATGGTCTTCCTGTCCGTTGTGGGCCTGCCGCTAGTGGTCGGGAACGGCGCGACGCCACGATCCGCCCCCTCCGGGACCGTTCGACCGCCGGCCCGGCTCGGAATGCAGCCGACGGTTCGAGTCGGCGTCTCGGTCGAGCAGCGGGTGATCGCGGTAAGCTCTCCCGCGGGACTGCGATTGTCAGACGCCCTCACGGGTCAGCCGGCGGGCGAGGTCCGACCAGAGCGTACGATCCGTCTGAGCGCCGCCAACGGGCTGCTCCGGGTGGAGGGCGACCTCGCGATGGCTCCGAGCGGAGTGCCATCCATGGTTCTCCATCCGGCGATCGCGGATGCTCCGGTTGTCGTAGACGGAGTGCCCTACCGGGGTGCGGCCGAGGTTCGTGCGGTAGCCGGCGATGCGGTGACGGCGATCAATTTCCTTCCGCTCGAGGATTACCTTCTCGGCGTGGTGCCGCTCGAGATCGGTCCTCGGGAGCCCGACGAGATCGCGGCCGTGGAGGCGCAGTCCGTGGCCGCACGCACATACGCCGTGTCGCACCTGGGCGGACACGCCGATATGGGTTTCGATCTCTACGGCAGCATACAGGATCAGGCATACGGAGGCATGGCGGTGGAACGCGACCAGGCGACTCGCGCCGTGCGTGGGACTGAAGGCGACATCCTGATGTTCGATGATCGGCCCATACGGGCGTTCTACCACTCGACGTGCGGAGGACGGACCGCGGCCGTCGAGGAGGTCATGGACCGGGAGCCGGCGCCGTACCTGCGTTCGGTGTCCGACCGCGCCCCGGATGGGACCGACTACTGCTCCGCATCGCCCCGCTACAGATGGAGCGTCGTGTGGACGGGGAACGAGCTGGACAGGATCGCCAGGCGGGAGCTGGCCGCGCACTTCGGTGTTGCTCCCGATGCCTTCGGCAGGATCGAGGGAATCGAAGTGGTCAGCCGGACGCCGAGCGGCCGGGTGGCGAACCTCGCGTTCCGCGGGCCCGGCGTCGATCTGGTCGTGAGTCGCCTGGACATCCGGCGGGCGCTGCCGGGTGATGCCCGCATCCTCAACTCCACGGATTTCACGGTTGCCAGGCGTATTGACGGTCTGGTGGAGTTGTACGGCCGCGGCTATGGTCACGGCGCGGGCATGTGCCAGTGGGGAGCCATCGGCCGGGCCAGGGAAGGGCAGAGCTACGAGGAGATTCTGGCGGCCTATTATCCAGGTGCGGTGTTGGTGAATGCGTACGGAGGTGAGGAATGAGTCGAGCGGGGTGGACAGGGGGCGATAGGTGCAGGGCGGGGCGAGTTCTGGGCTTGCTGGCGATCATCGCGTTGGGCTCACTCTCGGGAGCGCCGCGCGCGGCGGGGCAGAACCTGGAGGAGTACGACTACGAGCACCTGGGTTTCCGCGCCATCGGTGTCGACTTCGTGTACGCCGATGCGAAGGATGCGGAGGGAACGGCCGGATTCGGGGTCCGGGTCGACCTGGGCTTTCTCGGTCCGTATATCAGAGTCATTCCGCGCTTCGCTTACTGGAGCGCGAACATCGAGGAGAAGGCCGTATCGGAGTTCGAGGAGAACCTGGAAGACTTCTGCGTGCCACCCGGCGACTGCACGATCGACGTCGGCACGCTGAAACGTGATTACTGGGTGATCGGACTCGACTTTCAGTGGACGCTTCCCGAGCCCGCGTTTGCACCGTACCTGGGGGTCGGTGTCGACGCGTACATACTGAACGACTCCGGTGACGCGATCAGCGGGACCTTCCTCGACGACGCCGTGGTCACCGCCGGACTGTCCGTCGTCGGCGGACTGGAGCTGGACATCAAGGATCACCTGCGACTGTATGCCGATGCCCGCGGGACCCTGGTCACATCCGCCAGTAACGTCGCCGTCTACGCCGGTGTGGCATACCGGTTCTGAACGGTTCGTCCCGGGAATCTGAGAGGAGCTGAGTCGTGGCCCGCACCGTCAACGTCGCCGTTCTCGGAGCCGGAGGCGCGGCCCAGGTGGTTCACCTCCCCATTCTGAAGCGACTCGGGGACGTGAGGATCGCGGGCCTGGTGGATTCGGATCTGGCCAAGGCAGGCACGATCGCCGAACGCTTCGGCATCGATTCGGTGGCCACCTCCCTGGACGACCTCCCCGAAGTCGAATCGTTGGACGCCGTTCTGGTCTGTACACCCACCAGCGAGCATGAGGCAGGAGTCTTGTCCGCCCTGTCGCACGGGGCGCACGTGATGTGCGAGCGCCCCATCGTGGCCGAGGCTGACGTCGCGCGCCGCCTAGTCGACGCGGCTGCCGGCGCCGACCGGGTTCTCATGGTCGCGAACAACCTGCGCTACCGTTTCGACCTCCGCGCCATCAAGCACTTCATTACCGCGGGCGAGTTGGGCACGGTGAACCACAGCCGCTCAATCTGGTTGAACCGGCGCTCCCGCCGTCCCCGTCGAGGCTGGCGCCGTGGCCCGTCCCGGACCGGCGGAGGAGTCCTCCTGGACCTGGGGGCGCAGGCACTCGACCTGCTGCTGTGGATTCTCGACTTTCCGAGGGTCGAGCGGGTGAGTGCCCAGCTCCACGGAGAAGGTGACGTCGAGTCTTCCGCGGTGCTGAACATGGCCCTGGAGGGCGGAGCATCGGCCAGCGTCGAGGTGACCTGGGAGCTGATCGACGAGAAGGACCGCCATTCGGTCGTCGTTCTGGGGACGCAGGGGTCGGCTTACTCGTGGCCGCTTCAACTGCTCCGCACGACCGAGTCGGGAATCATGGATGTGACGCCCCCGATCGACCGCCCTCCCTCGGAGCTGTATACGGA
>JBDHFS010000049.1:0-14266 GCA_039590285.1 Gemmatimonadota bacterium
TAATTGTAAATGGGGGATTGGGAGCACGCTAGGAATGTGCGTGCCATGACATGCATACTCGGTGCCTCTCCCACGGCGGGAGAGGCACCGATAGCCTGCTACAGCTGCTTGACTTCCTCCAGGATCCGTCCGATGGAGTCGGCCGCGTCGCCGAACAGCATCATCGTATTCCGGAGGTAGAAGAGCTCGTTATCGAGGCCCGCGAAGCCCGGATTCAGGCTGCGCTTCATGACCACGGTGTGCTTGGCGCGGTCGACCTCGATGATCGGCATGCCGTAGAGATCGCTTGCCGGCTCGTCCCGCGCGGCGGGGTTCACCACGTCGTTGGCGCCGACGACCAGGCACGCATCCACGTTGGTGATGTCCGGATTCACGTCCTCCGGCTCGTACAACTGGTTGTAAGGCACATTGGCCTCGGCCAGGAGAACGTTCATGTGACCGGGCATGCGGCCCGCCACCGGGTGGACCACGTACTTCACGTTCACGCCGCGGCTCTCGAGGTTATCGCACAGCTCTCGCAGCTTGTGCTGCGCCTGCGCCACCGCGAGCCCGTATCCCGGCACGATCACGACCTGCTTGGCGTACGCGAGCAGCATCGCCACGTCGTCCGCCTGCACGTCGTTCACGTCGGCCATCGTGCGCTTCTCGCCCTTCGCGACCGGGCCTCCGCCCGTGGTCTCGCCAAACGTTCCGAAGATGACGTTGGCCAGCGAGCGGTTCATGGCCTTGCACATGATCCGGGTCAGAATCAATCCGGAGGCGCCGACGAGCGCGCCGGAGATGATCAGAGCGTTGTTGTTGAGCACGAAGCCTGCTGCCGACGCCGCCAGACCCGAATACGAATTGAGCAGCGACACGACGACGGGCATGTCGGCTCCGCCGATCGGGATCACGAGAAGCACGCCGATCAGCATGGCGGTGCCCCACAGGGCGTAGTACACGATGTTGACCGTTCCCGTGTCCGAGACCGCGATGGCACCCGGGGTCATGAGCACGAGGTACGCCATCACCGAGATGATTCCGAGGAACAACAATGCGTTCAGGGACTGCTGGCCCCTGAACTTCACGGCCTTTTCGGTCACGATACCCTGGAGCTTGCCGAACGCGACGAGGCTGCCCGAGAAGGTCACGGCGCCGATCATCGTGCCGAGCATGATGGAGATCGACCCGTCCAGCGGAACGTCCGCCGTTCCGGCCACGCCCATGGAGTAGCGCAGATACTCGGCCGCCGCTACCAGACCGGAGGCGAGGCCTCCGAATCCGTTGAACAGGCCCACCATCTGTGGCATGGCCGTCATCTTGACCAGCCGCGCCATGAATCCGCCCACCACGGACCCAATGAGCAGCCCGGCGACGATCCACTGCCACGTGAGCATCTGCTCGCCGACGAGCGTAGCCACGATCGCCAGCAGCATGCCGATCGCCGCCAGTCTGTTACCGCCACGCGCGGTGTCTGGATGGCTGAGGCGCTTCAGCCCGAGTATGAACAGCACCGCCGAGAGCAGGTAGGCGAGCTGCATCAAGAGAACTCTGGTTTCCATCTATCTGCCTCGGTGTTCGCTAGTTCGTGTCGGTGTCCCGCCGGAACATCTGCAGCATCCGGTCGGTGACCATGAATCCGCCCACCACGTTGATGGTTGCCGCGATCACCGCGACCATGCCGATGATGTCGAACATCGTTCCCTGTCCCATGCCGGCGATCACCAGCGCTCCAACGATCGAGATGCCGGAGATGGCGTTGGAACCGGACATGAGCGGCGTGTGCAGCGTGGGTGGGACCTTCGTGATGACCTCGAAGCCGACGAACATCGCCAGGACGAAGACATACACGCTGATGAGAATCGTACCGGTCATTGCTGATACCTCACATTCCCGTCGTGCGTCACCGCGATCGCGGTCGTGATCTCTTCGTCGAGGTCGATGACGATCCTGCCCTCCTCGTCCGTGATGTGCTGGAGAAGGACCGTCAGGATCCGGCCGTACATCAGGCTACCGTGCACGGGCAGAGAGGCTGCCAGATCCGTCTGGCCAAGGATGAGCACACCGTGCCGCTCCACGGTCTCACCCTTCTCGGTGAGCTCGCAGTTGCCGCCTGTCTCGGCGGCGAGGTCCACGATCACCGAGCCAGGGCGCATCCCCTTCACCATCTCCTCGGAGATCAGCTTCGGCGCTGGTCTTCCCGGCACCAGGGCCGTCGTGATCACCACGTCCGACTTCGCGATGTGATCCGCCAGGAGCTGCTGCTCGCGCTCTTCTTCCTCGGCCGAGACTTCCTTCGCGTATCCGCCCTCGGTCTGCATGTCCTCGGTGGCTTCCTCCCACTCGACGAACGTCGCACCCAGGCTCTGGACCTGTTCCTTGGTCTCGGGGCGGATGTCGAATCCCTCGACCACCGCACCCAGGCGCCTCGCCGTGGCGATCGCCTGCAGGCCTGCCACTCCCGCGCCGATGATGAAGACGTTCGCCGGCGGGATCGTGCCCGCCGCGGTCGTCAACATCGGGAAGAACTTGCTTCCGGCCGCGGCGCCCCGGATCACGGCCATGTAGCCGGCTACCGTACTGAACGCCGACAGACAGTCCATGCGCTGGGCCAGCGTCGTCCGCGGCATCAGCTCCATCGAGAACGAAGTCACTCCCCGTTCCGCGAGCCGCTTCAGCACGTCACCGTTCTCGTGCGGCCGCATCTGCGCCACGAAGAGAGCGCCCGCCGGAATCAGCTCTACTTCGTCGGTGCCATCTGACCGCTTCACCGGGCTGTTGATCTTGGCGACCACGTCGGCCCCTTCGAACAGGGCCTTCGAATCCTGGACGATCTCGGCGCCTGCGCCGCGGTACTCGTCGTCGGTGAACGAGGCTCCGAGCCCGGCCCCACTCTCCACGAGGATCTGGATCTCTTCCGAAGCGAGACGCTGGATCGCCTGCGGGGTCAGGGCCACGCGCCGATCCAGCGGAGTATGCTCCTTCGGGACAGCTATTCGCATGGGTTGTTCGCTCTGCGTGAAGGTTCAACCGTGCCGGTCCAACCAGGTCCGGCGCCGATGGCGCCCGCTGGAAACGCGAGGCCTTCCGTTGCCCGACGCCCGCTGGTGCGCTTAAATGTCCCTCGCTCGGTAGCGAGAAGCGTGCCGTGGAGGCAGGCGGCCGGGACAAGCCGTCCCGCGCTCGGGCCACAGACCAGATGTACCGGGAAAGCCCCACGAATAGCGGCTTTCCGAGATCTGGCGCCAGGGTAGGCGCGACGACCCGGCGGCGTATCGCCTGCTGTTGGGCCAAGCTATCCCGGAGCGGGACAATGTGACAAGAGGAGGTGAGGGAGATGGCTCAGCGACTGTGGTTGACGGCCCTTCTCGTCGTTCTGGCTGTTGCCGGACTGCCAGCGCAGGAGCGTAGCGAAGCGGAGCAGATCCGCGACGCCGTCAGGTCAGCGCCAGAATCGATGCAAGAGGGAGCCGAGATCCTGGGGTATGGTGGCGAGCCCCGTCCGAAAGACTCGCTGACACTCCTCCGAGAAGGCACGAACGATCTCGTGTGCCTGGCCGACGACCCGGTGCGAGAGGATTTCCATACCGCGTGCTACCACCGGAGCCTGGAGGGGTACATGGCTCTCGGGAGGCAGCTGCGCGAGGAGGGAAAAACCCGGTCGGAGATCATGGACGCCCGCTACGCGGCGCTCGATGCCGGCCGGATCGGCATGCCCGCTCGGGCCACGCTATACTCGGTGACCGCGGGTTCGGGACCGGATCCGGCGACAGACCGGCTGACGGGGGAACGACGGTTGGTGGTGGTGTACGTCCCCGGAGCCACGGGACCGGAGCTGGGCCTTCCGACTCGGCCCGAGGGTGACATGCCCTGGCTGATGCTGCCGGACACGCCGTGGGCCCATATCATGATCGGTCGCTGAGAGACAGGTCGCTGCCAGGAGGGCCTTTGCCCAACTTCACGAGGCATCAGATCGGAGCCAGCCTGCTCGGCGCACTCCGCGGCCGCGGGCTGGGAATGCGCGACGAGTTCGAAGGGCGCCAGGAGCCCGCCTCCTGGTTCTTCCGCTGCCTCGCCTATGATCAATCCGAGCTCGACATCATGGAATCGGGCGCCATCGACGCGCTTCACACTCCGTCCGCGCTCGTCGAGCTTTCCCTGGACGAGGTGGCGATCGCGGCGGCCAATGTCGGTCCCGGGTGGCTGGCTTCGTACCTCACCTGGGAAGAGGATGCGGAGGCGGAGACTCTCGGCGAGACGGCCTCCGGCTCCGGGTCGAGCGGGCCGGCCGTCGGCTTCCATCCGGACGTCAACCTCGGCTACCTCAGTCTCGACGTGGCGCCACCCTCGCTGTGGATGGACGAGCGCACGTCGGATCCGGAGTCCAACGAGCTGTTGGCTCGGAGACTGGCCCTGATGGCACAGGAGGTAGGCGGAGCTTGTGACACGGTGGAGGTCCACATCGAAGGTGCCCTGGACGCCTCCGAAGAAGGGTGGGCCGACCGTGTGGCCGAGGTCCGGCCGGCGGGAGTGTCGGTCCACTTCACGCTGGAGATACCTCTGGCCGGCACCGGCGAACGTGAACTGGCGCGTCGATTCGATGAAGCTGCCCGCACCGCGGCCGCCGCCATCGAGGGCATGCGACTCGTATTCGAGAGACTCTCCGCCGGAGAACGGTAGCCTGTCCCTACGGCGCCTCGATTCCCCGCAGAGCCAGGACGCTGTCCACAGCCGTCCGAAATGTCTCCAGCGGAACGGCGCCCCGGATGGCGACGCTGTCCCCGACAATGAAGAACGGTGTGCTGGCAACGCCCGCGCGCAACGCGGACTCGTAATCCCGGACCTGTAGAGGGGCGGTCTGGTCGTTTCGCAGACACTCCGCGAAGGAGGCACCGTCGATCCCCAACCCCTCGGCCCATTCGCGGAACAGGGCGTTCGGGTCTGGGGCGGCCGCCCATTCCTCTCGGCGCTCGAAGAGCAGATCGTGCATTTCCCAGAAACGGGCCGCAGCTCCCGCACAGAAAGCCGCCTCTATCGCCGGCCAGGCCCTGGGATGGCCCGAGTTGGGGAACGAGATCCACAGGTACCTGGCTATTCCGGACCGAACGTACAGACTGTCGAGGGCCCGGTAGGATTCCTCGTAGAACCGCACGCAATACGGGCACTCGAAGTCCGAGATCTCCACGATACGGATCGGGGCCGCCGAGTCTCCGCGGACCCTGGCCCGATCCGCCCGCTCGAGAATCACCGACTGTTCTGAGGGAACCACTACGCCCGGCTCCTGCGCGCGGGCCGTGGCCGGCCATGCCGCGATCAGGGCCGCCCACAGCACGACCCCGGTCGTCCGGGTCGGCCGACTCACCGGTCGAGCTCCCCGAGGACCTCGGCCGCATTCTTCGCCGCCTTGACCTCGCGGTACACCTTTTCTATCCGGCCATCCTCCCCGATCAGGAACGTCGTGCGATGCACGCCCTCGTATTTCCTGCCGAAGAGCTTCTTGGGTCCCCACGCTCCGTACGCCGCGGCGACCGCGTGGTCGTCGTCGGCCAGAAGAGGGAAATTCAGATCGTACTTTTTCCTGAACTTCGTGTGGGACCGGACCGGGTCCGGACTCACACCCAGAACGACGGTGTTCCGATCCTCGAATTCGGCCAGTCTGTCGCGGAACGCGCAAGCCTGCATCGTGCAGCCCGGGGTGTCGTCCTTCGGATAAAAGTACAGCACCACGCGTTGCCCCCGCAGGTCGGCCAACCGTATGGTGTCCCCCCGGTCGGATGGAAGGGAGAATTCCGGCGCCGTGTCGCCTTCCTTGATCATGCCGTGGCCTTTCGGTTGCGCGTTCGGCTCAAGAACCGCCCGTCCTCTCACCTCCGCTCTGTTCCCGCTCTCCCCCATCGCGGAGCATCGTCTCGTGCTCCTCGGCGAGGAGCCGATACGCCGTGCGTACCGCGTCCCGCGTAACCCGGGCGCTTCCCACGGCCATACGAAGCGTGAACAGACCCTCGACTATGGCGTGAGACAGGAATACGCGACCTCGACGGTTTACAGCGTCGAGGAGCCGTCGGTTCCAATGATCGGGATCCGCTCCGGCCGGTGGAATGGCGCGGAAGCAGACGAGCGAGAACGGGTGCGGACCCACAACCTCGAACCCCGAGTCGGCTTCGAGCCACTCGGCGAACTCGCTCGCCAGTCGGATATGGTCGCGCAACATGGAGCGAAGGCCGGCCGCGCCCGTGTGGCGAAACAGGAACCATAGCTTGAGCGCGCGAAACCGCCGTCCCAGTGGCAGGCCGACGTCCATCAGGTCGGCCCCTCCCTCATCGCTGCTCAGGTAATGGGGTCTGACGGCGAGCGAGCGCCGCATCGCTTCCGGGTCCCGATACAGGAGCACGCTGCAGTCGATAGGCGTGCTCATCCACTTGTGCGGGTTCAGTACGATCGAATCCGCACGCTCCCATCCGGCGAAGTAAGCCGAGAGCTCCGGAAGGGCCGCTGCAGGTCCGGCGTATGCGGCGTCCACGTGAAGCCAGACATCGTGCTCGCGGCATACGTCCGCGATCTCGTCGACGGGGTCCACACTGGTGGTGGACGTCGTCCCTATGGTGGCGCAAACCATGATCGGCGTCGCCCCCGCTGCGCGATCATCGTTCAAGACGTCGTCGAGCGCGCGCGGATTCATTCGCATCCGTGTATCGGTGCCTATGCGACGCACGTTCTCGAGCCCCAGGCCCGCGGCCACCGCAGACTTGTCGAGCGATGAGTGCGCCTGATCCGAGACGTACAGGGTGCAGCGGCCCAGATCGGTCCGGCCCGCCAGTCCCCGCGAGCGCACCCCGGGAACGGCCCGTTCCCGGGCCGCGGTCAGCGCCGTGAAGCTACTGGTCGAAGCCGTGTCCAGGATCACGCCGTGGAGGTCGTCCGGCAGGCCGACGAATCGCCGCACCCACCCGACGACGCGCTCCTCGAGCTCGGTAGCGGCCGGCGATGTTCGCCACAGCATGGCGTTCTGATTGAGCTCCGCCGCGATGAACTCCGCCAGGATTCCGGCGTCGGTCGTCGAGCTGCAGAAATAGGCGAAGAAGCCTGGATGGTTCCAGTGCGTCATGCCATCGAGGAGATGATCGTCCAGGTCGACCAGGATAGCCTCGAGCGACTCGCCTTCCTCCGGCGGAACCTCCGGGATCCGGGCGGCCACTTCGCCCGGGCGAAGCGTTGGAAGAACGGCGAGCCCCGGCAGGCGACGCCGGTAGCTGGCGATCCACTCGGCCGCCAGGCCCGCTGCGGGGAGGAAACCCTTGTCGGTCATCGGGAGACCTCCCCGTCCGGCTTCGTGGCCGTCACCAGATGTATGTCGGGAGCGACG
Organism: Gemmatimonadota bacterium; assembly: GCA_039590285.1. Taxonomy (GTDB): domain Bacteria; phylum Gemmatimonadota; class Gemmatimonadetes; order Palauibacterales; family Palauibacteraceae; genus Benthicola. The sequence goes on from JBDHFS010000049.1 coordinate 7,343, forward strand.
GCCTCACAGCGCACATCCGACAAGCCCGCCTGTCCCAGCCACTCCGAATACTCGTCGAGCGTGTAGGTGCCTCCTCCCTCGGTGGCGAGGAGCATCGTGATCGCGAATAGCGCCGCGAACTCGGAACCCCCTCTAACGAAGTCGACGATCGCCAGCAGTCCCCCCGGGGCCAGCCTCTCCGACGCATCCCGGACCAGCCGTCGATTCACGTCAGCGGAGTATATGTGAGTGACGTTCGCAGCGAACACGATGTCGAACGGGCCTCCGGGAATGGCGTGAAGGAAGTCTCCCTCGACCAGGTCCAGGTTCTCGACCGAAGATAGCGCGAGCGTCCGATGCCCGAGCGCAATGACCTCGGGGCGGTCCAACAGAGTCGTACGCACTCCACGTTCGGCGAATCCTCTCGCAAAGCTGCCAGGCCCACCTCCCAGGTCGATCAGCGAACGACGCCGTGCCGCATGGCGCAGCACCGCCTCGACGACCTCTTCCACGAGGCCCGGCGGCTTGTTGGCCATCGCCTGCATGAACTGGGACACGGCCTCGGGATCGGGGCCCCCGCTCCCCGTTCCCGTACCGTCCGGCGCCGTTCCATTACGCACGGCCGTGGACAGCTCGTGCGTCCACCGGCGGAAGCCCCGCAGCCAGTGGAGCAGGGAAGGTCGCTGGTAGTCGAGACCCCCAGACTCGAGAAAGAAGCCCCTGCCTGACCCGGTGAGGCGATACGAGGCTCCCTCTTGGCGAACGACCCCTACCTCGGCGAGAGCTCCCAGAAGGGTCTCCGTTCCCCGAAACGAAAGGCCGAGCTCCGACGCCAGCTCGGACATCGCGCGCGGCCCTTCCGCAAGCGCGTCCACCAGCCCCAGCTCGAGGCCGGTCGCCGTCGCGAGCGCCCATTCGGCATGACGTCGATAGTCCTTGAGATCCTCGAGTCTCGGCATCTCCTCCATGCGCTCCCTGCCGAAGACCGGCACGGCGGTGGCGCCGGCCGGTCTTCCGCCTACCTTGTCCGGTCCATGATCGAATCGCGAGAAAGCACCGAGCTCGGACTTCTCCTCGAGGGCTTCCACTCGGCCATCGATGAAGAGATCCTCGCCATCCACGACGACCTGGCGCGCCGGGGAATCGACCGACCACTGGCGGCCTCGGCCGGCCACGAGGCGGAGTCCGATGCGACAGGCTTCACGTACGAATGGTCTTTGCCGCCCGGAAGGTATCTCATCCGCCCAAATGACGCAGTTCGAGTATCCTGCGAAGCGGGAGAAACGCTGGGCTTCGTGACGTCGTTCGATTCCGCGATGCGTGCCGTTCGATTGTCGGTGCCCGACTGGCTGGGTCGCCACCCGGGCCTTGCCGACCTGACGTTCGATCCCACGTGGTTGCTCGCGGCGCTTGCCGCACGGCTGCGCGCCGTCGACGATGATGCCGACGGCTATCACGTGGCCAGCGCCCTGCGTCTGTTCGGTCGGGTGTTCCCGGAAACGGGCGTCCGCGATCCGGAGACGGGGTACGGCTCGGATCTAAACTCGTCTCAGAGAGAGGCCCTCGGCAGAATACTCGGAAGTCGGACGCAGCTGATCTGGGGTCCTCCCGGCACCGGCAAGACCCTGCTTCTGGCCCGGGCATGCTGCGCTCTGGCGACCGAAGGGTCCGTCCTGGTCTTGGCGACGACCAACGTCGCCGTGGATGAAGCCTCGAGACGCGTCGCGGCGGGACTGGGACCGGAGGCCGTCGCCGACGGACGGATCGTAAGGGTCGGGGCCGCGTTCAGCTCCACTGGTGACGAGGAGCTGTCCCTGGAGGCCGTCGTCGAGCGCCGCGAGCGCCGCGGTCCGTCGCGCCTCACGCGACTTCTCGAGGAGCTCGAGCTGGAGCTCGTTTCAGGGCGTCCCGGCCGCGAGCCCGCGCCCCTCCGCGCACGGTTCGGGCGTGTTCTGGCCATCGCTCGGAACGCGAACTCTGCCGGTGTCATGGCCAGAATCGGACACGTGGCATCCGAGTTTCAGCGTTCCGCCGCGCGCGCGCTGGCGGATGCCGACGTCGTTCTCACGACGTTCGCCCGGCTGACGCTGCGCGACGACCTGTGGAACCTGCGGTTCGCCTCCCTTCTGGTGGACGAGGCGAGCACGGCGCCTCTCCCGTACGTGTTCGCGGGCGCGTGCCTCGCGTCCGACAGGGCCGTGGCCGTCGGCGATTTCCAGCAGCTCCCGGCCGTCGTGATATCGCGGGGGACACAAGCGGCACGGTGGTTGAGCCGCGACGTGTTTCGCGAATCGGGTGTCATCTCACCCGACGAGGGACGATCGCTTCCCGACCCCAGGGATGCGCTGTGCGCGATGCTCCAGGAGCAGTATCGCATGGCCCCGTCGATCCGGACTCTTGTGAGCGATCTGTTCTATGGCGGACGTCTCCGGGACTCGTCTACCGTCGTGGAGCGAGTAACCGGCATCTCGCCTCTCGTGCTCGCCGACACGGGCACTCTGTCGCCACGAGTCGAGCGAGCCGAAGGATCGAGATGTAACCCGGCCCATCTCGAGGTCGTGCTACGGCTGCTCGAGATACTCGGTGGCCGCGGTGTGACCGACGTCGGCATCGTCACGCCGTACCGGCTCCAGGCGACACGCATACTCGAGCAGGCACGCAGCCGCCTGGGACGTTTGGCGCCCCGTTCCATGGAAGTGGCCACGATCCACCGCTTTCAGGGTCGTGAAAAGGCGGCGGTCATTCTCGACACGGTGGACGCGCCACCGGGCGACAGCTGGTTCCTGAACGAGGCCCGCAATCCAGACTTCCCCAGACTACTCAACGTCGCCCTGTCCAGAAGCCGGGACTGCCTGATTCTGGTGGGCTCCCAGGACGGATTGAAGCAGACCCTGCCCCCCGACGCGCTGCTCGTTCGCGTTCTCCAGCGAGTCCGCGATTCCGGGACCGTCATCGACGCGAGCGTCCTGGCCCGCGAGGCTCACAGCCTGTTCACCACCTGAATCCGATTGCATTCCAAGGGAATCCCAGTCTCCCGGCCGTCGGTCCTCCTCCGTCGGGTCACAGGCGTATTACGGTTGATTACCTGTGACGACGCCCACCTTTGGCTACTACCATTTTTTGAAAAAACCTCATCTCAAGGCCAATCGAGGGTTGACTGTAAACGAGATGATTGTATTATGGTCTCGTGCCGCGGAGGAGGCACCGGCAAGATCCGGTAGGCCGCTGCACCGACAAAGCGACGACGGGTTGTCCGGGGTGGATGACTCAGCTCCTCAGGGAGCGAGAGAGCCCACACAGCTGACCGGACGAACGGTACCAGGCCCGGCGATTCTGGGAAGGAAAGCGCAACCGACCTAGAAGAACGCGACGGTGCGGAAAATATATCTTCCCTCAGCCCCTGGAGCTCTTCGGAGCGCCAGGGGCTGAGTACATCCAGCTCCCTCCCTTCCGATCCCTGAGCCACGACGTGCGGTCCGAAGCCTGCTCTGTGGCCCCCTTGTTTCGAGTAAGCCATCTGGAGGCGGTGGGAGGCGGGGAGGATGCAGCCTGTGCGAGGGAGCGCCGGGCAGGAGGTGAGGGCGCAGGGCGGCGTGGAATCAGTGAAGTTTTTAAAAAAGAATCGTGGAAAAGATGTGGAAAGAATGTGGAAAAAATCATAATTAAACGCGGGAGCCATTCAGTGGTAGCTGGATCGTCGTCGGGGTAGGTTATCCACGAGCGTGTGGATTGTTGGTGGGTGGGGATGGTCCAGTGGATGCGCGCGCGGAGCGGAGGGCACATGAGATCGGTGGTGCAGAGGGTGTCGAGGGCCGCCGTGAGGGTGGACGAGGAAGTGGTTGGAGAGATCGGCGGGGGACTGCTGGTGCTGGTCGGTTTCACTGCGGGCGATGAACGGAAGCAAATGGAGTGGATGGCGGGGAAGGTCCTCACGCTGAGAGTGTTCGCGGACGAGGACGGCCGCATGAACCGTGACGTGGCAGAGGTCGGTGGGGAGCTTCTGGTGGTGTCCCAGTTTACCCTGTACGGCGACGTGGCGAGGGGCCGGCGGCCTTCATTCGTCACCGCGGCGGCCCCGGACGAGGCGGAGCGACTGTATAACGAGTTCGTGGACCTGTGCCGGACTGGCGTGGTACCGGTGGCGACGGGGAGGTTCGGCGCCCGAATGGAGATATCACTTGTGAACGATGGGCCGGTCACCCTGGTGCTCGATAAGTGAGTCCGCGACTCGTTCTCGCGTCGTCGTCACCTCGACGCCAGGAGATCCTGGAGCTTCTTGGACTGACGTTCGAGCTCAGGCCTCCCGAGGTGTCGGAAGCCCTGCGGGATGGGCAGGAGCCGGAACGGGAGGCGAAGCGGCTGGCTGTTGCCAAAGCCACGTCCGTTCCCGCAGCGCCCGGTGATCTGGTCCTCGCCGCCGACACGCTCGTTGCGCTGGGAGATGAGATCCTGGGGAAGCCGGCGGGCCCCCGGGAAGCCGTCCGGACGCTTGAGCGGCTTGCCGGACACCGACACGAGGTATTCACGGGTCTGTGCCTTTCCCTCGACGGTCGTACGGAGGCCGGCGTGGCCATGACCCGGGTATGGTTCCGTCAGCTTGATGCCCTTGAATGCGAGGAATACGTTGCCACCGGTGAACCGCTCGACAAAGCGGGTGCGTACGGCATACAGGGGTTCGGCGCGACGCTGGTCGAGAGGATCGATGGAGAGTACTTCAACGTGATGGGCCTGCCCGTGCAGCTGTTCCTCTCGCTTCTCGCGCGTTTCGGCCTGCGGTACGGTTGCGGCCGCTTGGAGAGTGTATGATCTCCGGGCTCCGGACATGCGACCGGGTATGAGCCAGCCGGACGCCATCCTCGCAATCGACCAGGGCACGACGGGGAGTCGCTCGCTCATCCTGGATGCTTCAGGACGCGTACTGGCCAGCGCCTACCGAGAATTCGAGCAGTACTTCCCGACCTCCGGATGGGTCGAGCACGATGCTGACGAGATCTGGGACTCGGTGATCCGCACGACCCGCGAGGCGCTGAGCGCGGCGCGCCTGGCACCCACCGCCGTCGCTGCGATCGGTATCACCAACCAGCGCGAGACGACCGTCGTGTGGGAAAGGGCCACCGGAAAGCCGGCGGCTCCAGCCATCGTGTGGCAGGATCGCCGGACAGCGGACCGGTGCGACCTATTGAGGCGGGACGGTCACGAGCCCGATGTCCGAGCCCGCACGGGCCTGGTCCTGGACCCGTATTTTTCCGCGACGAAGCTGGAGTGGCTCCTCGACCAAAACGAGAATTGGCGTGCGAGAGGGGAGGCCGGGGAGCTCCTCTTCGGCACCGTCGACAGCTGGCTCCTGTTCCGGTTGACGGGCGGCCGGGTGCATGCCACGGATCACACGAACGCATCCCGGACGATGCTCTATTCGCTGGACGACGGTGGGTGGGACCTGACTCTGTGCGATCGCTTCGGCGTTCCCCCGCAGATGTTGCCCCGCGTGATGGCCTCGGCCGGCCACTTCGGTACCACGGCCGGCGACGTGTTCGGCGCCGAGGTTCCGGTGGCAGGCGTGGCCGGCGACCAGCAGGCGGCCCTGTTCGGCCAGGGCGCGTGGGAAAGTGGGGAGGCCAAGAACACGTACGGAACGGGAGCGTTCCTGCTGCTTCACACCGGCGCTCGACGAGGTCCTGACGTGCCCGGCGTGCTGACGACGGCGGCCTGTGGTCCGCGGGGCGAGCGAGCGTTCGCGTACGAGGGCGCGATTCTGGTAGCTGGTGCGGCGATTCAGTGGCTTCGCGACGGTCTGGGTCTGGTCGAGACGGCAGCGGATTCGGAGCGAATGGCCATGGCGGTAGAATCCACAGATGGCGTGGTGTTCGTTCCCGCCCTGGCGGGCCTGGGGACGCCGCACTGGGAGGCCGGCGCCCGAGGGACCATCGTCGGGATCTCGCGCGGTACGAGGTCGGAGCATCTCGTACGGGCTGCGCTGGAGGCGATGGCTTTCTCCACGGCGGACGCTCTGCAGGCGATGACGTCCGGCTCGGACATGCCCCTCCGCACGCTCAGGGCGGATGGCGGTGCCGCACGCAACGACTGGCTGATGCAGTTCCAGGCTGACGTGCTTCGCGTTCCCGTGCGTCGCCCTGAGGCCACGGAGCTCACGGCAATCGGTGCCGCCGGATTGGCTGGAATCGGCGTCGGGTTATGGACTGAGCCGGCGGAGTTTCTCTCGGCGCGCGGTACAGAATCTCTATTCGAGCCGAATCCGGAAGCGGTGGCGGCTCGCCGCGAGGACGGTCGCGAGTGGCACAGAGCCGTGAGAGCGGCTCTTGGCTGGGCGCGGGACGGAGGTGAACCGTGAATCGAAAGCCCGGCCGCCGGAGGACACCTGACGCGACCGCCGTCGGGCAGGCCCGGCCGCTGAGGATCGGCGTCATCGGCTCGGCGCGCGTGGACCCCGAAGTGTGGGCGACGGCTCACGCCGTCGGACGCGCCCTGGCTCGCGCGGAAGCCCTGGTGGTTTGCGGTGGTGGTGGTGGCGTAATGGCTGCGGCGGCCGAAGGAGCATCGGGGGAGGGTGGGGCCGTGCTGGGGATCCTGCCGGGTGACGATCCCGAGGCCGCCTCGATCGGCGTGTCGATCCCGCTGCCGACCGGATTCGGTGAAGCACGCAATGTGCTCGTCGTGAAGGCGTCGGAGGCGGTGATCGCGGTGGCCGGTGGATGGGGCACGGTCAACGAGGCGGCCCTGTGCATGAAGATCGGGCGTCCGCTCGTGGGCCTGCGCGACGCTCTGGGTGAGAGATTCGGAATCGAGCGATTCGAGGATCCGGAGGCAGCTGTCGCCCGCGCCCTCGAACTGGCCACGGATTGGCGCGACAAGCGGCGTCTACACAGCGCCCGGTGACCTGACCGGGACTTCCACCTCTGGAGGCAGCGTGACATCGGTCTACGTATT
>JBDHFS010000050.1:0-14183 GCA_039590285.1 Gemmatimonadota bacterium
GCTTCTGCTCGCTCGCAGGGAGGACTAGCGTGCAGGAAGGAGCCGCGGGCGTCGCCGTGGCCATCAGTCCTTCCGCGATCGCAGCCTTCGTCGCGTACCTCCTGATCGTTCTCGGTATAGGCGTATACGCCACGAGGTTCTCCTCGACCGGAGTCTCGGAGTTCTTCGTGGGCGGCCGCCGCATGCACCGGTTCGTGGTGGCGCTCTCCGCGGTCGTCTCCGGCCGCAGCGCCTGGCTTCTGCTCGGGGTCACGGGCATGGCGTACGCGCGCGGCGCCTCCGCGGCCTGGGCCGTGGTCGGCTATATCGTGGCCGAGATGCTGCTGTTCCTGTATTACGCCCCCCGTTTGCGGCGATTCAGCGAGCGGCACGACTGCATCACCGTCCCGGATTTCTTCGCGGCCCGGTTCCGGGACGACAGCGGGGTACTCCGGTCCGTCCTGGCTTTCGTGATTCTCGTCTTCATGGTGGGATACGTGGCGGGACAGTTCGTGGGCGGAGGAAAGGCGTTCTCGGCGAGCTTCGGACTGGAGCCCACCACCGGGGTGGTGCTCACCGCCGCCATCGTGCTCGCGTACACGGTCCTCGGCGGGTTCCTCGCCGTCAGCCTCACGGACATGATTCAGGCCCTGTTCATGATCCTGGCCCTGGCGATCCTGCCGGTGATCGCGATGGCGGATCGAGGCGGGCTCTCGGTGGTCCTGGCCGAGCTTCAGGCCCTGGACCCCGGTCTCGTGGATCCACTGGCCCTGTCGGCCGGAATGGCGATCGGGTTCCTGGGTATCGGACTCGGATCTCCCGGCAACCCGCATATCCTGGCGCGCTACATGTCGATCGATGATCCGGAGCAGCTGCGCTACTCGGCGGTGGTCGGGACGGTGTGGAACGTGGTGATGGCATGGGGCGCCCTGTTCATCGGCCTGGCGGGTCGAGCGTACTTTCCGGATGCCGCGATGCTGCCGGGGGGAGACACGGAGAACCTGTACCCGCTCCTCGCGCAGCAGCACCTGCCGCCCGTCCTGTTCGGGGTAGTGGTGGCCTCGATCTTCGCGGCGATCATGTCCACGGCTGACTCACAACTTCTCGTGGCCGCTTCCGCCGTGGTGCGGGACGTATACGAAAAGGTGCTTCACCGCGGAGAGTCGATCCCCCAGAAGCGACTGGTTCTACTCAGCCGGGGGGCCGTGTCGCTGCTCGTCCTGCTCGCGCTGGTGTTCGGGCTCGCGGCGGACCAGCTCGTGTTCTGGCTCGTGCTGTTCGCGTGGGCGGGACTCGGTGCGGCGCTCGGGCCTACATCGATCCTGGCGCTGTACTGGCGGCGAACCACCCGGGCCGGCGTACTGGCCGGTATCCTGACAGGCACCGCCACGACGATCGTATGGTACCTCGTCCCCGCTTTAAAAACGCGCATGTACGAGCTGGTGCCGGCCTTCATCGCTGGACTGGCGGCGACCGTAGCGGTCAGCCTGCTCACCCGACCACCGCACGATGCCGTGTCGATGCTGCGTGACATGCAGAAGACAGAGCGCTGATCTCCGTATACCGCTCGGCGGAGCACGTATTACATTCGGCGCTCCGGACGGAGTGTTCCGGGAAACCTCCCGGCCCACTCGCGAGCTAACCTTCGCCCGCGATTGCCTATGCTCGAGCCACAGGTCGGAGCCCTGAACCCTCCTGACCGTATCCTGATGGGGCCCGGACCCAGCGACGTGCACCCACGTGTGCTGCGCGCCATGAGCACGCCGCTGATCGGCCATCTGGACCCCGCGTTCATCGAGATCATGAAAGAGGTGCAGGCGCTGCTGCGCTACACGTTCCGGACCAAGAACCGCTGGACGATCCCTGTGAGCGGGACGGGCTCGGCGGCGATGGAGGCGGCGTTCGCCAACGTGGTCGAGCCGGGCGACGTGGTGCTGGTTCCCACCAACGGCTACTTCGGCGCCCGCATGGACAGCATGGCGCGCCGTGCGGGTGGCGAAGTGGTGCACGTGCACGCTCCTTGGGGCGAGCCACTCGATCCCGTGGACGTACGCGCCGCGTTCGAGGAGCACGGACCCCGGGTGTTCGGATTCGTGCACGCCGAGACCAGCACGGGGGCGCTGCAACCGCGGGTGCCCGAGCTGACGGCCATCGCGCACGAGCACGATGCGTTCGTGATCGCCGATACCGTCACGTCTCTGGGCGGCGTAGAGCTGCGCGTGGACGAGTGGGACATCGACGTCGCCTATTCAGGCGGGCAGAAGTGCCTGTCGTGTCCGCCCGGTGCCAGTCCGCTGACACTCAACGACCGGGCGTTCGACAAGGTGCGCAATCGATCCGAGCTGGTTCGCAACTGGTACCTGGACATCGGGTTGTTGGAGACGTACTGGGGCGGCGATCGCTCCTATCATCATACGGCGCCGATCACGGCCATCTACGGACTTCGCGAGGCGCTGCGCCTGGTAGCCGAGGAAGGGATCGAGGAGCGATGGGCCCGCCACCTCCGGGTGGCCGGAGCCCTGAAGGCGGGGGTGGAGGCTATGGGTCTGAGGATGAACCCCGGAGACGAGTTCTGGCTTCCCAGCCTCAACGCGGTCCGGATTCCGGAAGGTGTCGACGCGAAGGAGCTGACGCGGCATATCCTGCTCGCGCACGGTATCGAGATCGCGGGTGGACTGGGCGACCTCGCCGGCAGGATCATCCGGATCGGCTGTATGGGACATTCGGCTCAGCCGCGAAACGTGCTCGCCCTGATTCCGGCGCTGGCGGACGGCCTCGGGAGGCAGGGCATCGACACCGATGCGGCGGCAGGCCTCAAAGCCGCGGCCGTGGCCCTCCAGGCCGACTGACCACGGGCTCGTGACGGATACTGCCGGGGCCGAGGCCGCTGTCCCCGATCGGGCGAACGACGCGCGGCAGTGGCGTCTGGCGCTGATCGTGGTCGCGGCGGCCGGGATCGCGCGGTTGGTCATGGCGAGCGTCGTTCCCCTGTTCCCGGACGAGACGTACTACTGGGAGTGGTCGAGACGCCCTGCCGCTTCCTACTACGATCACCCGCCGGGCATCGCCGCGGCCATAGCTTTCGGTACGGCGCTCCTCGGCCACACCCGGCTCGGCGTCCGGCTGGGAGCCAACGTCCTCGGTCTCGTGGGCTCCCTGGCCATGGTGGCCCTGGCTCGCCGCCTCGGCGGTGGGAGAGCCGCTCTGGTGACGGCGCTGGTGCTCGCCTGCATGCCGCTGGCGGCCGCCGGTCTGGTGCTCGCCACACCCGACGCTCCGCTGCTGGCGAGCTTTGCGATCGCCACGTGGGCCGTGACGCGGGCCCTGGAGCGCGAACCCGGCACGTTGGCGGAGATCGGCTGGTGGTGCGCTGCCGGTGTCGCGCTCGGAGCGGCCCTGCTCTCCAAATACACGGCGGTGCTCCTGCCCGTCGGCGTCGCCCTCGGTCTGGCCCTCGACCCTCGACTGAGGAAGCGGCTGCTTACCCCGGGCCCGTGGATCGGCTTCGGACTCGGGGTCGCCGCGTTCGCGCCGGTGATCATGTGGAACGCGGAGCTCGGGTGGCCATCGTTCGCGTTCCAGCTCGAACATGGCTTCGGTCCCGACCGATCCGGCACGGGCCTGGTCGGGCGCGGGATAGGAGCCATCAATCGGGAGCTCGAGCTGCTGGGCGGGCAGCTTGGCCTCGTGTCGCCGATCCTGTTCGCGCTCATGAGCGTGGTCGTGCTGCGGGCTCTGCGTTATGGGCGTCGTGGTGTGGGAGATCCGCGGCGGACGATCCTGGCATCCATAGCGCTGGTCGTGGTCGCCGTGTTCGCGGTCAGCGCGCTGCGCCGATCGGTGGAGCCGAACTGGCCGGCCCCGGCGTACGTCCCGGCTGCCGCCCTTCTGGGTGCCGCGGCCTGGAGCGCGGCGCGCGGCAGGTGGCTGCGTTGGGGGCTCGGACTCGGAGCCCTGCTGGTCGGCGTCATCTACGTGCACGCGCTGAGTCTGGCGCTCCCTGTCGACGCCCGCCGGGATCCGCTCGGGGATGCGCACGGCTGGGACTCGCTGGCGGAGGTCACGGAGGAAGCCCGGCGGGATCTCCGCGAACGGGGATGTCCGGAGGTGTGGGTGGCGTCCAACCGGTACCAGGAGGCGTCGGCGCTGGCTTTTCACGTTCCCGGGCAGCCGACCGTTTTCTCATTCAACGTGAGAGCCCGGGGCAATCAGTACGATCTGTGGCCGCGTTTCGAGGACCTGGCGAGTCCGGGAGACTGTCTGGTGTACGTGAACATCGACGATGGCTGGGCACGGAGCATCGCCACGGATCTGGCCGAGCGCTTCGCCTCGGCGGAGGAAGTGGGTGCCGCGCACCGCACGCTGCGGTCGCATGTCACGGCGGACTATCGGCTGTGGGCCTTCGTGGACTGGGCGGGCGTAATGCGGGCGTCCGACCCCTAGCCTTCCGGACGACCTCGGTTCAGCCGGTCCAGGCCGCTGCCATCTCCGCCGCGAAGGCCTCGAATCCGCGCGGGTCGCGGCCCAGAACGCGGCGCTGGCGGGCATAATCCTCGTCGCTCGCAAGGAGTCCGCGCGCCTGGAACTCCTCGTACATGATCCTCAGGTCGTTGACCAGCCACTCGGGCAGCATCGCCTGCGCCGCCTGCGCCCACGCATCCAGGTCGTCGCCGGCATAGGTGATCTCCCTGCCGAGGGCCTCGCCCCACGCCCGTGCCGTGCTCTCGCCGGTCCACGCGTCCGGGCCCACGATCGGGTAGTGCTCGCCCTCGTGCCCGTCTTCCAGCAGCGCCGAGACCGCCGCGTCCGCGATGTCTCGAACATCAACGCGGTTCAGGCCGGTCGAGCCGAGCGGGTGCGGATACAGACCGAACCCGGTGAGAGCTTGCTCGACCCATACATCGTTCTGGTAGAAACTGTTGGGCTCGAGAACGGTGTGGGGTATGCCGGAGTCCTCCAGTTTCTGCGAGATCTCCACCTTGCTGCCGAAGTGTGGGATGTGGCTTGCTTCGGCCGCCTTGTGAACCGACATGAATACGATGCGTTCGACGCCTGCCGCCTTCGCCGCCTCGATGCCGGCCAGTCCCTGGGCCGCTTCGGCCTGCGCCAGAGGAGTGAGCAGAAAGACCCGGGCCACACCTTCGAAGGCCGCACCCAAGGTGGAAGGCTCCGACAGCGATCCGATGGCTGCGGTGACCCCGCCGGGCAACGCGGCCGCGTTCTCGGCCGATCGCGTCAGCACACGGGTCTCCTCTCCTCGCAGCACGAGGCTGGCCACTACCCGGCTTCCGACCGTTCCCGTACCCCCCGTGACCAGAATCGTCATCGCAATTCTCCACCCGGTTCTCGTGAGCTTCTCGTCACGCCAGTCTAATCAAGGCGCTGGTAGGATGCTGGCGGGGATCCGGCAGCCGCTTCTCAGTTCTCCTCCCGTTCCAGGTAATCCACCGCCAGCGTGGCCATGGCCCGCACACCCACATGCAGCGCGTCTTCGTTCACGTAGAAGTAAGGAGAGTGGTTCGTAGCGGCCTCGCCGTATCCGACACCGGGCGCGTTCACCCCCAGCATGAAGTAGAAGCCGGGGGCCTCGCGGGCGAAGAACGAGAAGTCTTCCGCCACCATGAGCGGCGGTATCTGGATCAGCCCGTTCTCTCCCACGACGCGGCGCAGGCTCGGCAGGGACGCGGCCACGAGCTCCGGGTCGTTGTACGTGACCGGATACAAGCGGCGAATCTCCACTTCAGCCGTGGCTCCGGCACTCTCGGCTATACTCTCTGCGGTGCGCCGGATACGCTCGTGCACGTCCCCCTGCACCGCCGTGTCGTGGGTGCGGATGGTGCCCTCCAGCGTTACCGACTCGGGAATGATGTTGAAGCGTACTCCACCCCCGATCTTCCCGACCGAGACCACGACGGGGTTGGTCGCCGCCACCTGGCGGCTGGGAATCGTCTGCAGCGCGAGCACGATCTGAGAGGCGACCACGATCGGGTCGACGCCCATCTCCGGGGCGGCACCGTGCGTCTGTCTGCCGATCACCGTGATCGTGAACTCGTCCGCACTGGCCATGGTGCCACCCGCCCGCCACCCCAGGAGCCCGGTCGGGAAAGGCGACGTATGCAGGCCGAAGTAGGCGTCGGGGCGCGGCGACTCGACGGCCCCCTCCGCGATCATCAGCTCGGCGCCACCTTCCTCTCCCGCAGGCGCTCCTTCCTCTGCCGGCTGGAACAGGAACACCACGGTCCCGGCCAGGTCCCCGCGCATCGCCGCCAGCACGCTCGCGGCTCCCATGAGGGCGGCCGTGTGCACGTCATGCCCGCACGCGTGCATTACCCCTACCTGCTCGCCGTTGTACTCGGTGGTGACCGTCGAGGCGAAAGGCACGTCGGCCAGTTCCGTGACGGGGAGAGCGTCCATGTCGGCCCTAAGACCCACGACGGGTCCCGGGCGCCCGCCGCGCAGCACGCCCACGACGCCGGTGTGCGCCACGTCGGTCCGTACCTCATCCAGGCCCAGGGCGCGCAGGTGCTCCGCCACGACGCCTGCGGTCCGGAACTCACGGTTTCCGAGCTCGGGGTTCCGGTGGATATCGCGCCGCCATGTGATCACGTCGTCGCGCACCTCGGCGGCAAGACGATCGATCTCGGCGTGGAAATCCAGGCTGTCCTGCGCCATCGCGGGGCCCGCGTTGGAGAGCGCGGCCGGCAGGCACATGGCCAGCGCGATCGCCGGCCATCGACCCGTACCGGGCAGGCTGCGGGGACGCATCACTCCGCCTCCCATGGCACGAAGACGAGCAGGACACCCGAGTCGCCATGGAGCTCGAGGCGGCCGTCGCGGACGAATCCGCGTGTCACGGCCTCCAGATTCCGCAGGAACTCCGACTCCAGCGTCATCCTCGGCTCTTCGCACGCCATCCGCGTCAGGATCATACCACCCCACGCGATCTCATGACCGTTCTCGATATCGAAGTCGGTGGTGTACCGGTTGCATCCAGATGAGCCGGTGGCCCGGGCACCTCCGCCGATTTCCAGGGTGACCGGACTGTCCCGTGGCAAAGTCGCCAGGGCCGCGGACACTTCGCTTGCTTCTGCCGGCAGCTCCGCTGCCGGGCCGAACGCCTCGAGCCTCCAGGCTCGGCGAATCTCCTCGGGACCCGGGCCCGCGGCGGGCGTCTTTTCGAGCACGTCGACCAGGACCCACCGGATCGACGAGGCGTCGGCGGGTGGATCCTCTACGGCTTCCTCCCGGATCCTCAGGCGATACTCGAACCCCGGCTCGTGCTCGAAGCCCTCTATGGGGGTGTGGTGGAGCTGCCACTCCTCATCCGTCGTCGTGCGGACCATCAGGCACTCCATCGGACCGACTCCCGCGCACGGCGAGCGGAAATGCGCCACGAGGACATCTCTCTCCTGCGTGGCTTCACCGGCACCGTTCGCACAACCGGCGAACGAGATCGTGGCAAGCGCCGCGACGAGCGCTATGGGCCACCGTCGCATCATGCTGTCCTCCCATCACGGCGTTCGTCGTCGTCCGGCGGGTCCGAGACGACCCGCACCAGAGGACGGGTGAGACATGTCGGCCCTCCCGCTCCCTTGCGACTGATGTCATGCCCGGTATAGAGGTGCACCTCGGCTCCTGCGGCTTCCAGCCGGCCCCGTGTCACGGGGTTCCCTTCCAGCATCACGCACCTGCGGGGCGCCGTGGACAGGACGTTGCAGCCCATGGAATCGAATTCCTCTTCCGGGACTTCGACCAGCTCGTAGCCCTTCTTCCGAAGCATCTCGCGGAACGGGACGGGCAGCAGGGGCGAGTACACCACGGCCAGGTCTTCGTCCACCGGGCTGAACATCGACATCAGGTGAAACACGTCGCCCGGGCCCCGCCAGTGGGGAAGCGAGACGGCAACGACATGATCCACGCCGCTGCCCAGAAGAGTCCGGAGCTGCCGGATGCCCTCAGTGTTCGTCCGGTATCCGCGGCCGACGGCGAGCGTCCGCTCGTCCAGCCAGGCCACGTCGCCTCCCTCCAGGAGGCCCGGAGGCCGGATTCTCCCCACCACCGGGATGTCCGCGTCGCGGAGCTCACGCTCTATCGCCGATGGCTCGGCCTCACGCGCCCGCTTGCCCATCCGGCCCAGCACGACTCCCCGGTCGCACACGACGGCCGCGTCGCGCACGTAGATCGAGTCGAGACCGGTCCCGGGGGCGGCGGGGATGGTGCGCACGGCAACGCCGAGACCATCGAGCAGCTCGGCGAACGCGTCGTACTGATCCACCGCGGCGGCGAAGTCGGGTCTCCCCAGGTAGCCGAGATGCTCCCATTGATCATCCACCGCAGGCTGATCGACGAAGGCATCCCGGGCATGCTTCAGGAGCACCGTGTGGAGCGGG
The DNA here is from genome assembly GCA_039590285.1 of Gemmatimonadota bacterium. Classification (GTDB taxonomy): domain Bacteria; phylum Gemmatimonadota; class Gemmatimonadetes; order Palauibacterales; family Palauibacteraceae; genus Benthicola. Next base: position 8,370 of record JBDHFS010000050.1, read on the forward strand.
GCTACGTCCGACTGACCCAGCGCGCTCATGTTTCCCCCCTCACCGGCTCCCGGTCCGCGGCGGCGGGGGAAGAAGCGGCCCCGGAGGTCCCCCGTCGCCACACCACCCACACGTATGCCGGGAGGCCGGCGAGCAGCAGGAGCAGGCCCAGGTACACGATCTGCTGGCCGGCGCCGGCGATCGCCCACATGGCATAGGCGAATCCGAGGAGGGCCGTCACGACGGCGCCCGTGAGTCGAGAGCCCGCGAATCGCTCCCGATCCCGCGCATAGATCATGAGCTCCGCGAGGGCGCATATCGCGTACGGAAGAAGCGCGGTCAGCGTCGCCAGCAGGATGACGAACGTGAACTGGTCCACCAGTGCCTCGCTCGCGTTCAGCAGCATGAGCCCGGTCACGAGCACACTGGACACAACCAGCGCGACGGCCGGAGTGCCGCGCCGCGAGAGTCGCCCGAGCACCGCCGGGAAGATCCCATCACGAGCGGCAGCCCATGGTATCCTCCCCTGCAGCAGTATCCACCCGTTGAGGGCTCCGAAACAGGACACGGCCGCTCCGGCGGCTATCGCCCAGGCGGCCCAGCCACCCCACATCCGGCTCGCCGCCTCCGCGAACGGCGCGTTCGACCCGGCCAGGTCGGCTGCCGGAATCACGCCCATGACCGCGGCCGTACCGAGCACGTAGAGCACGGCCGCGAACAGGGTGCCGATGACCGTGGCTCGGGGAATCGTGCGGTCCGGATCCACCACTTCTTCGGCCGGTACCGTGGCCGACTCGAAGCCGAGAAATGCCCACAGGGTCAGCGTCGCCGCTGCGGTTATCGCCGGGAATGTCCCCCGTCCGCTCGTGTTGAACGGCCTGAAGTTCGCGGGATCGAGCCACAGAAGGCCCAGCGTCCCGACGGCGATGAGTGGGGCCACTTTCAGCACGGTCGTGACCAGCTGCACGGACCCGGCGGTCCTCACACCACGGATGTTGACCCAGGTGAGCAACCATAGCGCGCCGATGGCCAGTCCTGATGCCAGGACGCGGTTCTCGGCCAGGACCGGCCAGAACCAGGACAGGTAGCTGGTGAACGCCACGGCGAGTGCCGCGTTCGCCACCCAGATGGAGATCCAATATCCCCAGCCCACCAGGAAGCCGGCGAAGTCCCCGAATCCGGCGCGGGAGAAGGCGTACGGTCCGCCGGCGCGTGGAACCAGCCGGCTCAGGCGCGCGAACACGAGGGCGAGAATGATGGCGCCGGCGCACGTGAAGCCCCAGCTCAGAAGACCGATACCGCCGAACGACGCGAGCGAGGCGGGCAGGAGGAACACTCCCGATCCGATCATGTTGCCCACTACCAGGGCAACGGCCATCCACATGCCCATCTTCCCGGGCGTACGGGAATTCACGCGGTCTCCACGGGCGAAGTCACGGTCGAGAGTGCGGCTCGTGCGCGCACGATAATAGACGCCGGAGCGATCGACCGCATACCCGGCTCATGCGGCCACGGCCCGGAGAAACTGATTGCAGGCCCTGTAGCGGTCGGCCACATTGGTGCGCGGCGAGATCGTCCAGGACTCCACCGCATACGCCGGAGACAAGACATGGGACTCGCACGCGAACTGCTGCTCAGGGGATCGGAGAGTCAGTGGTTGGCGGGCCAGCTCTCGGGGCGGCGGTTCGTCCAGCGCGCCGTGACCCGCTTCTTGCCCGGCGAGACCATGGATGATGCGATCGACGCCGCGGTCACCCTGGGTGAACAGGGGATCAGCTCGATTCTCACGCTTCTCGGGGAGAACGTTGACGACGCGGAGGCGGCGAATGCGGTGGCTCGTGAGTACACGACCCTCCTCGAGCGCGCGTCTCCCGACGGACTGGACGCGGACATATCGGTCAAACCGACCCATCTGGGTCTCGATCAGGGGTTCGACGTGGCCCTCGCGAACCTGGAAACGCTCGTCGCGGCGGCGGCGGGAAAAGGTCGCTTGATCGCGGTCGACATGGAGTCCACCCGCTACGCCGACCTCACCCTCGACCTGTACCGGAAGCTGCGATCGGGCCACGAGAACGTTGGCGTGTGCCTCCAATCCTACCTGTACCGCACGGCGGAAGATCTGGAGGCGCTACTACCGCTGTCGCCCCTGATCAGGCTCGTGAAGGGCGCGTACAAAGAGCCCGCGGACCTGGCCTACCCGAAGAAGAGGGATGTCGACGCGAACTTCCTGCGCCTGGCCGGTGTCCTGCTCGACGCGGCCGCTGCCGGGACCGCGCGCGTGGCGTTTGGAACTCATGACGAGGCCATGATCGGTGAGGTCAACCGCCGCGCCGCGTCGATGGGTGTTGCGCGCGAGGCCTACGAGTTCCAGATGCTCTACGGCATCCGCCGGGATCTCCAGTCGCGCCTCGCGGCCTCCGGCTACGGCATGAGAGTCCTCATCAGCTACGGGGCCTACTGGTTCCCGTGGTACATGCGCCGGCTGGCCGAACGCCCCGCGAACGTGGCCTTCGTGATGAAGAGCATGCTGCGCGACTAGCACAACGACAAAGGGCCGCCCGGTCGGGCGGCCCTTCGAAGGTCTACGGCCCGGCCGTGCCTAGTTGCCCTCGGGCGGCGGAGCTTCCCAGCCCTCCTGGATCAGCGGCATCTCGGCCGCGATCTGCAGGTCCATCAGGGTGTTGATCGTGCGCTCGATCATCAGCCATCGCGCGCCGATCAGGGGGGACAGGTCCTTCGCGAACTTCTTGTAGTACTTCTGGCGCAGCTTGGCCCGGTCCCCTTCGACCTGGAAGCTGGTCTTCGCGAGCTCGGCCGCCTTCTCGTCGGTCATGCTGCTGAAGCTGGCCGCGTAGTCCTTGATCAGGGCAATGCGCTGATCCACGATCGTCGACAGTTCGTAGTCGTAGTCGCGGTAGATCTGCCAGAAAGCGTCGGACTGGTTCTCCTCGAGAGCCATCGCTTCGGTGATCACGGCGACCTTCTGGGTCTTGATGTCCGATCGAAGCAGCTCGACGTACTGCTCCTGGGCACTTGCGGTCTTCGCCACCAGCAGAAGGGCGAGGACGAGAAACAGCTTCTTCATCTGGACTTCCCCCTGTTGCGTTCGCCGGCATCCACGCCGGATGGTTTTATGTGGGCGGCCAATCTGGCGCACTCCGCCCGGACTCGCAAACTGCTGCCCCCGCCTTGTGCCGGTCGGTCCCGGAGAGCATCTATCATGCATGTCATCCGGTAGCTTCTTTCGCTGGCGACCGCATCCGTGGCACGGGCTCGAGGTAGGCCCCGAGCCTCCGGGGCTGGTGAACGCGTACATCGAGATCACGCCCCACGACCTGATGAAGTACGAGGTCGACAAAGTCACAGGGTATACGCGGATCGACCGGCCGCAGCTCACATCGTCGCAGCCGCCTTCCCTGTACGGCTTCATACCGAGGACGTATTGCGCGGATCGGGTGGGAGCGCTTCTGCCCGAGGCGGGGGAAGGAGACCGGGACCCGCTCGATGTGTGCGTCCTGAGCGAGCGTCCGATCATTCGCGCCGAGGTAGTCGTGCCCGCGCGGGTGATCGGGGGCCTTCCGATGATCGATGGAGGCCAGGCCGACGACAAGATCATCGCCGTGCTCGATCGCGATCCAGTTTACGGTGACTTGAGGGAGATCGGGGAGGTGCCGGAGGCCCTGGTGGACCGTCTCATACACTACTTCTCCACCTACAAAGTCCTGGCGGGCCACCCGGCGGATGTGTCGATCGGGGAGCCGTACTCACGGGATCACGCGGAGGCCGTGATCAGGGCATCGATGGAAGATTACCGCGAGGCCTTCTTCGAGCCGCCTTCCCAGCCGTGACCCGTGCCGGCCGTCGTGGGCCGGATCCCCGAGAATATCCTACGGCGCCAGCACATAGCCCAGCCCGAACAGGAAGGCCCACGTGCGGTTCTTCACGCTGAATTCGTCCGGGCTCCCGGAGTCGTCGATGTTGACGAGACCCAGGTTGTACCTGGCCTCGAGATACATCGTCAGTGTTCCCAGATAGAACTCCAGGCCGCCCCCGAAGGCGGCGCCGAAGTCCGTGCTCTTCGTCTCGATGGGGTCATCGTCGATCGAGGCGCAATCGGCGGAGACATCGATGCCTTCGCCCTGACCCTTGACCCGGCACTTCGTCTCGAACGAGACCACGGGACCGACGTACAGAACCGGCAGGATCGGGCTGTCGCCGGCTGGTATCCGGGCCATGAGCAGCAGCGGTACGTCGATGTAGCTCAGGTCGAACGACACCTTGATGTCGTCGATCGTCCGGGATCCGCCCTTGGGGGAGAACATGACCTCCGGCTGTACGGCGAACACATCCCCCAGGCCCACCTGCAGCCACCCTCCCCACGTGAACCCCGTTCTCGAGTCGAGGTCGAAGTCGGGATCCGTCGGGTCGTCGATCGAGATGTTGGACACGTTGAGGCCCCCCTTGAGGCCCAGCGTGACCTGGGCGGGAGCTTCGATGGCCGTCACGAGGCACAGCGCGAGTAGCGACGGAATGACGCGCCGCATGGCGATCTCCTGTTGATCCGGTGAACGGTGGGCCGGCGTTCGCTAGCGTCAGCCGTCAAGGTAACGGATCTCCGCGGCATCGTCGCCCCGTCAGGGGACCGCGGCCCAAACCGGTCCCGCTTTCAGAGGCGGAAGGCTCATCCGGCTCACGCCCCGACCGGGCCTCATCTGGGTGGATCTTTCGCTTTTCACGAGTGTTCCCTGCATCGGGACGAGTCGGAGCCGCGAGCTGGGGCCGCGGCCATTCGGGAGAGGGAGACGCGTGACGAGTCCGACACGAAGCGCCGCGATCATCTGTTCGCTCATCGCGCCCCTGACCGGCGCGTGCGGCGGGGATGACTTCACGGGCCCGCCGCCGCCTGACGGGGCCCTTCAGTTCGCCCAGGTCACGAGCGGCTACTTCCATTCGTGCGGGCTCACCCCGGACGGGAGGACGTACTGCTGGGGCAGCAACACGTTCGGTACCCTGGGCGACGGGACCACCAACTCGAGCAACCGCCCGGTCCCGGTCGCGGGTGGGCATCGCTTCACGAGCATCGACGCGGGCGCGGGCCACACATGCGGCCTGACGACAGCGGGGCAGGCTTACTGCTGGGGACTCAACGATGAGGGACAGGCCGGCGATGAGTATGCCAACCTCGCCATCGAGGAGCCGCTCCGGCTCCCGGGCACGCAATGGTGGGTACGGATCAGCGCCGGACACGACCACTCCTGCGGGCTGACGGATGAAGGTGACGTGTGGTGCTGGGGAGACAACGTCACCGGGCACCTGGGAAGTGGCGACACGTTTGGCAAGTCGTTCCAGCCGGTCAGGGCGAGCACGAGCGAAACCTTTTCGGACGTCGTCGCCGGTTATTACCAGTCCTGCGCTCTCTCGAGGGAGGGCCGCATGTACTGCTGGGGACGCAACGACGCCGGCCAGATCGGTGACGGTACGAACGACAACCGGTTCACGCCGGTGCCGGTATCCGGAGACCTCACCTTCCGGGCCCTCGGCGGAGGAGACGCCTTCATGTGCGGCATCACCACGGGCGGCTCTACGTATTGCTGGGGCAGCAATCTGTCCGGCGAGCTGGGTGACCCCGACCTGCCATCTCAGACCACGCCCGCGCGGGTCGAAGGCCTTCCGGAGCTCCGCGACGTATACGGCGCGGGCGGGGCGTGGACGCTGTCCGCCGCGCCGGCCTACGCGTGCGGTCTCAGCACCGTCGGAGAGGCCTTTTGCTGGGGGGGAGCCCTTCGTGGGGGCGTGTGGGCAGGTCCGACGGATGGTCCCGTCCGGGTGGAGCCC
>JBDHFS010000051.1:0-16968 GCA_039590285.1 Gemmatimonadota bacterium
GTTCCGGGTCAAGCCGATGAACTGTCCGGGCCACTCCATCATCTATGCGACCCGACAGCGCAGCTATCGCGACCTTCCCCTCCGGCTGTCGGAGATCGCCAACGTATACCGGTACGAGCGCTCGGGAACGCTGCACGGTTTGTTGCGCGTGCGGATGTTGACGATGGATGATGGCCACCTGTTCTGCACCCCGGACCAGGTGGAGGACGAGATATTCACCTGCATCGACCTGGTCGACGAGGTGATGGGGACTCTTGGACTGGAGTATCGGCTCGACTTCTCCACACGTCCGGAGAAGCGGATCGGTGCGGATCCCGTATGGGACAGGGCGGAAGCGGACCTGAGGCAGGCCCTCGACCGCGTGGGCCGACCGTACGGGATCGACGAGGGCGGGGGAGCGTTCTACGGGCCGAAGATCGACATCAAGTTCAAGGACGCCATCGGCCGGGAATGGCAGGGCGCGACGATCCAGCTCGACTTCAACCTTCCGGAGCGGTTCCAGCTCGAGTATATCGGCCCGGATAACAAGCCGCACCGGCCCGTGATGATTCACCGGGCTATCTTCGGCACGCTCGAGCGCTTCACGGGCTTCCTGATCGAGCACTTCGCTGGAGCGTTCCCGGTCTGGTTGGCTCCGGAGCAGGTGCGGGTGCTGCCGATCACGGACGACCACGCGGCCGGCGCCGCGGCGATCGCGGACAGGTTGAAGGAGGCCGGGCTGGGGGCGGACGTCGACGTGCGATCCGACACTCTCAACTACCGCATCCGGGATGGTGAGCTGAACAAGATACCGTACCTGTTGGTCGTGGGAGACCGCGAGCTGGAGGCCGGCACCGTGGCCGTCCGCGCTCGCGGGGCGGAGAAGAAGCAGATCGTGATGATGGTGGACGAATTCATCGATCAGGTGACGGAGGAGGTCCGGATCAGGGCGCTGAAGCCGTGAGGCGGAGCGCCGACGATCGTGAAGGGTCGGACTGGTCCCGCCGCTCGTTCGTCTCGGCGACCGGCGCCGGCCTTCTCGGGGTCGGACTCGGCCCGCTCCCCGCTCTTGTCGACCGGGAGGAGTGGATCGCCGTAGTCCTCGGTTCGATCCAGGACGGCGGTCTACCGCAGGCCGGATGCTACACGAAGACGTGCGAGCGCGCCCGAACCGATCCCCATTACGTGGCGTCCCTCTGCATCGCGAAGCCCGAATCGGGGCGCGCCTGGCTGGTGGATGCGACCCCGGACCTCGTTCCCCAGATGGACCTGATTCCGGGCGACGCGTTTCGCCGCCGCGCCTCGGAGCGCAGACCGTTCGAGGGAATCCTCCTCACTCACGCTCACATCGGGCACTACCTGGGCCTGGCATTGCTCGGCCGCGAGTCCCTGGCAGTCGAGCCGACTCCATGCTATTGCAGTTCCCGCATGGCGGACTTCCTGGCAAGCAATGGCCCATGGGGGCTGATGGTGGACGAGGGACGGCTGGATCTCAGAATCCTGGAGCCATGCCGCCCCACCCGGCTCGCCGACGGTCTCGAGGTCACGGCGCTCGAGGTGCCGCATCGGGACGAGTACTCCGACACCTTGGGATTCATCTTCAGAGGTCCGCGGCGCTCGCTTCTGTACCTGCCCGATATCGACCGGTGGGAGAGATGGGATACCCCCATCGAGGATGTCGTGGCGGGGGTGGACATCGCGATGCTGGACGCGACCTTCTACTCCGCCGGCGAGTTGCAGGGTAGGAGTCAGGCAGACATCCCGCATCCGTTGGTGACGGACACGATGAAACGTCTCGGGGAGCTGGTCGGCACGGGACGTTCGATCGTGCTCACCCACATGAACAGCTCGAATCCCGTGCTCGATCCGGAGAGTCCCGAACGCCGCCGCGTGCTCGACGCCGGCTTCGGGATCGCGCGGGCCGGCCAGAAGCACACCCTTTGAGCCTCTCGCTGAGCACTCCGCTCACACGTGACGCGCACATAGAGGTGCCGCTGATCGGTGGGGCCATGTTCCCATGCGGCAACCCGGAGCTCGTGGCCGCCGTATCGGAAGCCGGCGGGATCGGGATCGTCCAGCCGGTCTCGCTCACCTACGTCCACGGTCATGAGCTTCGCGGGGGACTTCGCTACATCCGAAGCCTGACGGACCGGCCGATCGGATTCAACGCCCTTATCGAGAAGTCGTCCCGGCGCTACCAGGAGCGCATGTCCCGCTGGGTCGATGTGGCCCTCGAGGAGGGCGTGCGCTTCTTCGTCACATCGCTGGGGAATCCGGCCTGGGTCGTGGAGCGTGCCGGGGCCGTGGGCGCGATCGTGTACCACGACGTGACGGAGAGAAGATGGGCGCAGAAGGCCGTCGATGGCGGTGTACGCGGCCTGATCGCCGTCAACGATCGAGCCGGCGGCCACGCCGGTCCTAGATCCGCCGAGGCCTTGCTCGACGAGGTCGCCGATTTCGGGGCGCCGGTGGTGTGCGCTGGCGGAATCGGGACGGAGGACGATTTCGTTGAGGCTCTTCGCCTTGGCTACGCGGGGGTCCAGATGGGAACGCGGTTCATCGCGACGGACGAATGCACGGCGAGCTCGGCCTACAAGCGAGCCCTCGTTGACGCCCGTGTGGACGACGTCGTCCTCAGCGAGAAGGTGACCGGCGTGCCCCTCTCGGTTCTGCGCACCCCATACGTGGAGCGGATGGGACTCAAGGCCGGCCCGGTGGCGCGGCGGCTGTTGCGTGGCAGACGCACCAAGCGGTGGATGCGGTCGATCTATGCGGTTCGCTCGGGCATGCGCCTGGCACGGGCCAACCGGGATGACACGGGTCGGCACATGTTCTGGCAGGCCGGGAGGAGTGTGGCCGGAATCCCGTCGATCGAGCCGGCGGGTGACATCGTGAAGCGCTTCGCGACGGCGGCATCGGCTGCCCTGTCGGATCCGTCGCTCAACTCGCCACGGTGATCCCCTCGGCGGCTTGCAGGATCGCGGCCGTCGTGATGAGAGAGTGGGAAGCGTGCCACACCGGGCGCCCTTCCTTCAGCATGATCACCTGCGGCGACTCGTGCCTGATCCCCAACCTCTCCGTAATCAGGTCGGCCAGCGAGCGCTGACCCACGACATCGAGCGCGAAGACCGGGAAATCGGGCGCCAGCGCCAGTGCCAGCTCCAGCGTTTCGGTACCGGTCAGTGCTCCGAGCTCGTCACTTACCATGTGTCTTCTCCACGGGTGCGGGAGAGCCACCCACCGGGAAGAGCCTGCTGGCCCCGCCCGACGCCTTCTCCGGTTCAGCCATGCAGCTGGCCCCGGAACACGGTAACCGCCCTCCCGGCCACCAGCACCCGATCCGATCGTACTCGTACGCCCACAGTTCCGCCACGCGCGGATACCTGGCGTCCCACCAGATCATCGGTCCCCAGTCTTTCCGCCCACCAGGGGCCCAGGCAGCAGTGGGCCGATCCGGTGACCGGATCCTCATCCACGCCGACAGCCGGGGCGAAGAAGCGTGACACGAAGTCAACACCGCTCGCCACGAGATCGTTTCCCGCCCGCGACGTCACCATCACGCCTCTGAGCGGAAGAGTGGCCAGCCGTCGGTAGTCGGGCTGCACAGATCGCACATTGGCCTCATCGGCCACTTCGACTAAAAAGTCGAACCGGTTGCGCGCCACGGCCACCGGGGAAGCGCACCCCAGCGCGGCTATCAGGCCCGGAGGTGGCTCGCATGGCTCGGGCCGCTCCGCAGGAAAGTCCATCTCGATCGCGTTGCCACGTCGTACGGCCGCCAGCCGGCCGCTGAGGGTGTCGAACAGGGCCGGGTCAGCCGGATCGAGGAGATTCTCCTCCCACAGGGCGTGCGCGCTGGCGAGTGTCGCGTGACCGCACAGCTCGACCTCGACCGCCGGAGTGAACCACCGCAGCCTGAAGACGGCACCGTCTGGGTAGAGGAAGGCCGTCTCTGACAGATTCATCTCCCACGCCACCTTCTGCATCCATTCGGGCTCCGCCGGTCCGTCGAGGAGGCAAACCGCGGCCGGATTACCCGCGAAAGGTCGGTCCGTGAAGGCATCGATCTGGAGCAGCGTATGGCTCATGCGTCCCCCATCACCGGTCGCGCGCGCGGCGTCTCCCGTTCAGTACACGTACAGATCACGGTCCGGTCCGTCGGGGAGCGGCACGTTCCGGGTACAGCGACAGAAGCCCGTCTCGGCCCGCCTCGCAGACGCCCCGTTCCGTGATGATTCCCGTAACCAGGCGCGCCGGAGTGACGTCGAAGCCGAAGTTGGCGACGGCGCTTCCCTCCGGCGTCACGCGCACCGACTCCATGGTACCGTCCGCGCCCAGACCACGCACTTCGCTCACCTCGCGTCCATCCCGCTCCTCGATCGGGATGGCCCCGGCCTCCCCTTCGCCGAGCATCCAGTCGATCGATGGACCCGGCACGGCCGCATAGAACGGGATGTCGCAATCCCGGGCGGCCACGGCCTTCATGTAGGTGCCGATCTTGTTGCATACGTCGCCCGCCGCCGTGGTCCGGTCCGTTCCGACGATTACCGCGTCCACACGACTCGTGGAGAGCAGATGGCCGGACGCGTTGTCCGGGACGACCGTGTGCGGCACGGACTCGTGCAGCAGCTCCCAGGCGGTGAGCGCCGCTCCCTGATTACGGGGCCGGGTCTCGCTGACCCACACGTGCAGGTCCAGGCCGTCACGGTGGGCCCGGTACACGGGGGCCAATGCCGTGCCCCAGTCCACTGTGGCCAGCCACCCGGCGTTGCAATGCGTGAGGAGCTGGAGTGGCTCCCCGGACCGCTCGGCAGCCATGCGGCGAAGGATCCCGGCGCCGTGGCTGCCGATCGAGCGGCAGATCTCCACGTCCTCCCCGGCGATCCGTTCCGCCAGGTCGAAGGCCGCTGACTCACGCTGTGATACAGGTGTGCGGTGGAGAGCTTCTTCCCCCCTCTCCAGCGCCCAGCGCAGATTGACCGCCGTCGGGCGCGTGGCCGACAACGCCCGGCATGCAGAAGCCACGGACTCGTCCGACGGGTCCTTTCGGACGGCCAGGGCCAGACCGTAGGCGGCCGTGGCTCCGATCAACGGTGCCCCGCGCACCTGCATGTGGCGGATGGCTCGCTCGGCGTCCTCCAGCGTGGATAGTCGCACCATCCGGATCTCGTGTGGCAGTCGCGTCTGGTCTATAATCTCCGGCCACCGCGGCTCACCGACGTCGCCGATCAGTCGGATAGACCGGGTATCTCGGCCCTGGACTCGCACTCGGGTCCTCCCGCCGGCCTCGTCACGACGCCGGCAGCTCGAAGGTGTTTCGTCTCACAGGTACGGCGAGAAGAGCCATGCCACCCCGTCGCGCAGCTTGACCGGCAGCGGACGTCGATCCAGCTCATCTCTCGACAACGGCCGTGAGTCGTCGATCTTCTCGGTTACGATTCGATCCAGGCGCGCGACCAGCGCGGGATCGTAGCACTCCACATTGAACTCGAAGTTGAGACGCAGGCTTCGCGGGTCCCAGTTCCCCGATCCGAAGAGGGCCCAGCCATCGTCCACGAGCATGAGTTTCGTGTGATCGAAGGGCGGTGGAGTGAGCCAGACGCGGGCACCGTACTCCATGACCTGCGCGAGCTGGGCGCGCATCGCCCAGCCCACGATCCGTAGGTTGTTGACCTCCGGAACCACGATATCCACCCGCCCTCCCCCCAGTGCTACCACGTTGAGGGCCGAAATCAGCGCTTGATCGGGAAGAAAGTACGGGGTCACGATCCGCACATGGCTCTCGGCGGCTGATAGAGCGGCCAGAATCGTCCAGTGGAGCTTCTCGAAGTCGTCGTCGGGGCCGTCGGGCACGCCCCGGGCCGCCGTCTCTCCCACGGGATCGATCGGCGGGCACCACACGTCGACGCCGAGCTGCTCACCCGTGGTGAACGCCCAGTCGTGCGCGAACGCGTCGACCAAGTGCGCCACGACCGGCCCCTCGAGCCTGAAATGCAGATCCCGGACCGGATAGGCGGTATCGTAGCTCAAATAGCTCCCCTCCCGGACGTTCATCCCGCCGGTGAAAGCCACGGATCCGTCCACGACGAGTATCTTCCGGTGGTTGCGCAGGTTGAGGTAGGGCATACGCCAGGGAAGGACCCCGGCCATGAACTCGGCCACCCGAACGCCGCGGGCGCGGAGCAATCCCGCAGCGCGTGGCTTGCTGTACCTGGCTCCGACCGCATCGATCAGCACCCGGACCTCGACGCCGCGCGCGGCGGCGGCCGCCAGCTCGTCGACGAATGGCTTTCCCGCCCGGTCGTAGTCGAAGATGTATGTTGCCATCGCGACCGTACTCACGGCGCCCCGAATGGCTTCCAGCATGGCTGGAAACGCGGCGTCTCCATTCCGGAGCGAATCGATCCTGTTGCCCGCGAGCAGCTCGTTCCGCGTTACCCGATCGACGGCTCGCGCGAGCGGACGCAGCGACTCGTCGATCTGTGGCACGGGCAGGGTGGGCGCCAGGGCTGCGGGCAGGTTCAACCGGCTCATGGAGGCGTGGATCTCCGTGCCACGACGCTTGACCCGATTGATGCCCAGGACGAGATACGTCAGCGAGCCGACGACGGGCGCGAGCCACACGAGCCCGATCCAGCCGATCGCCGCCCGCACCTCCCGCTTGTGCAGCAGTATGTGCGCCGAAACGAACAGCGACAGCAGGAACGTGATCGCACCAACGATGTACGGCCATGCTTCGCTGAGGGACATCAAGGACGCCAGCTCCCGGCTTTCGGATCCCCGTTGACGGCGGCACCGTCTCGCGCGTTACCTTACAGCCCAGCCGGCCTCGCGCAACACTGCGGGAGGTTTGGCCGATCGACTGCCGCGAGGATGAGAATGACGAACGGACTTGGGCTATCAAGGGCCGCCCGCTTCCTGCTCTACGGAGCTGCGTTCGTCATCGTGGTGGCCGGTGTCCGCACGGCGGAGCCGATCCTGGTTCCGTTCATGCTCGCGGCAATGCTGGCGATCATCTGCGCAACGCCGCTCGCATGGCTGCAGCGCCGGGGTCTGCCGACATGGCTGGCCGTTGTCCTGATCGTGCTCGTCCTCCTGGGTCTGGGAACGATGACGGGCACGCTGATCGGGACTTCCCTCATAGATTTCACCCGATCGATCCCCGGCTATCAGGCCAGGCTGGAGCGCGAAATGGCGGAGTTCGTGTCCTGGCTTTCAGCGCACGGGTTCGAGGTGTCGAGTCAGCTGCTGGCCGACTCGTTCGACCCCGGAGAGGTCCTACGAATCGCGGGCAGGATCTTCACGGGCGTGGGCGACGTTCTGGGTAAGATCGCACTGATCCTGATCATCACGGTGTTCATCCTGCTCGAGATCTCGGGCTTCTCGACGAAGGTCCGGTCGGCTTTCCCGGGTGCCGATCCTAAACTGTCGCCGCTCACCCAGATCAACGAAAACGTCAGGCGCTACCTGGCCCTCAAGACCCTGCTCAGCCTCACGACGGGGGTCCTCGTGGCGATGTGGCTCCAAATCCTGGGGGTGGACTACGCGCGGCTATGGGGCCTGCTGGCGTTCCTGCTCAACTACATTCCCAGCATCGGCTCGTTCATCGCGGCCATTCCAGCCGTGCTCCTCGCCTTCCTTCAGTTCGGTCCGGGCGACGGCATCCTGGCCGCGCTGGGTTATCTAGTGATCAACACGGCGATCGGCAACTTCATCGAGCCGCGTATCATGGGCGAAGGCATGGGGCTGTCGACCCTGGTGGTGTTCCTGTCTCTGATCTTCTGGGGGTGGGTGCTCGGGCCGGTGGGCATGCTGCTGTCGGTTCCGCTCACCATGATCATGAAGATCGTACTCGAGGAAAGCGAAGAGACCCGGTGGATCGCCATTCTGCTCGGGGCGAAGCCCCCCGAGCAGAACGAGGACGTGCCGGCCGCCGCCTGATCGTCAGCCGGTTACCGTGTCTCGCCATCCGTTCTGATTGTCGAACCGCCCTCCGCTCCCGTATCCTTTAGCCCATGATCAACTTCGGCACGGAAGACGGGCGCGAGCTGCTCGATCTGGTGCGCTCGTCGGTGATCGGCTCCGATGAGGCCGTTCCGGGCCCGTTCGGCCCACGGCGAGTGACGTACGCCGACTACACGGCGTCCGGCCGGTCGCTGTCCATCATCGAGGACTTCATTCGAGAAGCGGTCCTGCCGCTGTACGCCAACACGCACACGGAGAGTTCGGGCACGGGGCTGCAGACGACTCGATTCCGGGAAGATGCGCGGGCCATCATTCGGCGATGCGTAGGAGCCGGAGACGACCACGTCGTGATCTTTTGCGGAAGCGGCTGCACGGGGGCGATCGACCGTCTCATCGGAGTCCTGAACCTTAGGGTTCCCGCGGACCTCGACGACCGGTACGGACTCACCGACCGGATCCCGGCCGACGAGCGTCCGGTGGTGTTTATCGGCCCGTACGAGCATCACTCCAACGAGCTTCCGTGGCGCGAGTCGATCGGCGACGTCGTGACGATATCCGAAGACCTGCATGGAAGCATCGACCTGATCGAGCTCGAGGAGCGACTCGAAGAGTACGCGGATCGCCCCATCAAGATCGGATCGTTCTCGGCGGCCTCCAACGTCACCGGAATCGTGTCTCCGGTGCGCGACGTATCGATTCTTCTGCACAGATACGGGGCCCTTTCGCTGTGGGACTTCGCCGCAGCGGCGCCTTACGTCGGCATAAGGATGGACCCGGAGGGGGACGGGGACGACGACAGGCTCGACTACAAGGACGCCATCTTCATCTCGCCTCACAAGATGATCGGCGGTCCGGACACGCCGGGCGTGCTGGTGGCCCGACGCGAGCTGTTCCGGAACCGGGTCCCGGACGTGCCCGGCGGAGGCACCGTGTGGTATGTGAATCCCGACAGTCACCGGTACTTCGACGACCCGGAGCAACGAGAGGAAGGTGGAACGCCCCAGATCATAGGCGCCATCAGGGCCGGCCTGGTGTTCGCGCTGAAGGACGCCGTGGGGTGGGACGTGATTCGCGAGAGTGAGGAGTCCTTCATCCGCCGTGCGATCGAGTCCTGGAGCGCCAACCCGAACATCGAGATCCTGGGTGATCGGGAGCGTGAGCGGCTCTCGATAGTCTCGTTCGTCGTGCGCCATGGAGACCGTTATCTGCACCACAACTTCGTGGTCGCGCTGCTCAACGATCTGTTCGGCATCCAATCTCGCGGTGGCTGTTCGTGCGCAGGTCCCTACGGACACCGGCTCCTGGGGATCGATATCGAAACATCCCGCGAATTCGAGCGCGAAATAGGCAGAGGTTGCGAAGGGATCAAGCCTGGATGGGTCAGAGTGAATCTCAATTACTTCATCTCGGAGACGGTCTTCCGGTTCATCCTGGAAGCGGTCGACATGGTGGCCAGGGATGGCTGGAAGCTGCTGGATGCGTACGACTTCGATCCGCGGACGGGTTTGTGGAGGCACTCGCGTGGACAGACGGAGCCGCCGATGAGTCTGTGGGATGTGCGTTACACGCCCAACGGCATCGAGTGTCCCCGCTACCGCTATTCGGCCGGTGAAGAGATGCTCCAGGGCTACCTCGAGGAAGCGGGGGATATCTTCGCCGCGGCTTCACGTGGCCGGGACGGGAGCGCTCGCCGGCCCGCCGACGAGCAGACCGAAGACTTCGAGCACCTCCGCTGGTTTCCTCTTCCAGGCGAGATCTAGGGCCGGATAGCGGCTCGGCCGCGGATCGCGGGTGACGCCGATGGCCGCGGTGAGGGTCAGCGGTCGCCGGAGTCCGCTTCCGCGCCCGCATCCATCAACTGCGCCCGCGCCCATGCCGCGAGCTCGGCATCACCGGCAGCCTCGGCGGCGGCGGCCAGGCCATTCAGGGACGGGACCCGCCCCGGGGCCCTCGCCACGGCAGTGGCAAACGCCTCGGCCGCCGTCGTGTCCGAGTTCCGCGCGAGCAGGGCCTCGCCGAGAAGCTCCCAGGACGGTTTCTCGATCACCGGCGGGCCATAGGAGTGGGGAAGCGACGCTTCGATCTCAGCGGCTTCCCCGAAGTGGGCGATCGCGTCCGGGTAGTTCTCGAGCACCCAGTCGAGGAGACCCTCCAACTGCAGGCCGAGGATCTCCGGGCGCCTCACATACGTCTCCTCGGTGAGTCCGATCTCGGCGAGCCGGGCCTCCGCCGCGGGACGGAGGCTCCGGAAGTGCGAAAGAGCGGATCTCGTCCCCTCGATGTCACCCCGGCGGGCAGAGGCGAACCCGCGGATATACGCGTCCGTAAGCGCCGCGCCCGCGTGGTCGGAGACGTCCACCCCGAGGGTCAGAGCCCCTCCGTCCCAGTCCTCCGAGTCCAGGAGATAGCGGCTTCGCATCTCGGTATACGACTCCACCGAGCCGTCGCCTCCGGCCACCTGCGCGCCACACTCCTGGAGAAGGCGGAGCGCATCGTCCGCTCGTTCCTGCATGAGGTAGCCGTACAGGAGCCACTCGTTGTAGTGGCCGCAGGAGGATGCAGGATTGCCCTGCGCCGCCCTGGACCGATCGGCTACCGCGTCCGCGCGCTCGTTGGCCCGAACCACGTCGTCCCACATCCCCAGCGCGAGGAAGATGTGCGTGGTCATGTGCTGGGCGTGGTCGGCGTCGGGCGCGATCCTCGAATAGGCGATGGCGGCATCCAGTCCCAGCGAGGCGTGGGTCGGATCGTCGAAGGAGTGGATGATGTAGTGGGCGGCCCCGGGATGGTCGGGGTGGCGTCGCATGGTCTCCAGCGCGATCGCTCCCGCCCTCACGTACTTGTCATGATCCCGCCCCTCATGCGCGGTGCCGAGGATCGCCAGAGCATGGAACGCCGCGGCCTCCGGATCATCCGGAAAACGGCGGTGGATCTCCTCCATTACCCGCTCATACCTGTCATCCCGCGCCTGTTTGTCTCCATCTCCGTAGAGCGCGTCGATAGCCGTCAGCCACAGGCCCTCCCGTTCAGTGGGTGCCCGCGCCTGACGCTCGGCGGGCGAGGTGCCGTACCGGCCGAGCGCTTCCAGGGCTTCGTCGTGGAATTGCCGGTACCACAACGGGTAGTTCCACGCCATCGCCTCTCCCCAGTACGCCATGGCGAATTCGGGGTCGATGCGCTGCGCTTCACGGAACGCCTCTCGTGCCTCCGGATACTCGAAGCTGTGAAGAAGGGCCAGTCCCTGGAGAAACGACTCCTGTGCCTCGGCCGCCCCTGAGTTGGGGAATGCAACCGAGCCCAGCTGAAGCTCCTGGGCCCGGGCGGAGTCGGTAGCCGCCGCCGCGGCCAGAAGCGTGACGAGGGCGAGGGCGCGCGAACGATACAGCTTCATTGAGCGGCTCCCGGTTCTGATCCGTCCGATGTGATCGTTCCATACTCGCCAGCCGGCGGGAGGAGTGGAAGGGTCGTTTCCCCGACCGTGTGGCGGCGGGTGTGCCGCGCGGTCCTGGAACGCCTACGGCCCTGGAGGTGTCCCTTCGCCGGCGGTCGGGTCCTCAGCCCGGAAGCCGATCTCGCGGTGCGTTCCATCGCAGTACGGCTTGTTCTTCGAAGCACCGCAGCGGCACAGTGCGGCAGCCGAAGCCTCTACGGTCGTCCCGTCGGATCCCACCACCGTGAATCGACCGTCGAGCACGAGGGGACCATCCCTCCGAAGCCGGATCTCCAGACCCGGTGCCACCTCCCCGGAAGGTGTCTTGAGTGTCGCAACACCCAGGTGACCCTCGTCCGCGAAGCCGGCGTCCACGTGTCGGCCATCGCAGAATGGCTTGTTTCGCGAGGCTCCGCACCGACACAACGCCGCCCGGATCTCGCTCGCGAACGGTCGCCGCTCGGCGTCCAGCAGCTTCATTTCCGCGACCGCGTACAGCGGCCCATCGCGTGAAACGGAGATTCGATTGGCTGGTGGGAGGGCTTCGGCCGCGCCTCCATCGAGCCGATCGTATCTCAGCGCACCCGTGGGGCATCGCCGAACGACGTCGGCCAATTCCTGGGCTCTGGCGGCCGTGACGTCGATCCATGGCCTCCGCTTCGGATCGAAAACGACCGGAAGGCCATGGACGCACTCCTCCGCATGAAGGCAGCGATGAGCGTCATATGCCACGCGGATCCCGTCACCGTCGTAATGTCGGATCTTCGCCATGTCAGGTCTTCCAGGTGCTGGTGTCCGGGTCCTCGTCGCACATGGCGAGGAGCTCATCTCTCACTACAGCGTCATCGACCGGACCGCTCTTCTTGCGCCGCTCCCTGCCGGGCATAGCTTCTCCCTCCACCATGCAAGAACGTCTGATACGGCTGTTCCGGGACCGCTACGGGGAGGCCCCCTCGGCCATCCTCTCTCTGGCCGGAGACGGGTCCACCAGGGCGTACCGCCGGCTCCTCGGCGAGGCGGACCACAGGGTCATCGGCGTGATGGGTCCCGATCACGAAGAAAATCGCGCATTTCTCTCATTCACGCGAGCCTTCAAGGGCATCGGACTCCCGGTTCCCGATGTACTGGAAGCGGACGAGGAGGCGGGCGTCTATCTACTCGAGGACCTCGGGGACACGACGCTGTTCGACGCCTTGAGCGAGGCCAGATCGGAACACGGTGGAGAGCTCCCGCCAACCATCGTGGAGGTCTACCGCAAGGTGATCGCCTGGCTGCCTCGTTTCCAGGTCGAGGGGGGGAGAGTCGTGGACTTCTCGCTCGCGTACCCGCGTGAGGCGTTCGACCGCCAGTCGATCCTCTGGGACCTCAACTACTTCAAGTACCATTTCCTGAAACTGGCCCACATCCCTTTCAGCGAGGCGCGGCTGGAGCTGGACTTCGAGACTCTGACGGAGTTTCTCCTCCAGTCGGAGCGCGACCACTTCATGTATCGGGACTTCCAGTCACGCAACGTCATGCTGCGGGATGGAGAACCCTGGTTCATAGACTACCAGGGGGGACGGCGCGGTGCTCTTCCTTACGACATTGCGTCCCTTCTGTATGATGCCAAGGCCGACATTTCCGACGATCTTCGGGATCAGTTCCTCGAGCACTACCTGATGTCGCTGGAGGAACATGTGACGGTGGACCAGCCCGCTTTCCGACGCCTGTACCGTGGATACGTCCTCGTCCGGGTCATGCAGGCGCTGGGCGCGTACGGCTATCGGGGGTTCTTCGAGCGGAAACCCCGATTCCTCCGTAGCGTGCCCTTCGCAGCGCAGAACCTGAGGCGTCTGCTGGAGCGGGGACTTCCTGTGAACGTGCCCGAGATGAAGCGCGTGTTCGAGCGAATCGTGGCCGCCTGGAGCGGCCCGTTGGAAGGCTCGCCTTCGGACGGCCGCCTCACACTACACGTCTACAGCTTCAGCTACCGTCGTGGCTACCCGGAGCCCGTGGACAGTCACGGTGGTGGTTTCGTGTTCGACTGTCGATCGGTGCCTAATCCGGGCCGGGAGCCGGAATTCCGGGTGCTCACGGGCCTCGATACGGGCGTCGTGCGGTTCATCGAGGCCGCCCCGGCTACGGAGGCGTACTGGTCGGGCGTCCAGCGCCTGGCGGACGCTCACATCTCGGATTACTCGCGCCGCGGTTTCGAGAGCCTCACCGTCTCTTTCGGGTGCACGGGCGGGCAGCACCGTTCGGTGTACTTCGCGGAACGGCTCGCGCGACACGTGAGCGGATCCTTCCCCGACGTCCACGTACGGGTTCACCACCGCGAGCGAGCGAACTGGCCCGGCGGGACCGATCCGGATGCCTGACGACCATCTGGACGGGATGATCCTGGCAGCCGGGCTGGCGACGCGCCTCCGGCCGCTGACCGACGCCGTCCCCAAGGCTCTGCTCCCGGCCGGGGGCGTCACCCTCCTGGAGCGCACACTCGAGCGCCTGGTCCGTGCCGGTTGCGATCGAGTCGTGGTAAACTGTCATCACCAGGCGGAGGCGATCACCTCCTTCCTGAACAGCCACACCGAGACGCCCGGGTACGGGGAAGAGGAAGAGCGCACCTTCTCGTGGATGGGCGCCGAGATCCTCGTCTCGCACGAGGAGGAGGCGCCGCTGGAGACGGGAGGAGGCCTCAAACGGGCGCGGCACATGTTGCGCAGGGATCGGACGTTACTGCTGCACAACGTCGACGTGATCTCAGACATCGACCTGGCCGGCCTGGCCGGGGCGCACGCCGCCTCGGGCGCGATGGCGACTCTGGCCGTGAATCGTCGTGAGGCTACACGCTACCTCGTGTTCGACGACGACGGTCTGTGCGGCCGCGTGGACACTCGAACGGGTGCCGAAGAATGGGCCCGACTCCCGGGCGCCGGGTCGTGGCGTGCCGGCTTCACCGGAATCCATGCGCTCTCTCCGTCATTTCTCGCGGCGATCGACGAGGAGGGCGCGTTCTCCATCATGCAGCCGTACCTGCGGCTGGCGACGGCAGGCGAATCGATCCTGCCCCACGATGTGACAGGATCGATGTGGCTGGATGCGGGAACACCCGAGCGACTGGCGGCCGCCCGGGCGTTTCTTTCCGCGTCTCCCGACGGATCGTAGAGCGTCGGTCAGTCTGTGGCCGGTGATTCCACCCGCGCCCGGACCAGGAATGGCACTTCCAGCTCGTCCTCGGTAACCGCGAACATGTACCCATCCCGAATGATGGGGGGCGGGTAGAACTCGGCCGGGAAGGGGAGCGCTACCTCGCCGAGATACCGGCCGTGCGGGTCGAAGACATCGTACAGGCGACCCTCCCGGTCGCCCTCCGCGACCAGCTGTACCCAGAGATTGCCCCGATCGTCGAAGGCGAACTCCTCGAACGCTGGCTTCACCGGCGGGATTCTGGACCAATCGGCCTTTCCACCGGCCTCCGTGAACCACTCGAGATCCTCGCGCGCCCGGTCCATGTCCGCCGCCGTGACCGGAAGGGGTCGGTACTCCTTCCGGATCGACCGAAGAGTGTCACCCTGCCAGCTCAGCTGGAAGATGCGATACTCGCCATTGAGGCCTGCCCAGTATGTTCCGTCGTGAGCGAGTCGCCATTCCAACGACGGAGCATGCGGGACGCCCGTCATCATCCAGCTGTTCTCGTTACGCAGCTCGAACATCTCCCGCTCGCCCGGGAACTCGGGTGGGGCCACGGAGTCGATGGGCTGCAGGTCCCGGCCGTGCCGGATCATCACGAGCGCGAAGTCGTCTTCGACCTCCGGATCCACTCCGTAGGTGTAGAAATGCCCGGCATCGTCGAAGCCCCCGGGCCAGGGCATGACCATGATGCCTCCGATCGTGGGATGACTGGCGACCTGGGCGCCCGTCGTGTCGACGACCGAAAGCCGATTGTTGGATGGATCGGCGAGCCAAAGGTTCCCGTCCGGCCCCCAGTCCATCCCTATGACACGGTTGAATTCGCCGGGCCCCTCGCCCTTGCGGCCGACCGTGCGCACGTGCCGGCCGTGCGCGTCGAATACGCGAAGTTCCTGTGTCTGATCCTCGAACAGCCAGAAGCGGCCGTACCCATCGATCTCGAAGTCCGAGATCGAGCCGAACATGTCGGGACCGGTGCCGTCCAGCGTCCCTATGCGAAGCTCCTCGGAGACGGTCCACTCCTCGCCGGTCGCCCACAGCGACCCGGCCGGGTTGTGGACGACGATCTGACCCGACGCGAGCGTGTCGACGGTCCCGCCCCAGCCACTGGCCGGAGCGTCGGATGCGCAGCTCCCCGTGCCGAGGGAGAGGGCGATTCCACCCAACAGGGCCCAGGCTGCGGCGAGTATGCGGCGCGCGAGAGGGTCGGTTGAACGCACGTGTTCGGTATACATGTTCCGCCGGTTCCTTTCGTTGTGCGGGAGTGAGCTCGGCTGGCCTGGCCCGACCCTCGGTGGGACGGCGGCCCGCTTCGCCGTTGCCCATGAGACACGCTCGAGGACCGCAACGTTGGCTCGGCCGCGGGTCCGTGGCCCGGGCTTACCGTCGATGGCTGGAAATCGGGTGGGGAGACGAAGGGTCCGTCGTGGAGAACCTGACCGGGGGCCCGGCCCGAGCCATTCGGCTCGCTGCGCCCCGCACCGGACGCCCCGGTCCAGATTCCAGCGTGAGCGAGTTCAGGTCTGGATCGCCCGCATGGCGGACATCCACATCCCGCCTCATCATCTATTTGCCGCTCGGGTCCGAAAGATTACAGGCGGTCCGGGCGAAAGTATCGTGACCATTCCTTCTCGCTGTAAACGCGAGCCCTCCAACCGACGTCTCACGTACGAACACGGCCACACGGAGCGCACGTGACGAGACCTCGAGAACCGGCTGTGGACCTGCCGTTCCTGATCCGCCGGGCCCAGGAGGGAGAGCCGCGGGCGTTCGAGCGGCTGGTGCGAGAGTATCGCGACCGGATCTTCCGCTGGGCCCTGGTGCGGACAGGGGACGAGGACGATGCGGAGGACGCCACGCAGGAAGCGCTGGTGCGTCTGCACCGGGGTCTTCGGAAGTTCCGGGGGGCGTCGCGATTCGAGACCTGGCTGTACGCGATCACCCGCAACGCGGCGGCGGACGTGACTCGCCGCGGGAAGCGACGGAAGAGGATGGCCGACAGGTACGCCGAGCTGGCCGAGGTCAAGGATGCCCGGCGGATCGAGCGCCCGCTGGATGATCTGGCCGCCAGGAGGGCGGCGGGTCTGGTGAGAGCGTTTCTCGGCGATCTTCCCATGCGCCAGCGAGAGGCCCTGGACCTCGTGGACCTGCAGGGGATGGCGCCGGCCGAGGCCGCGGTGCTACTCGGTTCCAATCCGGCCACGCTGCGCACGCACCTGTACCGGGCCCGAAGGGCCATGAGAAACCGGCTTCTGGACGAGCGGTGGCTCGCCGAGGGAGAGTCATGAACTGCGAGACCTGCAGAGACTACCTGCTGGAGGCCGACACCCGGGCGATCTCGTCGGCCCTGGCCGGGGATGCGAGCGGAGGATCGCTCGAGGAGTCGGAGGTCGCCGGGCCCCCTCCGCCTCGCGTGGCCGTGCCTC
>JBDHFS010000052.1:0-15751 GCA_039590285.1 Gemmatimonadota bacterium
GAACAAACAGTGCTGCAAGTGTATGTTGATTTGCTGGGCGTCGGGCACGAGAACGCGAACCGAAACGGGCGGAGATGACGGGCGGTCTATCCAACCTGAGCATTCTGCGGCGCAACTGGCCGGAGTACGGTGACCGGGACACGACCCGGATCGTCGAAGTGGCCGGAGTACCCATCGGCGGGTCCCGACCCGTCGTCATCGCGGGGCCGTGCGCGGTCGAGTCCTATGAGCAGACGCTGAGTGCGGCGAGGGCTGTCGCGCGTGCCGGCGGACGGCTTCTGCGTGGCGGCGCGTTCAAGCCCCGCACGAGCCCGTATTCCTTCCAGGGACTGGGTGAGGAGGGGCTGGAGATCCTGGCGCAGGTTCGCCGCGAGACCGGGCTCGGAGTCGTGACCGAGGTGCAGGACCCGCGCATGGTGGAGCGGGTGGCCGCGACGGCCGACATGCTGCAGATCGGGTCGCGGTCGATGCAGAACTTCCCGCTTCTCGTCGAGGTCGGTCGGTCGGGCGTGCCGGTACTCTTGAAGCGCGGATTCAGCGCGACCCTGGAAGAATGGCTGTGCTCCGCCGAGTACTGCGCCCGTGAGGGCAACCTCGACATCGTCCTCTGCGAACGCGGCGTCCGGCGGGACTGTTCCTGGAGCCATGCCCGGTCGGATTTCGACCTCGAGGTGATCGACCCGCTGCGCCGCGCCACGCCTCTTCCCGTCATCGGGGATCCGTCGCATGCCACAGGCGAGTGGACGCGGGTCGCGGAGGTCAGCCGGGAGGCCCTCGAGGCCGGCGTGCACGGCCTCCTGATCGAGGTGCTCGCCCCGGGCACGGAGCGCTCCGAGCTTCGCTGCGACCCGCACCAGGGAGTGCCGGAAGAAACACTGCGCGCAATCGTTGAATCCGCACACGGTGTGAGGATGCCCACCCCCGCGAGCGACCACCTCGCCCGGGCGGGCGTCGAAGGATGACGCAGGCGCTCCGTCGACGGTTCTTCGGGGCAGCGACCCTATTCCCGACTGCCGTCATTCTATTCATCGCCGCATGTGACGACAACGAGCCGATTTACGGAGTCGGAGGCGGATCGGAGGCGGCGGCCCCGGTCGACCTCGAGATCGTTCTGGGCGACCTGCAGAACGGGCGGACGTCCGAAGCGCTTCCGGAACCGCTCGTCGTCCGGGCAACGCAGGACTTCGGACTGGTGGATGGTGTCCGCGGGACGAGCGATGTCCGGCCGACGGAAGACGTGGAGATCCTGTGGTCCATCACGAGAGGTCTCGCGACGCTCTCCAATCCCGCGTCGCTGACCGACGAGGATGGCATCGCCTCCGTCAACGTCACGCCCGGCCCACTGCTCGGCGAGATCGAGGTCACGGCCACGGTGGCCGGCACCGATGGAGACTTCGTCGAGTTCGCCATCAGTACGACCGTGGTCCTGGTCGACATCACGTTCGACGGGTTCGAGGTCCCGCTGGGCGGCGACAGCCTGGAGGTCGTGCTCGGGGACACGATCGAGTGGGTGAACCGCGACGCGCTCCGGCACAGCGTCGCTTCCACATCCGTGCCCGAGGGCGGGTTCGAGTTCTTCAGCGGGGACCTGCAGAACAGCCAGCGGTTCCGGTTCATCCCGAAGACCGAGGGCACGTTCGAGTACGAGGACCCGCTCAGCCAGTCGGCCGAGGTTCCGACCGGAGAGTTCACGGTGGTCGGAAGGGACTTGGGCGCCCTGCGCGTCGTGACGACGACGTCCGGAGAGAACATCGATCAGGCCTACGTGGTGACGATAGACGGGACGAGCTCCTCCGCCATAGGCCCGGCGGACGAGATCACGTTCCCCGCGCTGCGCGCCACGGCGCATGTGGTGCGCCTCGTCGAGGTGCTCCCCAACTGTACCGTGGCCGACGAGAACCCCCGAGCCGTCACGGTTGTCGCCGGCGAGACGGTCAGCACCACGTTCGAGGTCACTTGCCAGTAGTCGAGCCGACCTGCGGCCGCACCCGACGCGCGATGCGTCGCTCCGGTTTACACCAACCAACGCATGGAGGACGAGTGAGGGTAACATCTGCCAGGACCGTGATCGCCGTGGTGGCAGCGGCGGCGATTCTCGCGGCAGTGCGACCGGCGGCGGCCCAGGAGAAGGGCTGGGGGATCTTGCTCGGCGCATCCGCGACCAATCTCTACGGGGACTACGTCACCGTTCGGGGCGAAACGCAGTGGGGATTCGTCGGTGGCATGTACGCGGAACGCCGCCTCGCCGGGAATCTGGCCGTCAACATCGGCGCCAACTACACTCAGAGGGGAGGGAAAGGACTGACCGGTTCCGTGCCGGACACCTACTCCTACGACGTCGACGTCAACTACATAGAGCTTCCTCTCCTGTTGGAGATCCTGCTGCCTCTGAGCGGGACGTGGGACCTGATCGCGTATGGCGGGATCGGGGCGTCGTTCAACGTGGCGTGCAACGCCACGATCGGAGACGCGGCGAAGACGAAGTGCAAGGACACGGAGCTCGGCAAGGCACAGACCGAGTGGGAGCTTCCCGTCGGCGGAGGCTTCTCCTACGAGGTCGGAAACGGCGAGATGGTGGTGTTCGAGGCGCGGTACATCTGGGGGCTCAGCGACGTCGTCGCCGATCAGAATCTCAGGAACCGGGGCTGGCAGTTCCTCCTCCGGCTGGCGAAAGGTCTCTGACCGCCTGACGGCCGTACCGCCCGCCTAGTTGCCCAGCCGGCGCTCCACGGCTTCCAGCGTCGGCTCCACGGGATCCGGCCGTCGTACGGCGCGGGAGGCGGCCGGGACGTCTTTGAGTCCGGTTCCCGTGATCATCAGGACGACGCTCTCGGAAGGCTGCACCAGTCCCTCGTCCAGTGCCTTCTCGAGCCCCGCCAGGGCCGCCGCCGCCGCGGGCTCCGCGAACACGCCCGTCCGACCGGCCAGCTCCGGTATGGCCGCCAGTATGGCTTCATCCGAGACCGTCACGGCCGCTCCGTCGCTCTCCC
The DNA here is from genome assembly GCA_039590285.1 of Gemmatimonadota bacterium. GTDB lineage: Bacteria > Gemmatimonadota > Gemmatimonadetes > Palauibacterales > Palauibacteraceae > Benthicola. Next base: position 2,991 of record JBDHFS010000052.1, read on the forward strand.
GAATGCGGCGCAGGCACAACCTGGCGTTGCGTGGCGCTTCGACGGTCAGACTGTCGGCGACGCTGTGGGCGCCCGCCACGGGCTCGGCATCCTCCGACCGCTCCCGCCACGCGTGGGCGATGGCCGCGGAACCCTCCGGCTGAACCGCAAGCAGGCGCGGGACGCCTTCGATCAACCCCCCCGCCGCGAGATCGTTGAACCCCTTGGCGATCCCCGTAAGGATCACACCGTCTCCGGCCGGCACGACCACGACGTCGGGATGCTTGGATGACAGTGAACGAGCGATCTCGAGCGCGGCCGTCTTCTTGCCCTCGATCGTGAACGGATTGAGCGCCGTGTTCCGGTTGTACCACGCGAATCTGGTGCACGCACCGAGACACAGCTCGAAGGCATCGTCGTAGGTTCCGTCCACGGGCAGCACATCGGCCCCGTAGGACAGCATCTGGACGAGCTTGGCCTCGGGCGCCGACGCCGGGACGAAGACCACTGACCGGAGTCCCGCCGCCGCGGCGACCGCCGCCATCGCGGTGCCCGCGTTTCCCGTCGAGGCGGCCGCCACAGTGGTCAGGCCATATTCCCGCGCCTTCGCGGCGACCAGGAGCGATGCCCGGTCCTTGGTGGAGCCGCTGGGATTGCGGGTGTCGTCCTTGATCCACAGACGGTCCACGCCGACTCGGTTTCCGAGCTCCACAGCCTCCAGCAACGGTGTTCCGCCGGCCGGGAAGGGGGGAAAGCTCTCTGGACCGGCGACGGGAAGGAAGGCGGACAGAAAGCGAGGGTCGGAAGGTTCGTCGCCCGGCCACCGACCGGGCACCGTATCGAGCTCGACTTCCAGCACGCCGCGGATCGAGCCTCCCGGGGCGCGCTGCCCCGCGCAGGCCGGGCATACGAGCAGGTCCGGGCCCTCCGGATAGGCCTGGCCACACTCCGTGCACCGCAGGAGGAAGTCGGGCATGGCCTACATCGTCAGCGCCATGAGCGCCTTCTGCACGTGAAGCCTGTTCTCCGCCTCATCGTACACCACGGATTGCGGACCATCGATGACCTCGTCCGTCACCTCCCGTCCGCGGTCCGCCGGAAGCGGGTGCATGTAGATCATGTGATCCCTGCCCAGGGCCATCCGGTCCGCGTCACACCTCCAATCCGGGTAGGCCTCGATCAGCCGGATGCCCTCGTCGTGGTCGCCGGTGTGCACCAGGGGGCCCCACGACTTCGGCACCACCACGTCGGCGTCCTCGAATGCGTCCTCGAAGCGGTTCGAGATCTCGAATCGAGCCCCTCCTTCCTCGGCGTTGCGCCGGGCCTGCTCCTCGATCTCCGGCATGAGCCCGAACTCCGGCGGATACACGAGAGTCACGTCGATCCCGAATCGCGGCATCATCAGGATGAGACTCTGCGGGACGGAGATCGGCCGCACGTAGTTGGGTGCGCTCGTCCACGCCACGCCGAGCTTCAGGCCTCGCGTCTCGCCGAACCTCTCCCGGATCGTGAGGTAGTCGGCCAGGATCTGGCACGGGTGGTACACGTCGCATTGCATGCTGAGCACGGGCACGGAAGAATGCTCCGCCACCTCGTTCAGGTACGCGTTGCCTTCCCCGTAAGTGCAGTGCCGTATGGCGATGGCCTCACCGTACCGCGACAGGACGTTCGCCGTGTCGCGGGCGTTCTCGCCGTGACTGATCTGCATGCGGTCGGGAGAGAGATAGATGCCGTGTCCCCCGAGCTGCGTGATTCCCGTCTCGAACGAGTTCCGTGTCCGGGTCGATGAGTCGAAGAAGATCATATACAGCGTCTTGTCGGCCAGCAGGGGCGTCGGCGAGCCCGCCTTCCGGGCCGCCTTGAGCTTGGCGGCCAGCTCGAACAGCGTCTCGAGTTCCCCGAGGCTCCAGTCCTGCGTGGAGAGGAAGTCCCGTCCCCGGAGACCGGCTTCCGGGATCTCGTCGTAGGTGTCGCTCACGCTTCCACACCTCCCCCCAGCTCGTCGATCCGCCCGGCAAGGGTCTCGGGCATCAGGCTGTAGGCGGCCGTGGCCGTCACCAGATCGGTCACGGCGACCCACTCCTCGGTCGTGTGCGCCAGCTCCTCCAGGCCCGGAGCGAACCCGACGGTCGGGATACCGTGCCGCCCCATGGTCGCCACGCCGTTCGTGGAGAAGCCCCAGCGGAACACGCGAGGCCCGGCGCCCGTCACGGCGGCCACGGCTTCCGCGACCCCGCGCACCAACGCGTGGTCCTCCGGCAGCACCCACGCGGGATAGATCTTGTCCTGCCTGGCCCGCTCTCCCGTCCAGCTGGTCTCGTCGTACTGGAGGAGGTCCACGGTGGCGTCACCGAGGCCCGGAAGGTTCCTGATCTGATCGAGAGCCCCCTCCGCCGTCTCACTCGCCGTGAGCCGCCGGTCCACGTACAGGCGCGCCGCCGCGGGAACGGCGTTCAGGGATGCCGAGTCGCACTCGAGATACGAGGCGACCACGGTTCCCTTTCCGAGGAAGTCGTCCGCCGGCAGCCGATCGTTGAGGGCCTCGATGTCGAGGAGTAGAGGCGCCAGCTTGTACAGCGCGTTTATGCCCTCCTCCGGATGGGCGGCGTGCGAAGACACCCCCCGGGCCGAGATCACGGCCTCCACGCGGCCCCGCTGGCCGCGGTAAACACCGAGATCGGTCGGCTCTCCGATCACCACCGCGTCGGGACGTATGCCCTCCTTCTCGATCAGGTGCAGAAGGCAGTACCCGTCGCAGTCCTCCTCCATGACCGAGGCCGTCAGATACACGGTGACGTCCGTCGGGAAGCCGGCCTCGCGCGCCATCTTCATTCCGTACGCCATGCAGGCGATCGCCGGTAGCTCGTCCACCGCCCCCCGGCCCCACACCCTGCCGTCCTCGAGCTTCCCCTCGAACGGGTCGTGCTCCCACGCGCTCGGGTCGCCGACGCCCACGCAGTCGATGTGTCCGTCCATGAGGATCGTGAACGGGCCGCTACCGATACGTGCCACCACGTTCCCGAGCCCGTCGAAGCGCGCGTCGTCAAAGCCGAGGCGCTCGTATTCCTCGAGCACGCGCCGGCATCGCTCGCCTTCGTTCCCGCTCTCCGCCGGGATGGCGATCATCTCGCGCAGGAAGCGAACGACTTGAGCCTCGTATGTTGCGGCGGCCTCTTTCGCCGCCGCGGCCCGCCCCGTGATCTTGCCCGTCATTCCGCCCGTCCCCCTCTCGGTTCTATGTCGATCCTCCCGTCGCCCGATCGCGGACTTTCTCCAGCGCTCCGGTGTCCGCGTTGAAGGCCCGTATCGCCCCGTCCCACTCCGGGATGCGTCCCTGGAGGTCTTCCCAGAAGGCCGGGCTCCACAGTGCGTTCAGCTCGTCCACCTCTCGTTCCTGCTGCTCGACCCACGTGAAGTACTTCAGGTTATGGAGCGCCTTCCGGTCCGGGTACGTGAGCTCGCGCATGTGATCCGTCGTCGTCCCGAGCAGGCGCCGCTCGAAGTCCACCGCCGCGCCCACCCCGTCGTACTCGCCACGCTCCTGGCGCAGCTCCGCCAGCCGCGTGCCGTACAGGCCGACAGAGTCCGTGAACGAGGTCAGAAGCACGTCGGTCTCGTCCATGTGGAACCAGCGCGCCGTCTTGATCGCGGCGAGAAGGTTGCAGATCGAGGAAACCCCGAGCAGCGGAAGACCCGCGACCGTGGCCTCCGGCACCCCCCGCGCAGCCAGCAGCTCCTGCCCCGCGGGCTCGTTGAACAGCCGCAGGAGCCGGATCGCCGCCTCGTCGTCGATCGCCGTTATGACGTCCGTGTTCCGCACGTTGTGGATCCACGGAACGTGCTTGTCGCCTATCCCCTCGATGCGGTGTCCTCCAAAGCCGGTGTGCAGCAGCGTCGGGCACTGCAGGGCCTCGGCCGCCGTTATGCGGCATCCGGAGTGACGCTGCCTCAGGTAGTCCCCGGCGCCCAGGGTCCCGGCTGATCCGGTCGCACTCACCCACGCCGAGAGCCTCTTCCTGTCGCCCGTCATTCCCTCGAACGCGGACTCCACGGAAGGCCCCGTAACGCCGTAGTGCCATAGGTAGTTACCGAATTCTTCGAATTGATTGAAGATCACCGCCTCGGGCCGCGTGCGCCGGATGTCCCAGCACGCGTCGAAGATCTCCTTAACGTTACTCTCGCATCCCGGCGTGGCCACGATCTCGGCACCCATCGCCTCCAGCCATTCGAAGCGCTCCCGACTCATCTCCTCCGGCAGGATGGCCACGGCCTGACAGCCCAGGAGAGCGCTGTCGAAGACTCCTCCGCGGCAGTAGTTGCCGGTCGATGGCCACACCGCTCGATGCACCGTCGGGTCGAACTCTCCCGAGACGAGACGCGGGACGAGACAGCCGAAGGCGGCGCCGACCTTGTGCGCGCCCGTGGGGAAGCGCTCTCCGATGAGGCCCACGATGCGGGCCCGTACGCCGGTCAGCTCGGAGGGGAGCTCGATGGCGTTCACGTCTCCGAATCCGCCGGTGTCGAGATCGTTACGCCACGTGATGCGGAACAGGTTGAGGGGATCGACCGCCTGCATGCCGACGTCGGAGAGAGCCGTCGTGACGGCGGGATCGATCGTCGCGGGATCCCGCTGCTCGGCGAGCGTGGGGATCAGAACGCCCAGGTCCCGGCAGCGCTCGACGGCGCGCTGCCTCGCCTGTGGATCTACGAGCCTGGTCAATGAGCCTCCTCGCCGGCATCCGCGCCGGGTCCCAGATACGGCGTGTTGCACTCGAGCGAGTGGAACCTCTCCCACAGCCCGGGAGTGGCGCGTCGCGCGTCGCGCGCCAGCTGTACCGGTTCCAGAGTGGTGTGCTTAAAGTCCTGCAAAAGCACCCGACCCCGCGCCACGGTATGCCGGACCGGTGCCTCGGACGCTCCGTACACGAGATGCCCGAACCAGTTGTCCGGACCGATCGGCGTAGGGGCCGGCGCGTCCACCGCGATGAGGTCGGCGGGCGCTCCGGGAGACAGCTCGCCGAGGCGTGGCTCATCCAGGAAGCGTCCTGCCACCCGGGCGTTGGTCGCCAGCAGGGCCGGCACGTGGTCGAACCCTGTCGTGGGATCTCGGGAGCCTCCCCGCAGACCCAGGAAGGCGTAGCGCAGGGCACGCAACAGGGCCGACGCCATGCCATCCGTTCCCAGTCCCACGGCGCACCCGAAGTCGGCAACCCGGGGGATGTCGAGCCGGCCCACGCTGTTGTTGGCGTTGGACTCGGGGTTGTGAATCAGCGTGGCGCCGGCCGCCGCCGCGCGCTCGTAGTCCCGGGCCTCCAGGTGGATGGCGTGGGCGAGAAGGGCCCTGTCGTCGAGCAGTCCGTGGCGCTCGAGCCGCTCCATCGGTCCGGCTGCGAACGCGCTCACGGAGGCCTCCACGTCGACGGGGTGCTCCGCCACGTGAACGTGGACGCCGGCCGCCCGCGGCCTCTCGTCCGCCACCCGGGCCATGGTCCGCTCGCCCACCGTGAAGCTGGCGTGCAGCCCCAGCACGCCCCGGATCCTGGGGTCGTCGTGCCGGGCCTCCAGAAAGCGCAGGTTCTCCCGTATGCCTTCGGCGGCTCCACGCTGGCCGTTACGGTCGGTTACCTCGTAGCACAGCACCGCAGAGATTCCCGCCGTTTCGACGGCGTCCGCGATCAGGTCCAGACTTCCGCCGATGCTCGATGGGGACGCGTGGTGATCGAACACCGTCGTGCAGCCCCAGCGAACGCACTCGCTGACCGAGAGCAGTGCGGACAGACGGATCGTGTCCTCGTCCAGCGCCCGGTCCAGGCGCCACCACAGCCGATCCAGTATTTCCGGGAAGTCGCGCATCGCGACGCCCGGGTCCAGTCCGCGGGCGAGCGCGGAATAGAAATGGTGGTGCAGGTTCACCAGACCAGGGAGGATCAGGCCGCCGCGGGCGTCGACGTAGGTGGCATCCGGGTGAGCGCTCCGGACCTCGTCGCCCGCCCCAACGGCCACGATCCGATCGTCCCGCCAAGCCACGGCGCCCCCGGGAATGACCTCGGGACTCGCCCATCCCGTCAGCACGTCACCGTTGTCCAGTATCGTGACGCCGCTCATGCGCCTGCCCTCGCCAATCGTCTCACCCTCCTGCCGAAGCCTGGCTCGCCGAAGGTCTCGCCGCCGTCGGCTCCCCGCCGGAAGACCTCGACGCCGCGCACGAAATTGGTCCGCACCCTGCCCGCCAGCGTCTGACCCTCGTGTGGTGTGTAGCGGTTCAGGTTGTGAAGGTCCTCGGCGCGCACCGTCCACGAGGCGTCCTCGTCGATCGCCACCAGGTCCGCGTCCAGGCCCGGCGCGATGCCTCCCTTTCGGCCTTCTATGCCAAAAAACCGTGCGGGCGCCGACGAGACGACCTCCACCAGGCGCGACAAAGGGATGCGTCCGGCCCGATAGCCTTCCGAATACATGTACGGCAGGAGAAGCTCCACGCCCGGGACGCCCCCGTAGTCCGTCCAGATCGAGCCGGTGTGCTTCTCGTCCGGCCAGCTTCCGGCGGCGTGATCGGTGGCCACGTGCTGGACCTCGCCGCCGGATACGCCTTCCCACAAGCGCTTCCGGTCGAGGGCCGATTTGACAACGGGCGCCGTCTTGAGGAGAGCTCCCTGCTCCGCGAGGTCCTCCGCGGTGAATTCCAGGAAGTGGGGGCACGTTTCCGCCGACAGGGGCAGACCCTCGCTCCGCGCTTCCGTCACGACATCCAGGGCTTCGCCGGTGGCGAGATGGACCACGTGGACGGCGGCGCCGGTGCGCCGGCACGCATCCCTGAGCGCCGCCACCGCGGATGTCTCCGCCGCGCGCGGTCGCGACGCCGCGTAGTCGAGCGGGTCATCGCGCCCCTCCGTAACCAGGCGCGCGGTCAGGTCGAGGACCATCTCGCGGTCTTCGGCGTGGACGCCCACGGGCACTCCCAGGCGCCCGGCCTCCCGGAGGACCGACTCGATCTGCGCCTGTCCGAGGTCCCGGAACGTGTCCATGCCGGACAGCATGTAGACCTTGATCGCGGCCACGCCTTCCTCGGCCAGCTCCTCGAGGTGGACGACCCAGTCGACCTCGGCCATGGCGTTGTCCGACACGCCGCCCCACAACATGAAGTCGACCCTGGCCTTCGGCTCGATGACCGACAGCTTGTTCTCGAGGTTCGCCCGGGACGTGACGGGAGGCAGGGAAGTGCAGGGCATGTCGACGACGCACGTGACACCGCCCGCCGCCGCCGCCCGCGTGCCCGTGTCGAAGTTCTCCCGGTGCGTGAACCCGGGATCGTCGAAGTGCACGTGACCATCAATGGCGCCGGGAAGGACGAGCGCGCCTCCCAGGTCCAGCCGTTCCTCGGCCGCCTCGCCCGGGCGCTCCGCCGGCGTCGTCACTTCCGCGATCCGGCCGTCCACGATCAGGATGTCACGGGAGATCGCGTCCGGCCCGCCCGCCGAGGGACTCTCCGCTGGAATGCGCAGGTTGGTCAGGCGCTTTCGCATGGGCGTGTCCTCACCTCCCCCGCGGGTTCGCCGGGTTCGGCCGGTCCGATTCGTAGATCGAGTCCCACGCGGTCCGCATTCGCCACAGGCGTGCGGTGTCGATCGGCTCGGCCTCCGCCATGGCCCGGGAGCCCTCCGTGATCTCGAACGGCTCCCACGTCAGCTCCAGCCGGAAGTCCGCGGAGCTGACGGTGGCCCGGTTTCCCTTCTGGTCCACTACGAGGCGCAGCTCACGGCCTCCCAGGCGGGCCCGGAGCTCCCCATCCGAGCGCCAGAAACCGTCGTCGGCGGAGCCTTCGAACGTTTCCGCGGTCGGAAACAGGCGCTCCTTGACGCGGAACGGGGCGCCCTCCTCGGGACAGTATACCTCGCAGTTGGAGCACTCGTTGCACGCCCCCTCGAACAGGGCCAGCTGGTGGGCCTCGGCGATCTCGAAACCGGAGCCCGGACCGAGCGCGATGCTGTTGGGGCCGAATGTGACGAGCCGGGTGTCCACCCCTCGGGGCTCCGCGTCGTAGACGAAGATCGCGTCGTTGGGGCAGGCCGATACGCAAAGGTCGCAGTTGATGCAGTCGTACAGCTCCAGGACGCTGTCGATGCGCCGGGGCGGCTTCGCGTTGGCATCCGCGTGGTATCGCCGCTCGCCGGCGAGGCCGGGAACGATGTCCCGGCCGTTGAGCCGTCCGGCGACCCGGGTGGCGAGAAGCACCGCGGCGGAGGGGTCGAGCCCCGCAGCGTGCGCCGCCCCTTCGATCGATTCGGGCAACCCATCGGGATTGGAGGCTGCCAGAGCGCCGAGGCGCTCCACGGTCGCGGCGGGAAAGTCCTCCCCGAAGGCGTCCTCGATGGCCTGCGCGCCGTGCCCGTGAGCCGCCAGCACGTAGGCGTCCCTCGACCGCACACCCGATCTGTCCATCTCCCGCATGAGCGCTTTCAGGTAGCCCGGGAGACGTCCGAATCCTCCCTGCTTGAGGAGGTCGGTGCACGTCGTGACCGGAACCATCCCGCAGGCCACGGCCGCCGCGAAATTCTTCACATCGATTCCGGCGGAGAAGGACACCGGGAATTCGAAGCCGAGATCCTCGCGGAAACGCTGCATGAGATTCATGGAGATCACGTGCAGCGGAGGGCCCGAAACGTACATGTACGGGTCGGTCTGCGTGGGGAACACCGATGCCTCGTTCCGGACCACGAGGGTGTTCGTGAACTTGGCCCCGATGGTGGAGCCGCGTGCCTCAGCCACCGAACGGAGACGGCGGAGGATATCCAGCCCGGCGTCGTATTGGAGGTCCACATCGAAAGCGTCCCGACGTAGCTCGAGGTGGACGTAGCCCAGCCGCTCGTGCAGCAGCTCGCGCACCTCGTCGTACCCGAGGAGCGTCGGGTTCAGCTTCACGATGACGTGCAGTCCCAGGTCCTCCAGCAGATACCGCGAGATGGACTCGATCTGGTCCGCCGGGCAGCCGTGGAACGTGGAGAGTGTGACGCAGTCGGAGATCGGGTCCGGAAGGTCGAGGTCCCTAAACTCCTCCATCTCCCAATCGAGCTCCCCTCGCAGCTCATCGTACAGAGAGCTCGGGCTGAGCAGGCCCCGGATGAACCGGGTGACCTTGTCGCTGCGGATTCCCTCCAGGTCGTACCCCACGCTGATGTCGAAGACGGTTTCCAGGCCGTGATCCGTGGGGAAGCGGCCGAACGCCCCCGTGGACCTGAGAATCTCGATCAGATAGGCCGCCTTCGCGTACTCCCGCAGCGACTCCTCGACCCGTAGCTCCTGCGACCACTCCACGTTGAAGCCGATGTTCGGGGCGTGGATGCAGGGCCTCGGGATCTCCAGCTGGTCGTTGACCTGCACCGTCTTGAGCTCGATGATGCGGCTGCCCGCGAGCCACGCCAGCACGATGTTCTGGGCCAGTTGCGTGTGCGGGCCGGCGGCGGGCCCCACAGGGGTTCCGGCGCGCCGCGAGAAGTGCACGGTCGAGAGATCGTACGCGGGGTCTGGGATCCACCATTTCCGCTCCGGTAGATCGAACACGGAGCCCGAAACTTCGACCTCCCGGACCATCCGCCTCGCCAGCTCGGCGAACGGTATTGGATAGAGCTCGGCCATCAGGCTTCCCGCCGTGCCTTGGGTACGGAGGGCCTGGCCGCGGGCGCATCGGCCATCGGCAGCTCGAATCGCCGCTTCCCGTCGAACGAATGAAGCGCCGCCGCCACGGCTCCCGCCGTGGGAACCAGGCCGATCTCGCCCACTCCCTTGGACCCGTATCCCCCGACCTCGTCCGGCACCTCGACCAGGATGACCTCGATCTCCGGCGTGTCCTTCGCCTTGAGGATTCCCAGGTCTCGCAGAAGCAGGGAGTCCGGCGCGCCCTCCGTGCACGGGAAACTCTCGGACAGGGCGTACCCGAGACCCATATGCACGCCGCCTTCGATCTGGCCCGCGCACAGAACGGGGTTGATCGCTCTTCCCACGTCGTGCGCCGCCACGACTCTTTCCAGGCGCCCCTCTTCATCCAGGATCACGACCTGCGTGGCGTAGCTGAACGTCATGTGCGTGACCGGGTCCTCGACATCCGCGCCGGGCTTGGTCGTAAAATCGCATACGTACTCGCCGTGGTACTCGCGGCCGTAAAGCGCGGCCAGGCCCTCTTCGCCGCAGTCACCCAGGTCGGCCGCCAGCTTCTCGGACGCGATACGTCCCGCAGCCGTGAGCAGCGCCGTGGCACGGGATGCGGTGGTCATGCCGCACACCACGCGTGGATCGCTGGCCGTGCGGACGGATATGATCTCCGGCGGAAGGCCCGTCTCGTGGTTCACCACCTGGCGCAGCACCGTGAACAAGCCCTGGCCCATCTCGGTGTATCCGGTGAGGATCTCGAGCCGGCCGCTCTCCAACACTCGCAGAAGCACACGCCCGGAATCGTCCATCCCGTTCCCGATACCCGTGTTCTTGATGCCACAGCCGATGCCTGCGTAGCGGGCCCCCCTGTAGGCATCGCGCACCGCCTCCAGAGTCTGGCGGATCCCGCAGCTATCCGTCATCACCTGGCCCGTCGCGAACCGGTCACCCGGCACCAGGACGTTGCGCTCGCGGATCTCGTACCCGTCGATTCCGACTCTCTCCGCCAGGAGGTCCATGACCCCCTCGATGGCGAATGAAGCCTGGTTGGCGCCGAAGCCGCGCATGGCTCCGCACGGCGGGTTGTTCGTGTAGACCGTCCTCGCCTCGATGTCGACCGCCGGCACACTGTACGGCCCGCAGGAGTGACCGGCGGCCCGCTCGAGCACCTTCATGCCGACGGAGGCGTACGCCCCGGTATCGCCCACGATCCGGGCGCGAATGGCGGTCAGGCGTCCCTCGGCGTCGGCCCCGGCCGTGTAATGGAGCGTGATCGGGTGTCGCTTCGGGTGGAGCCGCATCGACTGCCCGCGCGTGAGCACCGTGCGAACCGGCCGATTCGTGATGAGCNNNNGAGCGCCGCGAGAGCCGTCTGGGCCTGAATGGACAGGTCTTCCTTGCCCCCGAAAGCGCCTCCGTTGGCGACCAGCTCGACGTCGACCGAGTCGACGGCAAGCCCGACGACGGACGCGATCTGGGCCTGGTCGTCGTGCACTCCCTGGCCCTGAGTGTACACCTTGAGCGCCGCGCCCTCCGAAGGGCCGGCGACGGGGCCGCCTGCGGGGGCCGGGAGGCCCGCTGGCACCGCGAGGCAGGCTTCCGGCTCCAGAAAGGCGTGCTCGATGCGCTGCGTGACGAACGACTGGCGGACCACGTGCTCCGAGGCCTCGAGCGCCTCGTCCACATCGCCGCGCGAGAAGGCGCTCACCTCCAGAAGGTTGCCTCCCTCGTGCACGGCCGGAGCGTCCGGGTCCTGTGCGTGGACCGGATCGGTCACCGGGTCCAGCACCTCGTACTCCACCGCCCCTTCGAGCGCCTCGGCGGCACGATCCGCGTGAAACCTCGAATCGGCGAGGACGAGGGCGATCACGTCACCGACGCATCGCGTGGTCTCACCCTCCGCCACGAATACCGGCCAGTCCTTTCGGACGAGGCCGACCCACCGGTCTCCGGTGACGTCGGCCGCCGTCAGCACGCGCTCCACCCCCGGGATTCCCGCGGTCGCCTCCCGATCGATCCTGAGCACCCGGGCCCGCGGATGGCGGCTGAGAACGGCCGCTCCGTGCAGCATGCCGTCGAGGGTCATATCGGCTATGTACGGCTTGTCTCCCAGGGTATGCTCATCTCCCCTGTACCGGGCACCGCTGCCGCCGATTCCTTCTCCTCCGTCCGCCGAGGCGCGAGTCAGGCCGCGAGACTCCCCGAACACCTCCGTTCGCCTGGGTCCCTCTCCCTGAGGCAGCTCGCCGGCTTCCCATGCCTCGCCGGCCGTCAGGATCGCATCCACGATCCGTTGGTACCCGGTGCAACGGCAAAGATGACCCGCCAGGGCCTTCCTGATCCCGGCTTCGTCCACTCCAGGATCGCGCTCCAGCAGGGAGACGGCGCGCGCGACGATACCGGGGGTGCAGTATCCGCACTGGAGGCCCCCCTCGCGCACGAACGCCTGCGCCAGGAGACGCCGCCGGTCTTCCGGGATGCCCTCCAGTGTCGTGATGGATTTCCCGGCCACCGATTCGGGCTTGCGGAGGCACGAGAGCACGGCGCGACCCTCGACCATCACGGTGCAGCAGCCGCACGCCCCCTGGGGTGCGCACCCGTCCTTCGGAGAGGTGACTCCGCACACGTCGCGCAGGACTTCGAGAAGGTTCATCCCCTCCTCGAAGGGAACTTCGGTCTCGGACCCGTTCAGGGTGAAAGTCAGCTCGGGCATCGTCTCCGTCGGTTCAGTCGAAGGAGGAACACTCGTCCCGCAGGCCGTAGTACAGCAGCCTCGCCAGTACCTCCTCGCGGTACCGGGCGGTGGATCGAATGTCATCGATAGGGGAGACGTCTTTCCGGAGCGCCGGGAGCAGGTCCGCCGGGCCGGCGACTTCTTCGCCATCGCCCAGAAGCGCCTCCACGGCGCGGCAACGCCTGACTGTCGGGGCGACACTGTTCGCCACGACGCGCCATTCGTTGCCCCGGCGTGTCACGGCCGCGCCGACCTTGGTGATCGCCTGGGCGGATCGCGATCCGACCTTCTCGAACCACTCGAAGTCGTGTCGTCGGCGCGGGACACGGATGGCCGTGACGAGCTGGTCCGGTCGGCGCCGCATCACCTTGTAGTCGAGATAGAAGTCCGACAGCGGCACCTCCTC
>JBDHFS010000053.1:0-13844 GCA_039590285.1 Gemmatimonadota bacterium
GACCCCGCGACGATCCCGGTCATCGGCTGCACGTCGGAAAGGGGCACGTTCGGGTTGACCGCCTGGACCACGTCGCGCACCTGAGACGCCAGTGCCGCCGGATCGCCGCCGGTGCGCACCACGAGATTGGTCGTCAGCCGGGGGTGCTGCGCCAGCGGCCAGTAGAACGTCGCATTGGTGTCGTCCTCGATGGCTCCGAGGCTCACGTCCCCCACCACGCCGACGATCTCGATGTGCAGCTCCGGGTCCCACCCGCTCATGACGAAGGTTCGTCCGACTGGGTCCTCACCGGGGAAGAACCGCTCCTGAAAGCCCCGACTGACCACTCCGACCGGTGCCCCATCGGTCACATCGCTGCGATCGAACGCGCGGCCCTGGAGAAGCGGGATTCCCATCGCCTCGAAGTAGCCCGGGCCGACGACGCGGCGCGTGGCGCCCTGCCGGTCCGCCGGGTTCAGGGGCGGCCGGCTCTCGGCGTGCACGTAATTCCACGGACCGAATCCCCCGGCTACCGGGAGCCGTGTCGCGATACTCGCCTGTTCGACGCCGGGAAGCGCTCGCACTCGCTCCAGGGCCTCGTCGTAGAACACGTTCGGGTGGAGGTCCGGTCCGAACTCGGCGGCGGGGAGCCTGAGCTCCGCCGTGAGCACGCCGCCGGGCCGGAACCCCAGCTCCTGGCGCCGTAGCTCGACGAAGCTGCGGATGAGGAGCCCCGAGCCGACCAACAGCACGAGCGATAGTGCCACCTGTCCGATCACCAGGCCGCTCTGCAGGCGCAGACTTCCTCCGCCGCGCAATCCGCGTCCACCTTCCTTCAAAGTCTCGGCGAGCTCCAGTTTCGGCGCCCGAATCGCCGGAGCGAGCCCGAACAGCAGACCGGTGGCGAGCGAGATGACGAGGGTGAACGCTAGGGCCGTACCATCCATCTCCACGAAGGCGAGACGGGGCAGGGAGCCGCCGCCCAGAACGGCCAGCGCCTTCAGCGCCGCGAACGCCACGGCGACTCCGACGAGCCCTCCCGCCAGAGCCGTGACGACGCTCTCGGTCAGCATCTGCCGGGCGATGCGGGTGCGTGAAGCGCCGATAGCGACTCGGATCGCGACTTCGCCCTGTCGTCGAGTGGCCCGTGCGAGTAGCAGGGCCGCCACGTTCGCGCACGCGATGAGAAGCGCCAGTCCGACGGCGCCGAGCAGCATCCACAGAACGCCGCGCACATCGCCAACGAACACGTCCAGCATCGGGACGATCCGCGCCGACCATTCCTCATTGGAGTCGGGGTAGGCCTCCGCGATCGCGGAGGCCAGCGTCTCGAACTCGGCGTTCGCCGCCTCTACCGTAGCGCCGGGTGCGAGACGTCCGATCACGAGGAAGTTGTTGTTGCCCCTACCTTGAGCGTTGCCATCCTCCATGCGGAAGGGTCGCCACAGCTCGGCCCAGGCGGGGAACGCGAAACCCTCCGGCATCACGCCCGCCACTTCGAACACGGCGCCCTCCAGGTTGACTGTCCTGCCCAGCACATCCGGGTCACCTCCGAAGCGCCGTTGCCAGAGGCCGTGAGAGAGAACGATGGGGTCGCCGGATGCGGCATCCGCATCTTCCTCTACGAATCCCCGGCCGACGATCGCCTCGACACCGAGTGTGCGGAAGAAGTTCGGCGATACCGCCGCGCCCGTGAGAACTTCCGGCTCATCGCCGCCAGTGAGCACGATCTCATCCCGCCACAGTTGATAGGCCGCGAGGTGCTCGGTGGTCGTGGCCTGCTCCCGGTAGTCCCGCCAGTCGAGTGCCGATGTGGAGTTGTCCTGGCCGTCGGGCGTGACCGACCACATCCACACGAGGCGGTCGGCCTCGGGATAGGGGAGCGGTTCCAGGAGTACCGAGTCCACCACGCTGAACATCGCCGCGTTGGCGCCCAGGCCGAGTGCGAGGATCGAGACCAGCACGAGTGAGAACAGGGGACGCCGCGCCATCGAGCGCAGCGCATATCTGATATCGAGGACCGTCGAGCCGAGCATGACTGTCTCCGGGTCGAGTTGACCTGTGTCGAAAGGGCTTTACTAGAAGGACACCCGGAACGGTGGGTGGGTTGACCGAGACACACCCTCGTTGCGGACGCTGGGCCTCATTCCCAAGGTGGGAAGGCGGGAATGACGGCACAGGCTCCACGCGACCCTGTGTGTCCATTCCCAAAGTGGGAAAGTGGGAATAAAGGCCCAGGCACCGAAACAAACATATGTTCGTTGCCGGCCACACCCCGGCGGATCCCAGCGCATTATCTTGAAGGTGGACCGGCGAACCTCCGGGCCGGGCATGCCCACGGGCCTACGGGAAAGGCCCACATGGATCCTCAGTCGTACTACGACGATCCGGAATGGAAGCGCCTCCAGAGGCGGCTGCTGATCGGCGGTGTGGCCGTGGTGGGGCTCATGGGATGGTTCATGCTGAGGGCGTGGCCCGAGCCGGCCGGACCCAGCGCTCCGGAGGCGGGCGACGTGTTTCTCGCCGGTCCGGATGCCCCTCTCGTCGTGAGGATGACGGCCGAAGACAGCGGCGAGACAGTAGTGACGCGCCGCGAAGTCAGCGCCTTCCGCACCCGCCTCTCCGAGCTGGCTGCGCGTTGCGAGAACCTCGCGCAGGACGACGTGGCCGTGATGGTGGAGCGGACGCGGCACGCCGTTCGAGAGGGCGGGCGATCGATCACGTACTCGCGCACGATCGCCGAGCTCAGCTTCCAGGTAGACCTGGCCGAGGACCGCGACTGCGGAGCCGCCGCGCGCGCCGTCGGGAGCGGAACCGCATCCAGGACCGATTCCGGGAGGGACTCCGCCACGAATTCCCGGACCGACTCCGGGCCTATCACCCGGGCTCCTTCCCGTGGCTGACCTTTGCAGTTGCGTTCATGACGACGTATCCCCGATCTTAGGCGCCATGTCCGATACCCCGTCCTACCAGCGCTTCTTCGCGGAGCTCAAGCGACGCAAGGTCTTCAAGGTGGCGGCCGTGTACGGCGCCGTCGCGTTCGGAGTCCTCCAGGCCGCGGACGTGCTCATACCGGCTCTGCATCTTCCGGAGTCCTTCATCACGGCGATCGCGGCGATCGCCATCCTCGGATTCCCGGCCTCTATCGCCATGGCGTGGGTGTTCGATCGCACTCCCGAGGGCCTGGTGCGGACGGCGGAGGCGGCTGAAGGCGAGCTCTCGGCGATCGCCATGCAGTCTCGTGGCCAGCGCTGGCCCGTCGGAATCGCGGCCGTTCTCGGGACGGCGCTCCTGGTATCGGGCGTGTGGTGGGTGCTCGGGCGTGACGCCGCGACGGGTTCGAACGTGGGCGAGCCGGCCGCGGCCGCCGCACTCGGGGCGGATGCCGGAGCCGGGGCCGCTCCCGGCGCTGCTCCCGGCGCGGCAGGAGATGAAATCTCGATCGCCGTCCTCCCGTTCGTGAACATGAGCGGAGATCCCGAGAACGAGTACTTCAGCGATGGCCTCAGTGAGGAGCTGATCAATGCGCTGGTGACGGTGGACGGACTGAAAGTGGCGGCCCGCACGTCAGCGTTCGCGTTCCGGGGACAGGAGCGCGACGTGCGAGAGATAGCGACCGAGCTCGGCGTCGGACACGTCCTCGAGGGAAGCGTCCGGAAATCCGGCGACAGGGTCCGAATCACGGCGCAGCTCATTCAGGCGGAAGAAGGCTTCCACCTGTGGTCGGACGTGTACGACAGGGAGCTGACGGACATCTTCGCCGTGCAGGAGGAGATCGCGGAGGCGATCGCGGAGCAGCTGAAGCTCACCGTGACGGCGGAGGGCAGGAGCACGATGGCCCGACGCCGCACAGAGGATCTGGAGGCCT
Source organism: Gemmatimonadota bacterium (assembly GCA_039590285.1). Classification (GTDB taxonomy): domain Bacteria; phylum Gemmatimonadota; class Gemmatimonadetes; order Palauibacterales; family Palauibacteraceae; genus Benthicola. Next base: position 3,848 of record JBDHFS010000053.1, read on the forward strand.
ACGACATGTACCTGCTGGGTCGCCACCAGTGGGCGACCCGGTCTGAAACGGGACTGTTCCGCGCCAAGGAGTACTTCGAAGAGGTGATCCGGAGGGACCCGACGTTCGCTCCCGCGTGGTCCGCCCTGTCGGGAGTGTACGGTGCACTTCCGTGGTACACTCGATTCGATCCCGCCGAGGCTCTGGCCACGGGGCGTGAGGCCGCCCGTCGCGCGATCGAGCTGGATCCCGCGTCGGCGGAGGCGCACGCGGTCCTGGCCGTGATCGAGTACGAATACGGATGGAACTGGGATGCGGCGGAAGCCGAGTTCGAGATCATGCTGGAGCTGGATCCGGAGTATGCTCTCGGGCTCAACTGGTATTGCCAGCTCCTGGTGGCGATCGGCAGAGTGAGCGAGGGCGTAGCGCTCTGCCGGCGGGCCTACTCCCTGGACCCGCTGTTCTTCCTGCACTCGTACATCATGGGGAACACGCTCGCTGCCACGGACTCCCTCGACGAGGCCCTCGCCATGTACGACCGGGCGTTGGAGCTGCAGCCGGGAGTCCCCGAGGTCGACTGGGAGAAGGGCGGATTCCTGCTCCTGGCCGGCCGTCTGGACGAGGCGGCCGGCGCATTCGAGACCTGGCTGCGGAAGGAAGGAGTCGAAGGCCCCGAGCGCATGGGGATCGTCATGGCCGGGATGGAGGATGCGGCCCGGCGGACGGAAGCGACCGAGGTGCTACGTGCTTTCGAGGCCCAGAACCGCGTCGACTCGGTCTTGTGGGCTCCGATCGCTGCCGAGCTGGGTGAAATCGATCACGCCATGGAGCTGGTCGAGGCCGCCTACGCGGCGGGCAACCCGTACATGACTCTCATGGGAACGGACCCGCGCTTCGCTTCGATTCGCGAGCACCCGCGGGCGCACGAGATCATCCACGAGATGGGCTTGCCGGTCGGTCGGATCGACTGAAACGACCGGCGCCGGCGATCCGATAGACGGCAATCATTCACGCCGCGATCTCACCGCGCCTATGCCCCCGCAGCCCTCGGAGTCGCGGGCATAGTACTTGCCCCATACTATAATGAGAGAGGCTACGTAAGCATCGGCGAACTAAGGCGTCTACGTTGTATGTCGCAGTTACCGCAAAAGGCATATGTTCCCAACAGCGGACAAGCTGTCACCTGTCCGGATCGCGGCAAGGGTCCGCTACGCCACTTCTCATGCCGTGGAGGCGTCCAATGAAATCGAAGAGCGTTCGACACTTGCTGATCGCGCTCGCCGCGACGGTTGCGTGCGCGTCTCAGCTTCAGGCACAGGCCACCGGAGAGATCCGCGGCTTCGTCACTGACGCCGATTTCGCGGCGGCCCTGGCGGACGTCACGATCGAGGTCGCCGGCCAGACGGTCCTCAGCGCCCAGGCGGGGTTCTTCCTCGTGGAGAACGTGCCGGCTGGGATCCACACTCTGCGGGCCTCGCTGATCGGATACCGTTCGTTCGAGGCCGAAGTCACGGTCACCGCGGGCGGGACGACCGATCTCGAGGTGCGGCTGAGCGTGGCGCCGATGGAGATGGAACCCATCGTAGCCATCGGTTACGGTGAAGTTCAGACGAGGGATCAGACCGGTGTCGTGACGGAGGTGCCGTCCGAAGCCTTCAACACCGGCCGCATCGTTAGCGCCGAGGAGCTGGTCAAGGGAAAGGTCGCCGGGGTCCAGGTGACCGAGAACAACGGTGGGCAGCCGGGAGGCGAGACATCGATCCGCATCCGCGGCGGGACGTCGATTACCAGCAGTAACGAGCCTCTCTACGTCATCGACGGCGTGCCGATCGAAGTGGGCGGAGGGATCGCAACGACGCTCGGGAATCAAGGCGCGCTGGCCTTCCTGAACCCCGACGACATCGCGTCGTTCACGGTCCTGAAAGATGCCTCGGCGACGGCCATCTACGGGTCGCGAGGCGCCAACGGCGTGATCCTGATCGAGACCACGGCCGGCCGGCAGGCGGCCGGGGGCGGGGCTCGCGTTTCGTACCAAGGTAACATGTCGGGCTCGACCATAGCCGGGCAGCCGGACATCATGAACGCGTCACAGTTGACAGCCGCCGTCACGGAATTCGCCCCGCAACAACTCCAGTTCCTGGGGGGAACTGACACGGACTGGTACGACGCGGTCACTCGCAACGGTTTTGGCCAGCAACATACGCTGGCCGTGGCCGGCGGGGGCAACAAGATGGACTTCCGGGTGTCTCTCGGATACCTGAACCAGGAAGGGACGGTCAAGTTCACCGGAATGGACCGGGCCACACTCAACTTCGCCTACAACCAGCTCTTGTTCAACGATCGTCTGAGCCTGAAGGCCAACCTGCTGGGGGCCCGGACGGAACAGGAGTACACCGGGGATCGAGTGCTCGGCGCCGCCACGAACATGGCCCCGACGCAGCCGATCGAGGACGCGAACAGCCCCTTCGGCGGGTACTTCGAGTGGGACGATCAGCTGGCAACGAACAATCCGGTGGGAGAGATGAACCTGGTCTTCGACGAGGGCGTCGCGTACCGGAGCGTCGGCAACGTGAACGCCGAGTATGCCTTCCCCAAGCTCGACGGCCTGTCGGTGACGGGTCGCTTGGGATACACGGTCGTTAACGGGGAAGGCCCGTTCTTCGCTCCGTCCATCGCCAAGTACCAGACCGAAGCGGGCCAGTTCGGAACCGTCACGAGGGACAACGGGACGGAGTTCAGCTACCTGGGAGACCTGTTCTTCACGTACGCCAAGAACTGGGGAGCGCACGGCCTCAACGCCGTGGGAGGCTACTCGTACCAGCAATGGGAAACCGATACGGCTTTCCAGGAATCGCAACAGCTCAGTACCGATCTGCTGGGAGCGTTTGGAGTTCCCTCCGCCGGATTCCAGCGGCAAACGCTGTGGGCCGCGGAGAGCAAGCTCGCCTCCTGGTTCGCGCGGGCCAACTACTCGTTCGCGGACAGGTACATGCTCACGGCGACCGTCCGGACGGACGGTTCTTCGAGGTTCGGGCCGGATAATCAGTGGGGGACCTTCCCATCGTTCTCCGGAGCCTGGCGGATGTCGGAAGAGGCGTTCATGGACGGCACCGACTGGTTGTCCGACCTCAGGCTGAGAGCCTCTTGGGGCAAGAACGGAAACCAGGCCTTCGACGACTACCAGTTCTACAAATCCTACGATTTCGGAGAGAACACGGCGCAGGTGCAGTTCGGCGACACCTTCGTGCCCACGGTCCGGCCCAGCGCGGCGGATCCGAACCTCAAGTGGGAAGAGACGTCCTCGTGGAACCTCGGACTCGACTACGGATTCAACAACAATCGTTACTGGGGTTCGATCGAGTTCTACAGCAAGACCACGGATGACCTCATCACCGATGTCATCGTTGCGGGCGGCACCAACCTCTCCAACGTCGTCACGACCAACGTCGGCAGCATGGAGAACAAGGGTTTCGAGGCCACGCTGAACGCCATGTTCCTCGAGGGTTCGGGCGACGGGCTCACGTGGGACGCGAACTTCAACTTCGCCTACAACAGAAACGAGCTCACAAAGATCAACGCCTTTGCCGGGAGTACTGAGCAGATTCTCGCAGGCGATGCCATCTCGGGAGGCGTGGGCAGCTTCATCCAGGTGCTCGAGCCGGGACAGCCGGTCAACTCGTTCTTCGTGTACGAGCACAAGCGCGATGGATCCGGGAACCCGATCTACGAGGACGCGAACGGTGACGGCACGATCAACGATCAGGACCTGTACGTCGACCGCAACGGAGACGGAATCATCAACCAGGATGACCGCGCGGCGTGGCACAGCCCGGCCCCGGACTGGATCATGGGGCACACGACGCTCATGACCTACAAGTCCTTTGACTTCAGCCTGTCGCTACTGGCCCAGCTGGGGAACTACGTGTACAACAACGTGGCATCCAGCACCGGCTTCTACGATCAGCTGGTGGACAGCGCGCGGCCCAGCAATCTCCATACTTCAGTGCTTGATACCGGCTTCGAGAGGCCACAGTACTTCTCCGATTACTACGTGGAGAATGCCGGCTTCCTGCGGCTGCAGAACATCGAGCTGGGATACACGTTCCGGCGCGCGCTGAACGGAATCCGGGTCTACGGCGTCGTGCAGAACGCGTTCACCATCACGGGTTATAGCGGAGTCGATCCGACGGCCTCCACCGATGGTATAGACAACAACCGTTACCCGCGCACCCGGACGTTCACGGCAGGCCTCAGCGTGCTGTTCTGAGGGCCGGGATACGACGAGCGAAGACACACAACAACGGATGAAGCCATGAGAATTCAGAGAATCATGACACTGTGCGTCGCTTTCGTCGTGCTCCTGGCGGTGGCCGCCTGCGACGTCACCACCGAACCCAAGAGCACGGTAACGGAAACGAACGTCTTCAACGACACTCAGTCCTACGAGGCGTATCTGGCCAAGCTGTATGCCGGACTGACGGTGACGGGCCAGGAGGGTCCACACGGCAATTCGGACTTCTCGCGCCTCGACGAGGGGTTCAGCCATTACGGTCGGCAGCTGTGGCAGCTGCAGACGCTGCCCACGGATGAGGCGGTGATCGCGTGGGGTGACGCCGGCCTTCCGGAGATGGTCACCATGGGCTGGGCCTCAGCGAATCAGTTCGTCCAGATGATGTACTCCCGGGTCTTCTACCAGGTGTCGCTGACAAACGACTTCCTGCGCGAGACCTCGGACGAGAAGCTGGCGGAACGCGGACAGCAGGGCCTGAGCGACGAGCTGCAACAGTTCCGTGCCGAGGCGAGATTCCTGCGAGCGTTCAGCTACTGGCACGGGCTCGACCTGTGGGGGAACATTCCGCTGGTCGCGGAGGATTTTCCGCTCAATTCGCCGCCTCCGGAACAGAGTACTGCCGCGGCTATCTACGCGTTCATCGTGAGTGAGCTGCAAGACATCCGAAACGACCTACCGGCGCCCGGAGCGGGTGAATACGGCCGCGCGGATCAGGGCGCGCTCTCGATGCTCCTGGCGAAAGTCTACATGAATGCGGAGGCCTACGTAGGCGCGGCCGACTACGCGAACGCCCAACTCGAGATCGAGAGGGTCCTCAGCGGCCCGTACTCGCTCGCCGCTGACTTCCAGTTCAACTTCATGGCGGACAACCACAACTCGCCCGAAATCGTGTTCGCGGTTCCGCAGGACGGCCAGAACACGCGGCAGTGGGGCGGCCTTACGTTCCTCATCCACGCGTCGGTGGGTGGCGATATGCCGGCCGGTGACTACGGGATCGACGGTGGCTGGTGGGGTCTGCGGGTCACGCCGGAGTTCGTCGCGCAGTTCCCAGGCGGGGCGACCAGCCCGGACGGCCGGGCGATCTTCTGGACCGAGGGTCAGAATCTTGCGGTCAACGATATCTCCAACTGGTTCGATGGCTACGCTGCACCGAAGTACACGAACGTGACATCGTTGGGTGTTGCGGGATCGCACCCGACGTTTCCTGATACTGACTTCCCTGCGTTCCGCCTCGCGGACGCGTACCTGATGTATGCCGAGTGCTTCCTTCGGGGAGGCGGGGGCAGCGGGGCGCTGGCGGTGGACTTCGTCAACGCGCTGCTCGAGCGTGCGTACGGCGACCAGAGCGCCAACATCACGCTGGCTCAGCTGGACCTCACCTTCGTCCTGGGCGAGCGAGCGCGCGAGCTGTCCTGGGAGGGTCATCGCCGAACCGACTTGATCCGGTACGGGCTGTTCACGACGGGCGACTACGTCTGGTCCTGGAAGGGCGGTCAGCAGGCGGGAAGGGCGGTTGAGGACTTCCGCAACCTGTATCCGCTGCCGGCGTCGGAGCTTCTAGCGAACCCAAACCTGGTTCAGAACCCCGGCTACTGATTCCGGTACGCGAGTGCTGGAATCTGACTCGAACGCTTCAGCCCGGCCGCCATCCGGCGGCCGGGCTGAAGCACGTTACGGAGACTTGGCGGTCGTCATGCGGTTCTATCCGCGCACCATCGTCATCGCGACGGTGACCTCGCTCTTCGCCCTCGGTTGCGGCGGAGGCGATGATCCGGGTCCGACGGGACCGCCCGCGCCCCCCGCGGGGCCGCCGAGCAGGCCGACCCTCGACCCGACGTACCGGGCAAGCGGTCACATGGCGGCCGGCGACGTGTTCGTCCACCTCTTCGAGTGGAAATGGGCGGACGTGGCCAGCGAATGCGAGACCGTACTGGGGCCAGTGGGCTACTCCGCGGCGCAGATCTCGCCTCCACAGGAGCACATCGTGCTGGATACCCATCCCTGGTGGGTGCGGTACCAGCCGGTCAGCTACGCCATCGACCGGAGCCGCTCGGGGACCCGGTCCGATTTCGTACGGATGGTGGACCGCTGCGCGGCGGCAGGAGTAGACATCTACGTCGACGCGGTGATCAACCACATGACGGCCGGCGCGGGCACGGGCACCAACGGGACCGAGTACACCAAGTACGACTACCCAGGACTCTATGCCTTGGGCGACTTTCATCCCGCCTGTGCGGTGAACGACTATCAGAGCGCCGCCAACGTGCAGGACTGCGAGCTTCTGGGCCTGGCCGATCTCGATACGGGGAACGCGGCCGTCCGCCAACGGATCGCGGACTACCTGATTGGACTCGTCCGGCTCGGCGTGTCTGGCTTCAGGATCGACGCCGCCAAGCATGTCCAGCCAGTGGAGCTCGACGCGATCCTCGACCTAGTCAACGAGGCCGCGCGGGACGAAGGTCTTGCGACGCCCTTCTTTTTCGCCGAAGTGATCGACTACGGCGGTGAGGCGGTGCAGGCGAGGGACTACTTCGGACTCGCGTACAGCTCGGGCGGAGCGGCGGACATCACCGAGTTCATCTTCCGCGGCGCCGCGGACAAATTCGCCGGAACGGGAGGCCAGAGACCGGCCGACCTCGCGTCGTTCTCCGCGGCCTCCTGGCGGCTCATGCCCGGCGACAAGGCCGTGGTGTTCCTCGAGAACCACGACACGCAGCGGGGTGGTGGCCTGGGTTACCGTGACGGCGATGCGTATCGGCTGGCCAACGTGTGGATGCTGGCCCAGCCGTACGGGTATCCGAAGGTGATGTCGAGCTACGCCTTCGTCGCCGGAGCGGTGGGACGCGACGAGGGCCCTCCTTCCGACGCGGCGGGCGGGACCCTCGACGTGGTGTGTGCTCCGAGCCTCGAAGACGCGAGGTTCGGCGACTGGGTATGCGAGCATCGCGACCCGGTCATCGGCGGCGCGGTCGGCTTCCGGGACGCCGTGGCCGGAACCGGACTCAACGACTGGTGGGATAACGGAGGGTGGGCGATCGCATTCTCGCGGGGAGACCAGGGCTTCGTGGCGCTCAGCCTGGAGGACGGCCCGGTCGCGCTCGACGTGGCGACTCCCATCCCGGCGGGCACCTATTGTGACCTGCTGACTGGAGGACGCGCGGGCGACGCCTGCGCCGGCCGGAGCGTGGTGGTCGGATCCGATAACCGTGTTCAGCTAGAGCTGCAACCGGGTGAGGCAGTCGCGATACATACCGAAGCGCGCCTATAATCCCGGTCCGGCGTCGCCGGGCTGGATCCCTTGAGAACCCTGTTTCGAGTCTGATCTCCAACCAACGCGCATGGATGAACTGAAAGCTCTCGAGTCGCTCGCCAACGAGATGGGTGTCTACACCCACTACACGGATGGCCTGGGCCGGCACGTCACGGTGGGCCCGGAAACGCTCGTTCGGGTCAGCGCGGCGCTCGGCGCCCCCGTCGCACGCCCTGCTGATGCCGCCGAGGCGCTGCGAGCTATGGATGCGATCGAGGACACGGGCTTGGTGCCGCCCGTCGTGGTCGCCTGGGAGGGGACTCTGCCTCCGATCTCGATCCCGGGCGACAGACCGGTGCGCGCGGAGCTGTGGCTCGACGACGGAAACGTCTTCCCGCTCGAGTTTACCGGTGGAGAGGTGCGGGCGACGGAACGCCTTCCCATCGGCTATCACCGGCTCACGGTCGAAGCCGGCGCACGAACCGGTACGTCCACGGTCATCGCCGCGCCGGTACAGGCGTGGCGCCGACCGGGGTCACACCGGAGCTGGGGCGTGGGCGCCCAACTCGCCGCCCTGCGCTCGGCTCGCAGCCGCTCCCTGGGAGACCTGCGGGACCTGGAGGCCACGTGCCGCTGGGTGGGGGACCGGGGCGGTGACCTCGTCATGGTCCTGCCTCTGGTGCCGACCTTCAACTCCGAACCGCCGGAGCCCAGCCCCTACTCACCGGTCAGCCGGCTGTTCTTGTCCGAGCTGATCCTCGACCTCGGAGACGCGCACCGGCCCTCGGAGGCGCCGACCACTCTGGATGTGATTCAGGCGGACGCCGAGGTCCGGGCGGCCCTGGCGGGGCTCCCGGCACCGGACCCGTCCCTCCTCGACGACGAGCTGGTCCGCTACGCGAGCTTCCGTGGCGCCCAGGCCCGGCTGGGCCGGAACTGGCGGGCCTGGCCGCCGGGTGCGCGGGCCGGAGCGCTGGAGCCCGAGCACATCGACCCGGAGGAGGAGCGCTTCCATCTCGTGGCCCAGACGCTGGCACGCGGGCAGCTGGACGACCTGCAGCCCCGCCTGGACGACGACGGCTTCCGCCTCGGGCTGGACCTGGCGGTGGGCGTCCACCCGGACGGCTACGACACGTGGTCCCGGCAGTCGCTCTTCGCGGAGGGAATGTCCGTGGGCGCCCCTCCGGACGAGGGGTTTCCGAGCGGGCAGGACTGGGGCTTTCCCCCCGTTCTTCCGCAAGCCTCGCGGCACGAGGGTCACCGGTACCTGGCGGCAGCCATCGCCTCGCAGGTGGCGCTCGCCGGGGTGCTGCGCGTGGACCACGTGATGGCGTGGACCCGCCTGTACTGGATTCCCCACGGGCTGGGGAAGCACGAAGGGACGTACGTCTCGTACCCGGACGAGGAGCTGTTCGCCATCCTGACGCTGGAGTCGAACCGTCACCGGTGTGAGGTCGTGGGCGAGAACCTGGGGACCGTTCCCCCGCAGATCGACGAGGCGCTTCCGCGCCACCGGATCTGGGGGATGTACCTGGCGCAGTTCCAAGCCTCGAAAGATCCGGATCTCGGTCCCCCCGGCGAATCGGACATGGCGCTGGTCGGCACGCATGACACCCCCACGTTCGCGGGGTGGCTCGCCGGCGTGGATATCGACGAAAGGGTCCGGCACGGCCTCCTGGAAACGGAATCGGTCGCGAGTGTTCGGGACGAGCGATCGTACGCCACCGGACGGCTCGCCGAGCTCGTGGACCGCAGCGTCCACGAGCCCCATGCGTTCCTGGCCGAGCTGCTGGAGTGGCTCGGCCGGTCCGACAGCCCTCTGGTCGTCCCCTGGCTCGAGGATCTATGGTTCGAGGAAGTGGGCGTGAATCTGCCGGGGACGCGGTCTTCGGAGCGCCCGAACTGGCAGCGCCCGATGAGCAGGCTACTCGACGATGTCTTCACCGACGCGGAGGTGGAAGGGCTGATCCGTCGCCTCGACCGGGCTCGCAAAACCGAGTGAGCGGAACACCGATCACCCAATAACGAGGCCCAGGTTTCCCATGGAATCAAGCTCCACTGCTGCTCCCGCCCAGGTCCGGCCCAAGCCGCGCCTTTCGTTCTGGGATATCTGGAACATGAGCTTCGGCTTCCTGGGCATTCAGTTCGGCTTCGCGCTCCAGAACGCGAACGTGAGCCGGATCTTCGAGACGCTGGGCGCCAGCGTGGAGTTCAGCGACCGCACGTGGAACCGACTGGGCCGCCGGCGCCCGTACTTCCTTGGCGGGGCCATCCTGGCCTCCCTGGCCCTGATCGTCATGCCCAACTCTCCCACGCTGTGGGTGGCGGCCGGAATGCTGTGGGTCATGGACGCCTCCATCAACATCTCCATGGAGCCCTTCCGGGCCTTCGTGGGAGACAACCTGCCCTCCGAGCAGCGGACCACCGGTTTCGCCATGCAGAGCTTCTTCATCGGCACCGGCGCCGTGGTGGCCTCG
>JBDHFS010000054.1:0-15081 GCA_039590285.1 Gemmatimonadota bacterium
GCGCTGATCCGGCCCCTGGGAGGTTGGCTGTCGGACAAGCTGGGCGGCGCCCGGGTGACGCACTGGGACACGGTCGTCATGATCGGGTCGACGATCGGTGCGGGGTACGTGGTCTCACTGGCCCTGCAGTCGCCGGATCCGGCGCAGTACTTCTTCCCGTTCCTGGCACTGTTCATCGTGCTCTTCGCGACGACCGGCATAGGGAACGGGTCCACGTTCCGCATGATCGGGGTGATCTTCAAGAAGGACAATCGCGGTCCCGTGCTGGGCTGGACCTCGGCGATCGCCGCGTACGGCGCCTACCTGATCCCGAAGATCTTCGCCACTCAGATCCAGGCGGGGACGCCACAGAACGCGCTGTACGGGTTCGCCGTGTACTACGCCACCTGCCTCGTTCTGAACTGGTGGTTCTACGCCAGGAAGAACGCGGAGATCGTGTGTTGATCGGCGCCGCCCCCATCCTTCGAATCCCGTGCCGGCCGGCCCACCGGCCCCGCAACACCCGCGAGTCGATCTCATGAAAGAACAGCGCGGAGCCTGGCGCATACTCAGCCTCAACACGATCGCGTTCACGGTCTGCTTCGCGGCCTGGATGCTGAACGGCGTGCTGGTGACCTTCCTGGTGGAGAACGGGATCTTCGATTGGGACGCGGCCCAGATGGGCACGCTGATCGGTATCCCGGTTCTCACGGGTTCCATCATGCGGCTGCCCCTCGGAATGCTCACCGACCGGTTCGGGGGCCGCCCCGTGTACGCGGCGCTGATGCTCCTGTGTGCCGTGCCGATGTACCTGCTCAGCCAGGTCAATTCCTACGAAGGCTACCTTCTGGCCAGCCTCGGCTTCGGCCTCACGGGCACATCGTTCGCCGTGGGCATCGCCTTTTCGTCGGTATGGTTCAGCCGTGAGCACCAGGGAACGGCGCTGGGGATCTTCGGAGCCGGAAACGCCGGCGCCGCGCTGACCGTCATGCTCGCGCCGGGGATCCTGCGGTCCCTCACGAACGGCGGGCAGGATCTGGAGCGCTGGCGAGTGCTTCCGCAGTACTACGCGGCCCTGCTCGTCGCAATGGCGATCGTGTTCTTCCTGTTGACGAAGAACAAGAAGCCGGAGGTCGCCTCGCAGCGGACCGTGCTGCAGATGCTCAGGCCGCTCCGGAACATGCGGGTGTGGCGATTCGGCCTCTACTACTTCCTGGTGTTCGGCGGCTTCGTGGCTCTGGCACAGTGGCTCGTCCCGTATTACGTGAACGTCTACTCGATGACGATCGTCACCGCCGGCCTCCTGACATCGATCTTCTCGCTTCCGTCGGGCGTCATCCGTGCCCTCGGCGGCTACATGTCCGACCGGCTCGGCGCTCGCACCGTGATGTACTGGATCCTGGCGACGATCGCCTTGTGCTGTCTGCTGCTCTTCTTCCCGAAAATGGAGGTCGAGTCACCGGGCAGCGGGGTTATGGCCAGGAGGAGCGGCACGGTTACGCTGGTTACCGATGCCGAAGTCCGCGTCGGCGACGACGTATACACCCTGGTCGCCAGGCCGGATGGCGAGATCGACGAGTCGCAAGCACATATCCTGCCCGTCATCCGTTCGTGGCACGTGCCCGAAGTGACCCTCGGCCAGACGGTGGGCAAGCGAACCCTGCTTGCCAGCGGCGTCACCAAGATCTTCTTCCAGGCCAACGTGTGGATATTCACGATCCTCGTGTTCGTCATCGGGATCGCCATGGGGATCGGGAAAGCCGCGGTCTACAAGTACATACCCGAGTACTTCCCGAGCGAGGTCGGCGTGGTGGGCGGAGCCGTGGGTGTGATCGGCGGCCTGGGCGGATTCTTCTGCCCCATCATCTTCGGTTATCTGCTGAGGGGCATCGGACTCTGGACCACCACCTGGATCTTCTTCTTCCTGGTGACGATGGCGTGCCTGATCTGGCTCCACATCACGGTGAAGCGCATCACTCGGCGGGAGAGCGCCATCGAGGCGGTTCAGGCCTGAGACGACGGCCAGACGGACCAGCGGGCCGTATGATCGGCTCGCTGGATCATGCTCAACATCCGATTCCGGCGCCTAAGTGCCCTCTGTCACCACCCGGCTTACGAACCTGTCGAACGACGTGGGCGTGCGGCCAAGCAGCGATGCCAGCGCTTCCGGGCTGCCCTCGAACCCGGCCGAATCGTAGTACTCGAACATCCGGACCAGGGCATCGATCCGGTAGTCATCCAGGCCGCTGGCCCGGGCGTGACGTTCCCAGTCGCCGACGTTCCTCTTCTGCGCCCGCACCGACCGCCCGAGCTGCCTCGCCATCGTATCCGCCATCCGTGCCGTTGACAGCGCCTCCGGCCCGCACAGCTCGTAGGTGGCGCCCGAATGTCCCTCCGTCGTGAGCACGACGGCGGCCGCCTCCGCCACGTCCTCCAGATCGACCAGGCTCAAATCGGTCCCGATGTGGTAGGGAACTCCTAACACTCCTCGTCCCACGATCGACTCCCACTCCGCCAGCACGTTCTGCATGTAGGCGCACGGCTGGAGTATCGTGAACTCGAGGCCTGACTCGCGCAGCCTCTCCTCCACGCCGTGTTTGAGCCAGTGGTGGGGCATCGCCTCCACGGCCGGAAGAAGCACGGAGTGGTACACGAAGCGCTCGACCCCTGCGGTCCGGGCGGCGGCGATCGCGATCTCTCCGATCTCGACCTCCTCCGGGTGGACGTTGGGGCAGATGTGATACACGGCCCGGACCCCGTGGCAGGCTTCGCTCAGCGCCTCTGGATCCCGCATGTCGCCAACCACTGCCTCAGTTGCCCCTAGCCGCCGCAGGTGCCGGACGTGTTCCTCGCGGAAGACCAGCGCCCGGACCTTGAGATCGCGCCTCGCGGCGGCCTCCACCACGGCCCGGCCCGTCTTTCCCGCGGCGCCCGTTACGAGGATCATGTTCGAGAGGTCTCCCGCGGGGTTCACATTCATGTCCAGCCGCCATCCGGCATCTCGAGGAACGGAACGTACTGAACACGCTCCGAGTCGAGCAAAGCGAGACGCCCCTTCTTGACAGTCTCACCTCGGCTTCTATTTTTAGGTAAGACTAAAAATCAACACGAAGACGTCAGGTTATAGCCATAATGTTGGATACAAAGCCAAACGGGCCACGAAAGATGACCCGCCGTGACTGGCTGCGGTTGGGGACGGCGGGCGTCGCCGGCCTGTCGGGCGCATCCATACTGGCCGCCGCCCGCCGTGGTGGTGCCGCTTCCGCGCTGACCGAGGCCGGCATGCAGGAGGCGGGCGCGCTCAGCGAGGGTCATCCCACGGAATCCGAGCTCCGGATGGGAGTATTCGGGGATCACGCGCCGCGGGACGGCTTCGACCCGATGGCCTTCCTCACAGAGTTCGACTATGGGACGGTGAGCCGGGCCGCATCGGGCCGCATGGTGCGGGACTACGAGATGGTGGCCGTGGACACCGAAATCGAGGTCGCGCCCGGCGTGTGGTTCGCGGCCTGGGCCTACAACGGGCAGGTGCCGGGACCGACGCTGCGCTGCACCGAGGGCGACCTGCTCCGGATCCACTTCTCCAACGCCGGCTCGCATCCGCACACGATCCACTTCCATGGTACGCATCCGCCAGGGATGGACGGTGTTACGCCGGTCGTCGCGCCCGGCGAACACTTCACGTACGAGTTCGAGGCGACACCGTTCGGCATCCACCCCTACCACTGCCACGCGATCCCGCTGAAGAGGCACATCCACAAGGGCCTGTATGGATTGTTGATCGTGGATCCCCCGGAGGGACGGAGCCCGGCACGTGAGCTGGTGATGGTGATGAACGGCTTCGACACGAACTTCGACGGCGACAACGAGGTGTACGCCGCCAACACGGCGGCCTTCTACTATCAGACGCACCCGATTCGCATCGGTGTGAACGACCCCGTGCGAATCTACCTCGCGAATCTGACCGAGTTCGATCCCATCAACTCGTTTCACCTGCACGCGAGCATGTTCCGCTGGTACCGGACCGGGACCCGCACGGACCAATACGAGCTCACGGACACCGTCATGCTGTGCCAGGGGGAGCGCGGGATCATCGAGATGGAGCTGGGGCACCCGGGCATGCACATGTGCCACGCCCACCAGAGCGAGTTCGCCGAGCTGGGCTGGATGAGCTTCATCGAGGCCGTGCCGCAGCTCGCGGCGGGTGACGGCATTCCCTTCCACCGGTACGGCTGACGGATGACCGGAAACGTGCGTCGGTGGTTGCTGGGGCTGGCGCCGCTCGGCCTGCTCGGAGCCCTCGTGGCCGTGTTCCTGGTCTTCGATCCGACCGGCTCTCTTCGGACGGCGTTTCCTCCGGTCGAGGAGCTGACGATCGAGCGCGTATCGTTACCGGAGAACGGCCTGATGCGCGTCTATGTCGTCAATGGCGGACCGGAGGCCGTCACGATCGCCCAGGTCATGGTGGACGAGGCCTACTGGAAGCACGCGATCGCCGGAGGGCGAACCGTGCCGCGCCTGGGTCGCGCCGTAGTGGAGATCCCGTACCCGTGGGTGGAGGGCGAGCCGCACGAGATCGCGCTGATCACCTCGACCGGACTCACGTTCACGCACACGGTGGACGTCGCGACGCTGACTCCACGGCCCAACGCCCGTTATCTCACGATCTTCACTCTGCTCGGGGTCTACGTCGGCCTCGTGCCCGTGCTGATCGGCCTGCTGTGGTCGCCTTTCCTGCGCAGCGTGAGCCGCCGCTGGATCCACTTCTTCCTCAGCCTCACGATCGGTCTTCTCGTGTTCCTCGGTGTGGACGCGCTGGCCGAGGCCTTCGAGACCGCGGTGGCCGTCCCCGACGCGTTCCAGGGTGTGGGCCTCATCGTGCTGGGAGTCGTGGGCAGCGTGGCCCTGTTGCGGGCCGTGTCGGGTGCGCGCGGCGCGGATAACGAAGAACCAGGCCCCTCCGACAGGCTCAGGCTGGCTTACATGATCGCGCTCGGCATCGGGCTCCACAATCTGGGCGAGGGCCTGGCCATCGGGTCGGCCTTCGCACTCGGCGAGATCGCGCTGGGGAGCTTCCTGGTAATCGGCTTCGCGGTCCACAACACCACCGAGGGATTGGCGATCGTGGCTCCGGTGGCCTCCGACCGGCCACCCCTCCGCCGCTACGCCGCCCTCGGCGCTCTCGCCGGTCTGCCCACGATCGCCGGCACGTGGATCGGCGGCTTCTCGTACTCTCCCATCGCGGCCACACTGTTCCTGGCTCTGGGTGCCGGAGCCATCCTGCAGGTAGTGCTGGAGATCTGGCGCATGCTGCGGCGCGAGTCAGCAGGCGGCGTGATGGCGCCGCTCAACGCGGTGGGACTCACCCTGGGGCTCGTACTCATGTATGGTACGGCACTGCTGCTGGTGGCGTGAAAACCGGAGTCAGCCGTCAAGCGTCGCGCGCTTCGCGAACGGGAGCCCTCCTTCTCCTCACTCTCTGCGCAGGGGCGTGGGCGTGCACCGAGGGCCCATCCAGCCGGGAATACTCCTCAGGGTCGCGAGATGAGACGCCACCGCCTGCCTCGAAGGGCTCAGGGGTCGACGTCAGTGGGATCGAGCTCTTCTGGCAGGTCGTGGACTCGCTTTCCCGAGATGAAGAGCCGAGCCCCGTGCTGTGGCGAGCGCTGTTCGCCACGCCGGGGTACCGCGCCCTGACCCGCAGCGAGTTCGAGCCCTCGTTCTTCCAGGAGAGTTTTCGACTGGCTTACATGCCGTCCCTGCGTGATTCTCTCGCACGCGCCCTCGAAGAGGGGATGAACGACCGTCGCCTGCGGCATTACCGGCGAGTCCTGCAGAGTCGGGCCCAGCTGGAGGCCTTCACTGACGAGCTCAACCGCTCCAATCCGATGGAGGAGCCTTCCCGGCTCGCCGCCGAGTGGCTGCCCCTCCCACCGCCGGCGGAGCCGGCTCCGCTGGCCCTGACCGTGTTCGATCTGGATGCCAGGGGCTACGACCCGATCGTGATGGATCCGCTGGCTGCCATGGAACTGGATCTCCAGTCCTTCATCGCGCACGAGTCCCACCACTGGTACCGAAACGATCGTGCGAGGGTCGACTGGGACAACGTCGCACCACACGATGAAGAGCTGCTCTGGACGCTGTACCAGATCCAGGGCGAGGGGATCGCCGACCACATCGACAAGCGTCCGTGGATCGAGGGGGAAGCAGCGGTACCGGCTGGCCGGGAGCGATACGCAGAGGACTATCTCGAGGCCCTGGCCGCGACACCCGCGACGATTCGTGGACTCGACTCCCTGCTGGCCTCCCTCGGGGCCGCAACGGATACGGATCACCGCGCCGATATCGGAGCCCGCGTCGGCGAGCTCATTCCCATGAGCGGGCACCCGACCGGCTACTACCTGGCCAGAACGATCCTCGATGCGCTGGGTCAGGAGCGGCTGGTGGAGGACGTGGCCAATCCGGCGGCCTTCATCCGGGCGTACGATGAGGCCGCGCGAGCGTCGGGAGTCCCGGGGCTTTCTCCCGAGGCGTTGCACGGTCTGACGGAGCTGGAGGCGGTCTTCGCCCCCTGAAGGCGCGGGCCGGTTCGCCGGCTAGGCCGATGCAGGCTCCAGATCCAGACAAAACCCGCCCGACGACCCCTCCGCCGTGCGTTGCCGGAACCCCATCCGGCCCAGGTATTTCGTGGTCCGCGGATTGGAGGACTCGGCCACGATAGTTCGGAAGCCCCGGTCGTACAGGCTACCCCTTCGGTACAGATAGCGTCCCACCTTGAAGTCCCGGTAGCCCGGAATGACATAGTCGAGCCTCAGCCGGAGGGCCTCAGCGCTCTCGACATCGGCGATGAACAGGCCGGCTGGGACCAGGTCTCGCAGCACGAACAGGACCAGCTGTCCTTCCATCCGTTCGCCGGGGAAGTCCGGCCAAATCTCCGCGATCTCGGTCTGGTGCCGCTCCAGGAAGTAGTCCAGATACCGCGACTCGGGGCGCACTTCCAGGATCCTGAAATACTCACGCGCCGTGACGAGCTCCCGCATGAACGCCAGGTGGATCACGACGATGACCACGTTCGTGAGGACCACGGGCCAGGCATCGATGAGGTAGCCGTACGCGACGAACGTCAGGGCCCCGGCCAGACCGATGATGCGCAGCCGCAGGATCGACCGCATCGAGAGCGAGGCCACGACGAAGGCCGAGCCCACGTACCCGATGACGGTGACGAGGAAAGGTGTATCCATGCCGCGACTCGGTCAGGGGGTCGGGTGGGGCTGGATCAGGGGAATATTCCCAGCTCCTCGTAGGACACGACGATCTTGTTGATGGCGCTGACGAACGCGGCCGTCCGCAGATCGAAGCCATCGCCGTTCTCTTTCTGGACCTCCCGTACCTGGTGGAACGCATCGATCATCGTTTCCTCGAGGCCCGAGTTCACGAGGTCCACCTCGTCGGCGCCACTCGCGAAGTGCGCCAGCTCGTGCACGGAGAAATCCTGGCCGGTCGCCTTTTCGACCGCCGCGAGCAGCTGCAGGTGCGCGGTTTCGTCGAATCGCTTCTCCATCCGTCCGAAACGGACGTGAGCGAGGTTCTTGAGCCACTCGAAGTACGATACCGTCACGCCCCCGGCGTTCAGGTACAGGTCCGGAAGGATCATGACGCCCTTCTGGGCCAGGATCTCATCCGCGGCGGTCGTCGTCGGCCCGTTAGCGGCTTCGGCGATGATCCTGGCCTGGATCCGCGCCGCGTTCTCCTTCGTGATCTGGTTCTCGAGAGCGGCCGGGACCAGAATGTCGCAGTCCAGCTCCAGGGCATCGAGAGAATTCGGGATGTCGGTGGAGCCGGGATAACCCAGGATGGACCCCGTTTCCCGCCGGTGCTCCAGCACCTTCTCGAGATCCAGGCCACTCGGGTCGGCGATCGCTCCCTCGTACTCGGCGAGCCCCACCAACAGCGCGCCGTCGGCCGCCAGGAACCGGGCCGCGTTGTGGCCGACGTTGCCCAGTCCCTGGACCACGACCCGTTTGCCCTCGATGCCCTTGGATAGTCCCAGTGCCTGAATGTCCTCCTCAACGCCGCAGGCTTCCCGAATGCCGAAGTACACGCCGCGGCCGGTGGCTTCGATGCGTCCCCGGATGCCTCCCTGGGCGACCGGCTTGCCGGTCACGCACGCTTCGGCGTTCAGCTCTCCGACGCTGAGCGACTTGTAGGTGTCCACGATCCACGCCATCTCGCTGGGACCGGTGCCGTAGTCGGGGGCCGGAACGTCCACTCCCGGTCCGATGAAGTGCTTCTTGACCAGCTCGAAGGTGTAGCGCCGCGTGATTCGCTCCAGCTCGCCGCCCGAGTACTGGCGGCGATCGATCCGGATTCCGCCCTTGGCTCCGCCGAACGGAACGTCGACGATGGCGCACTTGAAGGTCATGAGCGCCGCGAGGGCCATGACCTCGTCCTCGCTCGCCATCAGGCTGTACCGGATTCCACCCTTTGTGGGAAGCTTGTGGTGGCTGTGCTCGGCCCGCCACGCTTCGATGACCTCCATCGACCCGTCGTCCCGTTTCACCGGGAAGGTCAGTCGATACACGCTGTTGCATTCCCGGATCTGGGCAAGCATGCGCGGGTCGTGGCCGGTGAGCACGCCGGCCCGGTCGAAGCTGTGGTTCACCTGGTCCAGGAAGCTGATCTGCGCGGCCAAGGCACGTCCTCCGTGGTGGATTCAGGCGCCCGATTCATGCTCGGGTGCTAGGGGCCGGCGCCATCGGCCCGGCGACAACGAACCCAATGTACTCAAACTCGGGAAAAATTCAGCGGCCGCCCGATCGGACGTCAGGAAGTCGGACTGTCGCGACCCTCCGGAGCCGAGCTCCCGGCGAGCCGGCCGTGTCCCTGGACGAATTCCAGCAGGTCACCGGGCTGACACTCGAGAGAAGAGCACAGCGCTTCCAGGGTGGAGAATCTCACCGCTCGGGCTTTGCCGGTCTTGAGGATCGACAGGTTGGCGAGCGTGATCCCGACCTCCTCCGCCAGCTCCGTGAGCGTCTTGCGGCGTCTGACGAGCATCAGATCCAGGTTGACCTTGATCGGCATCGTGGGTTGTCCGCGGCTCAGACCGTGAGAGACTGTTGGTGCTGGAGCACGCTGGCCTGGCGGAAGACCTCCGCCAGAACGATGATCGCGAGCCCAAAGAACAGGATCTCGAAACTGAATTCGAAGGGCGGTTTGAGAATGAGTCCCTCGACCGCCACCTCATCGAGCACCGCGACGCCCGTAAACAGCTTCAGGAAGGGGACGACCAGGCTCCAGGCCACCGTCACCAGGCCGACCTTGCGGATTCGTTCGGCGTTCTCGGGCATGAACGGCCGCCGGTCCACGACGGTGCGCAGAACCGCCCTGAGTTGCCCGAACACATAGAGCACGACCAGAAGGACCATCTCCGCCAGACCCATCACCAGGGTCCAGGCTGCCTTGCTCCTGGTGCGGATGCGCATTTCACCCTGGCCGAACACGAGGGCCGAGGGCTCGGGCTCGACGCCCGGAGTCGTACCGGCCAGGGCCTCCTGATCCATGTAGATCCTCGCCAGCACCGGCAGATCGGGGGCTTGCCGATCCGGCTGCGAGATCGCGCCCAGGACCAGCAGGTACGCGATGGGGACCACGACCAGTCCGATCGCGCTGATCCACCACCCGATGTTGACGTATATCTTGACCGCCCTCGCGAGCCTCGTTGCGCCGATCGTCATGACCCCACCTCTCTTGCACGTGCCGGAATGGCACGAGTGTCTTTATCGTTTATCAATAAAATATAGTTGAATAACGATAATCGCAAGGTACAACAGGCTCCACTTGACCGCTCTTTGACTGCTCCCGGCCATGCTTCGGGTGAGAGGCAAGAACCGGATGGTCGCATGAGGTGTATGCTAGCAGGCCTCTCAAGGCTCTGAACCCGGAGGCCGCCATGTCCAGGCCGATTGCGCCGCTTCGACGAAGCACGGCACGGTGCGTCGTGTCCCTCGCGTCCGTGGCTCTTCTCCTGGCAGCCGTCCGGCAACCTGGGGCCGCCCAGAGTCCTGTCGAGCCGCCCGCCGGTGTGGCCGATACGGTCGCGTCACTTCTCGGCATTCGCGCTGGCCTCAGCCTGGCAGCCGCCGTGCCCAGAGGCGGATTCGGCGAGAACTTCGATGCCGGTGCTGCCCTGGTCGGAGACGTGACGGCTCGCGTGCTTCCGATCGAGTGGCTGACTCTTCGACTCGACGGCGGGGCCGTCCTGTGGGAATCCGAGACCACGGAACGCACCCTGTACTACCGGGACGTCCCGATACCGATACAGGCATCCACGGACACGTGGGTCTTCCAGGGAGCCATTGGTCCCCAACTGTATGCGCCGGGGGTGTCGTTCCGGCCGCACCTGTACGGGCTGGTCGGCCTGTCCTACTTCGAGACGAGCACATCCGTGGATCTGGACGCGGAGCACATGGATGATCGAGAGGAGTCGATACACATCGACAGCGAGGTCCACGTGAGCGACTGGACACCCTCCTTCGTGATCGGAGGGGGCTTCGAGATACCGCTATCGGCGGGAGACGACGGGACCATCATCTCCCTCGGCCTGGGCGCCGAGTACCGCACCCACGGTACGACCCGATACGTACCGGCGGATGACGTTCGAGATGTCAACGGTCGTGCGGAGTACACACCGGTCTCCAGTCGGGCGGACTTCTTTCTGCTGAAGGTGGGTGTCACGGCCACATCGTGGTGAGCTTTCCCGGTTCAGAATCCCAAAGTGGCAAATTCCGGTCAGGGCATCGGGCAGTCGCTGACCTCGTAGGCGAGCTTGGTCCGCCGCGCATCCTGTGACAGGCTCTCATGCCGTGCTGACCGGTCCTCGTCGAGGCCCGACTCGAGCCGGGACACGCCGTTCACGACGTAAGCGAGCCAGCGGCGATCCGCCTCTTCGTACGCTGCCTGAAGCGTCTCGCACCGAAGAAGGCCTTCGTCGAACGCACGCGCGGAATCCCTGAACGCGGCTATCGCCGCGACCGCGGAGTCCGCCAGCTGGTCCAGGAAAAGCAGTCTGGGGTCCGCGGCAGAGGGCAACGCCTCCGGATCCACGATGGTCGGAAGGTCCTCCTCGAACCAGGGTGAGAGCACCACCAATCCCTCGCCGGAGGGATCCACCATGACCGGGTCGGTCACCGCGTCGCTTTCGGGCTGCACCGCCGCACCCTCGGGCTGTGGCGACGCGGCACCGGTGCGAACCACCGGTGCGGCCCGACCGCGGATCAGGTCCGTCGATCGGATCATCTTGTCGGCGCCGAACGCGGCCACGGCGACGATGCCAATGCCCGCGGCGATGTTTCCCACCTGACGGCCACGCCGCTCCCACCGCTTCTTCGCCGCCTGGCGCTTCGCGATTCGCTCGGCTTCCTTCTCGGCCCGCCTGGCTTCCTCCGCCTCCTCCGCCTCCAGCGCCTCTTTCTCGGCCGCACGGCGCGCATCAGCCTCCTCCACCTCCCGTCTGGCGCGCTCGACGGACGCCTGCTTTGCCGCCTCCTCCGCCTCGTCACGCGCATCCTCGGCGGCCACCCGCCGAGCCTCCTCCGCTCTACGCAGGGCGATCTCCCGCGACTCCGCCTGACGCATCTTTTCGAGTTCCGTGGCGCGACGCACCACCGCTTCCTCGAGGCGTTTGCGCTCCATTCTGAGGCGGGCTACTTCCTCGCGAGCGAATTCCGCCACCTTCCGCGCCTTGGAGGCCATGAGCGCCGCTTCCTGCTCGGCCGCCTCTCGCGCCTGCTCCAGCTCCTGGACCCTCTCCGCAGCCGAGGCTTCGGCCTCTCGACGGCGATCGGATTCGAGTCGGGCGGCACGCCACGCGTCCTCGGCCTCGGCGGCGAGGACCGAGGCCCGCTCCTCGGCGGCGGCTCTCGCCTCCTCCAGCTCGGCCGACTCACGGGCAATCCTCTCCTCAGTCGCCTGAAGTGTCGCCTCATCTTCCTCCGTCTGCCTTTCGGCTTCGCGCTGAATGACTTCCTCGGCGGCGCGATTCTCCGATGCCTGTCGCAGAGCGTCCTCCGCGGCCTTTCGCGCGGCTTCCAGCTGGAGGGTCGTTCGAGCCGCTTCCTGTTCCGCCGTCTCACGCTTCTCCGCCTCGAGCTCGGCCTTCTCCAGGGCTGCCCTGGCTTCCTCGGCCATGCGTTCCGCTTCCGCCACAGCGGCCTGCCGCTCGGCCTCCAGCTCGGCGGCCCGCTCCGCCGCTTCGAGCTCGGCCTGGCGGCGAGCGTCCTCTTCTTCCCTGCGCCGCTCGGCTTCCAGCTCGGCGGCCTGCTCCGCCGCTTCGAGCTCGGCCTGACGGCGCGCGTCCTCTTCTTCCGTGCGGCGAGTCGCCTCGTTGGCGGCCGTCTTGCGGGCCTCCTCGAGCTCGGCCGAAATGCGCGCGGCCTCCTCCTCGGCAGCCTTTCGCGCCTCAGCCTCGGCTTCGCGCCTGGCGGCCTCCTCCTCTGCTGCCTTCTGAGCGGCCTCGGCTTCCGCGGCCCGGCGGGCCGCGTCCTGCTCGGCGGCCTTCCGGGCGGACTCGAGCTCGGCTGCCTTCTGGATCGCGGCCGTCTCGGCCTCGCGACGCAGCTCCTCCTCCGACTTGTGTCGGTCTGCGGTCGTCTCCGCCGACCGCCGTGCGCTCTCGGCTTCCGCGGCCCGGCGCTCGGATTCCTCGGCTTTCATTCTGGCCTGCTCGACCTCGGCGGCACGGCGTCGGGCATCCTCCTCGGCCGCCTTCCGCGCCGCGGCCACCGATTCGCGCATGGTCTCGAGCTCCGCCGTCCGCCGCGCGGCCTCCTCCTCTGCTTCCTGCCTGGCCGACTCGGCCTCCGCCGCCCAGCGTGCCGCCTCTTCCTCCGCCGACTTTCGCGCCGCCTCCAGCTCCGTCACCCGGCGAACCGCATCCGAGATGGCTTCCTGATGGGCCTGGGCCTCCAGCCGCCTCCGCTCGGACTCCTCCTCGGCTTCCTTCCGCGCCGCCTCGGCCTCGGCCGCCCTGCGCGCCGCTTCCGCCTCGGCTGCCTTGATCGCGGCGGCCGCCTCGGCCGCCTGGCGCTCGGCTTCCTCTTCCGCGGCCTTACGCGCCGCCTCGGCGGCATCCAGGGTGGCCTGGAGCTCGGCCGCCTGGCGCTCGGCTTCCGCTTCGGCCGCTCGCCTGGCCGCCTCGAGCTCCGCGGCCTTGCGGGCCGCCTCTTCCTCGGCCGCCCTGCGCGCCGCCTCCGCAGCGTCGAGCGTGGCCTTGAGCTCCGCCGATTGGCGCTCGGCCTCCTCCTCGGCCGCCTGCCGTGCGGCCTCCAGCTCGGCGGCCCTTCGCGCGGCTTCACGCTCGGCTTCCTTACGCGCGGTCTCCGCCGCCTCCAGCGTGGATTCGAGCTCCTCGGCCTGCCGCCTCGTCTCCTCCTCGGCTGCCTCGCGGGCCGCTTGCAGCTCCGCCGCCTGCCGCTTCGCCGCCGCCTCGGCCGCCTCGCGGGCCGCCTGCAGCTCGGCCGCCTGGCGCTCCGCCTCCTGCTCGGCCGCCTCGCGGGCCGCCTGCAGCTCCGCCTCGTGCTCGGCCGCCTCGCGGGCCGCCTGTAGTTCCGCCGCGCGCCGGGTCGCTTCCTGCTCGGCGGCCTGACGGGCCTGTTCAGCCGCTTCGAGAGTGGCCTTCAGCTCGGCGGCGTGGCGCTCGGCCTCCTCCTCGACGGCCTGACGGGCGTCCTCCAGCTCCGCCGCTCGCCGCGCCGTCTCCTCTTCGGCAAGCCGACGAGCTTCATCCGCGGCTTCGATGGTCGCCCGCAGCTCTGCTGCCCGGAGCTCGGCCTCTCGCTCGACCGTGATTCGGGCCTTCTGCAGCTCCTCCACCCTGCGGGAGGCTTCCTCCTCCGCCGCGATGCGGGCCGCCTCTTCGCTGCGTCGCAGCTCGGCTTCCTGCTCGGCGGTCCTTCTCGCCGACTCCGCATCGGCCGCGTGCCGTGCGGCTTCCTCCTCTGCGGCCTGCCGCGCCGTCTCTTCCGCGGCCACGCGCCTCGCGGCGTCGGCCTCCGTAGCCCGGAGCGCGTCCTCGAGCTCGAGGGCTTTTCGCTCCGCCTCCTCCGCGGCATCCCGAAGCGCCTTCAGCTCGGCGGATCGCCTGCCTGCCTCCTCCTCCGCGTGCCGCGCGGCCGCTTCCGCCCGCTCGGCCTCCTCCGCAAGGCGCCGCTCCTCCGCTTCGGCCTCCGCGGCGGCTTCGTCCGCGGCGGCTTCGTCCGCGGCCGCCTCGGCCGTCCGCTCGGCCATCTCCTGCGCCGCGATACGCGCGGCCTCGAGCTCGGCGGCCCGCCTCGCCGCCTCGCGCTCCGCCTTCCGCGCGGCCTCCTCCGCCTTTTCCCTCTGCTCACCCAGCTTCGCGGCGGTCTTCGCGGCCTCGGCGACGATCGATCGACGCGCGATCTCCTGGGCCATCGCGCCGGAGAATCCCAGACTGTCCGACCGCTGCTCCCAGGAGGCGTCTGCGCCGTCCGCAGAACCACTTCCCTTTGCACCCGAGCCGTTCGTGCCATCGGATATCGGATCGCGTCGCGGCTCCCGCACCACCTCGCGGTCGGTGCCGAGGTTGATCCAGTCCAGGAGCGTGCGCCACTCGGCGCCGCCGATGGAATCCGTGGCCACGACCTCGTGGAACGACAGCGGAGACCGCGAGAGACCCCTCGACGTAGAGCGGAAGAAGCCTCCGCAGGGACCCTCGTCATCCGTCACGACGACGACGGCGCTGTGCCAGGGCTCGCTGAAGTACTTGTCGTGAGTGGCCCGCTCGTGGGCCGACAGCTCTATCCCACGCATCGGGCGGGATCTGGTCCCGGGAGTCATCGATCAGCGGCACCCTCGACCGGCACACTCCGCTGATCAGCACGTAGGGGCGGCCGTCTTCCAGATCCTCGCACAGGTCTCCGGCAAGAAGGCCGAACGAGCGTTCCGGATCCGTCGGGCCCCATGTGTGCGCGAGCAGGTCTTCCAGGGCGCGCTGCGTGATGAAGACGTCGTACGTACCCTCCGGGTCCGCGCCGCCCTCTCCGAGAGGTGTCCACGCGATGCTCCGGGGCAGTGGCCGCGGAG
>JBDHFS010000055.1:0-13543 GCA_039590285.1 Gemmatimonadota bacterium
GGGCGTCCAATGCGTAGACACGGAAAGCCCGATAAATCAGTGACCCCGGCGCGACTCGAACGCGCGACCTTCGGATTAGGAATCCGACGCTCTATCCACCTGAGCTACGGGGCCTGAATGCGACGATCGATAATATAGTCGGGCGTCACTGGCTCGCCACCGATTGCTCGCCTTCGCCAACGTCCCGCCCGGAATCCTGCCAGAATGACCGCCCGCTAGACCTTTGTTGTTCAATGTGGCCGAATGGATTCCCGCAAAACGCCATTATTGCAGAAGTTGCATCCCGATTTCAGGCATGGACGTTGCATTTTCACCGGACAGACGAAAGCGTATCGATGCGCGCGAGGAAGCATTCGACAAAGCAGCCTTTACACACAGGAGACAGACATGATGCTCCCTACCCGAAAGCGATCGACGGCCGTGCTCCGCCCGTTTCCCGAACTGAGGTGGGACGTGGACCGGCTGTTCGATGACATGTTCAGCCGTCCAGGCTTTCACGTGGCTCCCGGTGGTCCGGAGGCCGATTTCATCGAGACCGAGAACGAATTGGTGCTCGAAATGGACCTCCCCGGCTTCACGAACGAGGACGTGGATGTGACCGTCGAGAAAGGCGTCCTGACGATTCATGGCGAACGCGCCCTGGAGCGTGAGGAGAACGAGGGAACCTACCACCTGCGTGAGCGCTCGTGGGGCAAGTTCTCCCGCAGCTTCTCGATCCCGCACACGATCGAGTCGGAAGCGGTCGACGCGGGCTTCCACCAGGGTGTCCTCACTGTGAAACTGCCGAAGGCACCCGAGGCGCTGGCCCGGAAGATCGAGATCAAGGGTGAGTAACCCTGACCCCGGTACGGGAGGGAGGGGTCGGCGAAAGCCGGCCCCTCAGTCATCCAGGCCCGGGCCCCTGCTACAGCCAACCTCCTCGTGAAACGTTTCAGCTGAAACGTCTGTCTGTTTCCCGGAGTGCGTACGCCGGCCACGGTCCAAGTACATACGGAACATACGACTTCGATTCAACGGACCCTCAACCGTCCCGGCCGCGGCCTGCCCTTCACATTTTCTCACGATTTGTTTACGGTGGAGCCGTCCGAGGTTGGACGCGCGGGCCGCCGGACCCTCCTCCGGCGCCCCGCGCGTGTAGGTTCCCAGCGCGAAATCTAGTCCGGGCCGCGTGCGACGCGGCTCTTTCATTTCCACTCTGTCGGAGGCTCTACCATGCGCAGGATCGTTACCTCGCTGCTGCTGGCGGCGACGATGTTCATGCTTCTTCCCGCGTCGGCCGTTCAGGCCCAGGAGGAAGAGGATCCGGGATACGCTCTCGTGGTTGTATCTTCGATGGCGCCGGCCGATCGTGCCGCGTACCGATCGGCCATGCAGGACCTGGCGGCGGCAGCCGCGGAAGCGGGTGTGACCAATCCGTGGTGGGCCTGGTCGCACGACGCCGGTTTCACGGTAGTCGTGGGCTTTGAGGACATGTCCTGGCTCGGCGATCAGTCCGCCTTCTGGAGCCAGTTCCCCGAATCGGCCCAGGCGGCCTTCCGCTCGGCACTGGCCGAGATCCCACGGGAGGTGACGACCGAGATCTCACGGCAGGTCATGTCATGGAGCTACTCGCCCGCCGATCCGCTCGAGGATGAAGTCTCTGTGGCCCACGTCCACCACGACTGGCTGAAGCCGGGCGCCGGTGAGGCCTATGGCCAGCTGGCGGAAGATTGGGTCGCGTTCCTGGGGAAGATCGGATACCCGTACAGGACCAACTGCATGCGCACGGTGGTCGGCGCCCAGAAGATCACGTGCGTCGACTTCGCCGACAGCATGAGCCGCTACACGAGCGACGAAACGTGGGATGACCTCATCAAGGCCGCCGGGGCGGAAGAGGAGTACGAGGGTCTGCAGAAGCGGTGGCAGGGCCTGGTGGCTCGCTGGGAGCACGGAAACGCAAGCTTCCGGAAGAGCATGAGCTACTGGCCTGGAATGACGGACTGACTTATTTAGGGGGTAGACGCTGCGCTACCCCCTTCGTACTACCAACACGGAGGTTGTGACATGCGTCGTTTTCTCATCGCCGCTGGTTGCCTCGCGCTGGTGCACCCGGCCCTTCCGGCGACTGGCCAGGCCCAGGAAGAAGAGCAGGGCCAGCTGGGCTACGTGATGGACGTCGAGGTGGCCCCGGCACACCGCGCCGCCTACCGGGAGGCGCTCCAGACGCTGGTGCAGGCCGCCGGCGATGCCGGTCTCGAGTACGAGTGGCACTTCTGGAGCAACGACACCGGCTACCACTTGTACTACCCCGTCGAGAACATGGCCTACTTCGACGACGGCAATCAGTTCTGGGCGGCCTTCGAGGGCACTCCGGGCGAGGCGGGTCGCGACGCGTTCTTCGGCGCGATGCAGCAGATCCCGACTCACGCCAAGACCTCGATCGTTCGGTCGATTCCCGATGTCATGCACTGGCCGGAGGGCTACACGAACGATGACTGGAACGTGGGCCACTTCCACTTCGAGTGGTTGAACGCGGGCCAGGACGAAGCATGGACGGCCCTCGCCAAGGACTTCGTGGCGTTCCTGGGCAAGATCGGCTATCCGTTCGGCGTGCAGGCCCATCGCACCGAGATCGGCGACGACCGGATGGTGTGGGTGTTCTTCGTGCCGAGCCTGGCCGATTATCACTCGGATGCGACCTGGGATGACCTCATCGAGGCCGCCGACGCGCAGGCCGACTGGGATGCGATCAGCGACCGCTTCGGCGGAGTCGTCGGTCGCTGGACGCACTCCGACGCCAGTTACGTCTCCAGCATGTCCTACGTGCCGGAGATGTAGGTCAGGGTCTCGAACTCCGGCAGGATTTAGGATCCACGCGAAGGGGCGGCCGCTCGGCCGCCCCTCCGCGCTCCATTCGTGTCGCACCTCTGTCGCACCGGCTGACGGTGCGCTCAGAAGCTCGAGCTCTAAACGTCCAGGCTCAGCTGCCTTCGCCTTCCTCGTCCGACGAATCGGCACTCTCGCCGAACTGGTACAGCCCGTCCTTGTGCTCCGAACACCAATCCGTAAGGTCCGGATCGCCCTCGCTGAACGAATCCGTGTACGCCTGCCAGCCCTCGAGGATCGCCGGAATGTCCTCGCCGAAGTAGTAGAAGTTGACATTCCACTCGTCGGCCCAGGAGTGATAGAACACGCCCGCGCCGCCCCACTGACCGGCATCCACGACGGCCTGTGCCTTGGCGAGGTAGTTTCCTTCCCAAGCCTCGCTCACGGCGCCCACGTCGGTGCACTTCCACGAGCTGATCGCCATCATCCCCGGAGCGTCATCGTCATCCTCTTCATCGTCGCCTTCCGTGCTCTGGCCCAGCTGATAGAAGCTGTCCTTGTGCTCGCCGCACCAGTCCCACTGATCGGGGGTGTCGGGATACATGTCATCGTACGCGGAGTTGTTCGCCGACTGTCCCTCGAGAAGCGCCGGGATGTCCTCCGCTACGGCCCAGTAGTTGACGTTCCACTCGTCGGCCCAGGCGTGGTAGAACACGCCGGCGGCGTTCCACGACGAATTGTCCACGGCGCTCTGCGCGGCGTTGAGTCCGCGCATGTCCCAGTCCTCGCCGACCTCATCCATGTTGCCGAAGTCGCACTTCCACGAGCTGATCATCAGCATCGGTGGTGGTCCATCGTCTTCCTGTGCGACCGCGGCGCCGGGCCAGATGAAGGCGGCCGCGAGGGCCAGGGCCAGTACACGACGTAGCATCCAATCCTCCTTTTTGGATAAACACACGCCGGCGGCGCCAACCCGAGTGGTCACGGCAGCGCCGGCACGCAGTGAAGCGCCGGCCTCGCGGCGCTCGGTACTTCTTCCTGTTCGAGCGATTCGGCGCCTCGAAGCACCGTCTATCTCGTGAAGTTCCCCACATGCCTCTCGGGGAACGCACCCGAGGCTAGCCAATCGCGCAGGGAAGTGTCAATGGCGGGACATGGGGGCCAGACTCGAGCGCGGCTGCCCCCGGGTCCTCGAAGCTCGCTCTGTTGAGCCGTCATGTCGGCGCTCGTACGTTGAAGCAGGCCGATTAGTCAGGGCAGAGAGCCGGAGCCGGGGCTGCCACGGAACACGCTCTCGAAAGAGCTGAACCAGACATGCGCAAACCGCTCGACCGTACCTTGACGCATTGTGTGCTGATGCTGGCGGGAACGGCGATGTTCGGAATGCTCCTGGTCCAGGCGGCGCCCGCCCAGGAAGCTCAGCCCGATTCGAGCGCAGCGTCCGCGGAGTCGCAGAAGCCCGGGAAGCCGAAGAAGCCTTTCTTCGCCTCGCCGTACGTTCCTCTGTGGAGCTGGGAATACCCGATCCTCGACTACTGGATCTCCGCCGGGCGGATCAACTCGCTTTCCCCCTTCGTGCAGCCCTACAGGCGCGTCGAGGTCGCGCAGGCACTGCTGGAGCTGGAGGAAGCCGAGTTGAGTGGCGGCGAGAAGGAATGGCTGGCCCGGCTGAAGGCCCGTTACACGTATGAGCTGGCCCAGCTCACGGGCAACGGCGAGTACGACGCGTACGTCAGCCTCGAGCTGGCCGGCGGAGCGACGCTGGCCAGTCAGACGCACCGGGATCCGCTGCGTCCGGAGCTCGAGGGACAGTTCTCGGACACCAAGCTGCTGGGCGATTTCCGTGTCCGCGTCGAAGGTGCGGGTGGGCCGGTGGCCGGAGCCGTGCACGGGTTCTATCACGGCATCTACCTCGAAGACCCACAGTTTCCTCCCGACGGACGGGTCGTGGAGAGCGACGATGCGCTCCTGTTCAACGCGTTGAACGAGATGGCGTTCCGGATGGAGGAAGCGTACGTCGAGGTCCAGTCACGCTACGCGAGGCTCAGCGTAGGGCAGATGTACAGGAATTGGGGAGCGCCCAACCTGGACGGATTCCTCCGGTCGGACTACGCCTACAGCGAGCCCGATTTCGGATACCGCCTGGGGACCGATCGCATTTTCCTGACCGGAATGTTCGGCAGCTACGGCGACTTCAAGGCGGACACCACCCACTACGTGGCGATTCACAGGCTGGAGTTTCGCCCGATCGACGACCTGATGATCTCCGTCTCGGAGTCGAGCGTGCACGGAGGGCCCGGACAGGCACTCGACTTCAGGCTGGTGAACCCCCTGGGAATCTGGATGCTGGCGCGCCAGGACGAGGACCCACCGCACAACAAGATGGGCCAGGCCGACGTCTGGTGGCGCGCCACGCCCGGACTGACGGTCTACGGCAGCTGGCTCGTGGATGCTTCACGGAGGACGGAGAGCAAGTTCGGCGGCTCGCTCGGCGTGGAGCTCTCCCGCCTCACGCCAGGTTTCCTGTTGCGCGCCAATTTCAGCTTCCTCGAGAGCCTCGTCTATCGGGCGCGCCTGAATCCGCCGCTCGTGTGGGAGGAGTACACGGTCGAAGGTCTCGGGATCGGCTGGGACAAGACCGATCTGTACCTCATCTCACTGGAGGGTGAGTGGTTCCCGCGGGCCGGCCTGTGGCTGCAACCCAGGCTCGACATCCAGATCAACGGAGAGGGCGACCTTCGCCAGGAGCGCCCGCCCCCCGAGACTCTCCCCGACTTCCCGCGCATCCTGGTCGGCGACCCGGAGACGACGGTTCGCCCGGCCGTGGCCGGAAGGTGGCGCAGCGGGTGGCGATTCCCCCTCGAGGTGGACTGGGATGTGGGGGTGAACTTCATCCAGGACTACCGGAACGTCATCGGCGATAACCGCACGGAGTTCGTCGGCCGGGTGGGGGTGCTCATCCGGACCCCGAGGTGGGACTTCGGATTGCCCTGAGGCCCGAGCGCCTGCCGGTCCGCGATCCTACTTCGACTACTTCGACGCGGCGATGATGACGGTCGCGGTGGCCGTGATCATCGCCGTGAACACCGCGACGATCTCCAGCGTGCCGGGTCCTGGCGGCTTCTCTTCCTTGAGCGGCACGCGCACGACGCTCCCCGGGTCTGGTTCCGGCAGCCCGCCTCCGAAGAACAGGAATTTCGCGCCCCGCCCGATCACCTCGCCGTTGGCGAACTGCACGAGCGTTCGACCCTTGTCCGCCTTCTGCTGGTACCCGCCGGCTCGCCGGATGTAGTAGTCCGCGCCCGCACCCTCCTTGTACAGCACTCGTGCCGGGGCCTGCACGGCACCCTGCACGTCCACCGTCGGGATGAACCGGGGTACGAAGACCGAGTCGTGGGGCTCGACCAGCAGGTTCTGCCCGCTGGACGAATCGCGCAGTGCCTCCACGTAGTCCACGCCCACCCTTTTTCGAGTGAGAGATCGCCTGGCCGGCGTGGGTGCTGCATCCGTTCCCGCGGCATCGCCCTCCACGCTCCCGGGATCCTGCTCGGTCGCAACGATTGCCGTATCGCCAAACGCCTGACCGGCGATCTCTATCCCCGTGAGGTCCTCGTCCTCGGGTTGCACGTCGGCGCGCCACAGCTGCAGGCCCTCGGGATACGCCTCGGGCGTAAGGCCACCGGCCCGCCCGATTACGTCGGTCAGACGCTCCGAACGTAGCTGGAGCGAGTAGGGCCCGGGAAACAGGACCTCACCCGTGATTACGACCCGTCGCTGGGGCTCGAAACCGGGCGCTCGACGGACATACACGGCATCCAGATTGTGCAGAACGAAGTCCGATTCCGCCTGTGCCCCGGCCCCGCCGTCCGATCCCGGGACCGCGTCGAACACCATCGCACTGTCGAGGGCCACCGTGAACGTGCGGGTGATCGTATCTCCGCGCACCTGCTCGATCGCCACCCGCGCCACGTCGACCATGCCCAGATAGGCGCCGGTTCGCAGCCCGCCCGCCCGCAGGATCAGGTCGCGTACCGTTATGCCTTCCACGTACGGGTACACGCCCGGTGTACGAACCCAGCCACCGATCGACACGGCGCGCTGCTCGCGCAGGTTGCGGCGCGCGAACACGTAGATCTGATCCAACGGCTCGATGGCCGGGTTGTCGAGCGGAAGGCCCGCCGCGTCGCGATCCAGGCTCACCTGGATCATGCGACGCGTATAGTCGCTCTGCAGGCGCTGGATCTGCGCCCGTCCCTCGAAAGCGTCCGGGAGGAGTCCGCCCGCCCGGTCGATGACATCCCACAAACGCAGCCCGGGATCCACCCCGTACGAGCCCGGCCGCCACACGCCTCCCGTGATCCGTACGCTGTTTCGAAGGTCGTCGTGGACCGCGAACACCGTGATTATGTCGCCATTCACGAGCGACGCGCCCGGATCGGCATCCGGACCGGTCATCGGGATGTCGAGCAGGACCCGGTTGAGTCCTTCCTGCTGCTGCTCCGGAGGGAGCACTCGCTCGATCTGAACGCGGGTCCCGGACGCGCTCGGCGTGAGACCGCCGGCGAACTCCAGCAGATTTCCCAGCACGTCTCCCTCGCCGAGCTCGTAGATACCCGAACGAACGATCGCCCCATCGATCTGCACGCGGCGCTCCGCGACCGGGACGAACACCACGTCCCCCTGCTCCAGCCGCGGCGCGGCGTCCCCTCGACCGTCCAACAGGTAGTCATACAGGTCGACGGTGCCGACGGTCTCGCTGCCCCGGTTGACCAGTACGCGTCGGAAAGAACCCACCCGATTCGGGCCACCGGCTGAATAGAGTGCGGCGAACACCGACGCGAAGCTGCTGATCTCGTACGCCCC
Source organism: Gemmatimonadota bacterium (assembly GCA_039590285.1). Taxonomy (GTDB): domain Bacteria; phylum Gemmatimonadota; class Gemmatimonadetes; order Palauibacterales; family Palauibacteraceae; genus Benthicola. Next base: position 7,669 of record JBDHFS010000055.1, read on the forward strand.
GGGCCTCTCCACCTCGCCGATCACGTAGACCAGGTTGGTGCGCAGGCCTCCCAGCGAGACGTCCAGAAAGGTCGTGGCGTCGGCGTCGTCCGTGAGACCGGAGTACACCTCCGCGAGCCGCTGTCGAAAGCGCTCACGCAGCTCGGCGATGGTCGTTCCGTTTACGTCCACCCGGCCCACGTCGGGGATCACGACCCAGCCCTCGCGCGAGACGACCAGTCGATACGCCAGCTCCACGTCTCCCGTGACGACGAGGACGATCTCGTCTCCCGGCCCGACCCTGTAGTTGGCCGGAGCGGGGCCCGAATCGAGCGTCAGGAACTGGGTCGTCGCCTGCCGGAAGATCTCACGTCCGAAGATGGGCGGTCCCGTTTCCGGCACCGTGTCTCGAGCCGGAAGCTGCCGGAGCAGGGGGTCCGACGACGCCAGATCCAAGGTCCCCGACAGCGCATCGACCAGCGGAACGGCACTCGTGCCGGTCGGAACCTGGTCCGTCCGACCCTCGAGTACCGCGAGGTACGGGTCGGCCGCGTCACGCGCGAAGCCCCGACTCTCGAGTCGATCCCTGACCTCGTCGGCCGTCAGGCCCGATTGCTGGAGCAGCTGCAGTGCCTCCTGCTCCGAGATCGGCCGGCCCAGAATCTGTTCGGCCTGGCGGAGAGCCTGCTCGAGATCCTGCGCTTCCATGTCTGCTGGAGCGACGGAGGATGCGACGACGGCGGCCAGGAATAAGCCGATCAGCCAGCGAGCCTTCAATGCCCCTCGTCGTGTGGTGGTTGCGCGATAACGAGCCTCGCGGGAGACCGCGTGCCGTACATTCACCGCGCCATCCATGAATGTCAATTCGGACCGGCGTCGACCGCGCGGGCTCAGCGCCGACCCCGCCGGCCAAATCGAGAGAGTTTCGACAGCAGAGCCCTCACCTCCATCTCGGCCTCATGGCGCAGCGCGGAGTACTCGCGGAAATCTTCCGGGTCACGCACCCTGGCGCGCTTCAGGAACTCCCTGGTGAAAGTCACGACGAGCGCGAGCACCAGGCCGAAGAAGAACCCCCCGATGCCCCAGCCGAGGGCGCTGCGCGAGTCGGCGCGCGCGGGTGCTGTCGGGGTTTCGACGACCGTGAACAATGGCGTGTCGCGTACTTCCTCGATCTTCGAGTTCTCGTAGGTCTCCGCCAGCGAAGCGTAGACCTGCTGCTGGAGCTGGACTTGCCGAAACAGCCGGTCGTACGTGAACCGGAGCTGCGGCGATTGATCGTACCGACGGTTGTGTCGAAGGAACTCCTCCAGGCTGTCCTCCGCCGCTCCAAGCTCGGCCTCGACTTCCTGGAGCCGGTTCTCGATGAACTCCCTCTCGGTCGCCGCGCGCGATTGCCGGGTTTCCAGATTGAATTCGGTGACCAGTTCGAGCATGCGTAGAGAGACGTCCCGCGAGAGCTCGGCCCACGGCGTCGTGACTTCGAGAGTTACCAGCCCGGCGTCGACCCCGGCCCGGGAGCTGAGGTTTTCCTCCAGGCGCTCGACGGCCTTTTCCACCCTCTCGCCCCGGCTGCCCCAGCGGAATCCATACAGGTCCACCAGGTCCCCTGTCCGCCTCGACGCTCCCTCATCCGGCCCCGTCGCGAAGTCGTACTGCGTCTCGACGGTCTTGCGCAGAAGATCGTGTGTCTGGAGCAGCTGGGCATAGAACTGCGGGGACTGCTCGGTCTCGGAAAGGGAGAGGTTGAACCCGAATTGCGCGGCCAGATCCGCCAGACTCGCGCCCTCTTCGGTGGCTCCCTCCGGCAGAAAGGAGGATGTCGTCGTGTAGGGCCTCGGCAACAGGACGGCGATCGCCACGAGCAGGACAAGACCCGCGAGCGGAAGGAAGACGATGATGCGCCGGTGCCGCAGAAGGGCCGTCACGAGACCTACCAGCGTCACGTCCTCCGACGGATCTTCCCAGAACACGGGTCGCGCAACCATCTTTTGGGGTTCGTCGTCCATCCACCTCTCCAGGGATGCCTGCCGCCGGGGTTTCGTCGCTCAGATTATCGGGCTCGAGGATCGGTCACAAGCCATGAAACTCGGGCCGAGCGGCCGATGAGGCGGCACGCACAGGTTGGTGTAGCGGCGATCGCCGACTAAGATGAAGCGACTTACCGAAGGCCTTTCGTCCAACAACCGAGCCACTCCTTGGCCACAGGAGAACGCTTGAGCCTGATATCGCTCCGCAAGCTCGATCGTCACATGGCGGAGCTCGTGCAAGGCGCCGCCGCGGCCTTCGTCTTGAAGATGCTCGCCGTGGCCGCCCAGTTCCTGCTCAGCGTCTACGTCGCGCGGAAGCTGGGTGCCGAGGGCGCGGGCGTGTTCTTTCTGGTACTGACCGTGCTTCTCGTCGCGAGCATCATCGGCCGGGCCGGCCTGGACAACACGCTCCTCAGGTTCACGGCCGGCGCGGCGGCCCTGGGTCGGTGGGATGAAGTGAGCGGCGTCTACCGGAAGGGAATGAGTGTGGCGCTGGCCGCGTCGATCGCCTCGGCCCTGCTGCTTTACGTGAGCGCGGAAGCGCTTTCCCTCCATCTGTTTCGGAAGCCGGAGCTGGCCGGTCCTCTCCGCATCGTGTCCATCGCGCTCGTACCCATGGTGCTCGCGCTGCTGCACGCGGAACTGCTGAAGGGCCTGAAGCGAGTCGTGGGGGCTCTGTTCGTTCAGGGCGTCGGCATCCCCGGATTGGCTCTCATCATCTTCGCCGCACTCGCTTACCGGTGGGAGGTCGAGGGCGCTGTGTGGGCTTACGTCGCGGCGGCCTGGGTCACCTTCCTGCTGGGGTTGTCGCTGTGGCGGCGGGCCACCCCCGGATTGGCGGGCCTGCGCGGAAGCTTCCCCACACGGGCTCTGTTCGAAAGCAGTATTCCGCTCTTCCTGGTCGCGACGATGACTTTCGTCATGGGATGGACCGGCACGCTGTTCCTCGGAATCTGGGGAACCAGCGCGGAGGTCGGCGTCTTTACCGCCGCCGTGCGTACGGCGCTTCTGATCAGCCTGTTTCTCGTGGCTGTCAACGCGATCGCGGCCCCGAAGTTCGCGGAGCTGTACCGCACGGGCGATATGGAGGCGCTCGCCAGGCTCGTGCGCAGCGCGGCCATCCTCGTCTCGCTCCTCGCGGCGCCCGTCTTCCTCCTGTGCGTGGCCTTTCCCTCGACGGTCATGAGCCTGTTCGGGCCGGAGTTCAGAGAAGGAGGTCCGGTTCTGGTGATCCTGGCGGCCGGCCAGTATGTCAACGTCCTGACGGGGTCCGTGGGCTACCTGTTGATGATGACCGGGAACGAGCGACTCGTGCGCAACAACATGGCGGTTGCCGCGATTCTCAACCTCGTGCTCAACTTCGTGCTCATCCGGGCCTACGGGGTGCTCGGGGCGGCGATCGGGACCGCCGTGTCCATCGCCACGCTGAATCTGGGCGCCATGTACCTGGCGCGCGTCAAGCTGGGAATCATGACCGCACCGATCGGCCCGGCCAGGAAGGCCTGATGCACGCCTTCTTCAGCTTCGCGCACATGCAGGACATCCTGCCGATCCTCGCGCCCGCGGCCCTGGCGATCTACGCCGCCTCGCTCCTCCAATTCACCTCCGTACCCGGCGGCACGCTTCGCAGGGAAGCATCCATCGTCCTGCTCCTGGTGTTGTACCTGATCTTCAACATGACCATCAACCGATCGTTGGTGGGGACCGGTGTGCTCGACTTCTTCCGTCACCAGGGTCGCCTGTTCTACGTCATCGCGCTGCTCGTCATCTTCTTCGCCGTGCGCCCCGGATACCGACTGGAGGAGCGCCTGTACTCCGCGGCCATATACGTCGGAGCGACTATCGCCGCCCTGTCGCTCCTGAGCTTCCTGGTCGGCCCGTTCGGCATCGGCCGCGTGCAGCTGAGCAGCGAGACGAGGTTGCTCGGCGTGATGGGTGGACACAATCCGACCGCGGGGAACCTCGGTCTGCTCCTGCTCGTGCTGGCCGCCGCCATGCAGGACCCGGAGCTGGGGCCGCTTCGATTCAAGGCGAGACCGGGACTGTGGGTGGCGGGAGGCCTCATCCTGGTCGCGACGCTGGCGGCCAGGTCGCGCGGCTACACGATCGCCCTCCTGCTGGCCCTCGGGTACCTCTTCCTTCCGTCACCCAGGGACCTGCTCGTCCGGCACCGCATCACGACACGGCGCGTAGCCTTCATCGCCCTGCTGGGGATCACGTTTCTCGCCGGAGCGGGCGCGCTGGCTACCCGTCTGGGGCCGGACGTGATCCGGGACCCCAACGTCTTGACGCGGCTGGCGCTGTTCGCCCGCGCCGCGAGGATGGGGCTGGAGAGCCCCTTGACCGGGCTCGGCCTGGGGACGTTCGAGCAAACGGACATCGCGATCGACCGTATCGTCCCGGGAGTGTTCGCGGTCCGGCGCTCTGGCCGTTACGTGAGCGAGAGGGTCGCATTCGACATCGAAGGCGGCCTGCACGCGCACAACGTGTATCTTCAGCTGTTCGCGGAGGTCGGTCTCATCGGACTGGGCTTGGTGGCGTGGCTGCTGATTGCGGTGCTGCTGGACGGACGAGCGATCCTCCGGAGGAAGGGGGTGCTGCTTGCCAGCGATGAGACGGCGCGGGCGTGCTTCAACGCTCGCCTGACCACCAGCATGATCATCTTCCTGGGCGTGGCGGGAATGGCCGCCGGCTACACGTTCCAGTCACCGGGCACGTCATGGCTGCTGTGGATCGCCATGGGACGCCTGATCCGTCAGCGGCATGCCGTGCTCGGGCGGTCCGGCGAGGTCAAAGGCTGGATCGTTTCCGGTGATGTCCAGCCTGACCCGGCGTGAGCTCCTCATGGTGACTCCGGATCGGTGGATCTTCGTCACGGGCGCCCCACGATCGGGAACCACGTTCGCGGGCAAGATCCTCTCCACACCCCTGGCGGTCGACTATATTCACGAGCCCTTCAATCCCGCCTGCGGACTGCCGGGAATGAACACGCGTTACGCGTACGTGCGGCCGGGGACCGAGGAAGAGCGGGACCTCCGCCGGTTGGTGAGCCGAATGCTGGCGTACGACTTCCGCCTCACGACCGCGTTCTACGAACGGGACACTCTCCTGAAGCGACTGGCGAAAAGCGCGGTTGGATCGCGCGGACCTTACTACCTTCGGCTGGCCAGACTGAATCCGCTCAGTCGCTACGCCGTCGTGAAGGATCCGGTGGGTTGCCTGCTCACCGGCTGGTTGACTCGGGAGTTCGGCTTCCGAAGTGTCGTGCTGCTTCGCCACCCCATCGCCTTCGTGGCCAGCACGCGCCGACTCGGATGGAACCTGCGCGAACACCTCGATGCGTTGATCGCGCAGCCGGACCTGTTGGACGACTGGTTCGGGCCTGAGCTGCAGGAGCTTCTGGGTCGCCGGTGGTCCACCCACGCGGAGCGGGGGGCGGTGTTATGGAGGGCGCTGAACGCGGTGTTGCTGAGGCAGGCGGCCGAACAGGACGATATCATGGTCCTCAGACACGAGGACCTGAGCGCGCGGCCGGTCCCGGCGTTCAGGAGTCTTTACGAGCGTCTGGACCTGCCGTGGTCCCCTCGCGTGGAACGCCGCGTCCGGCGCCTGACCGAAGCCGGAAACCGTGTCGAGGCCGGAAAGGGAAGAGTGCAGGACTTCGTACGTGACAGCGCCGGCCTGCTCGATCTGCGCCTCGGTCAGGTCGAAGCGGACGAGAGGACCCGGATCTGGGAGTTGACCCGGGACGTGGCGGAGCCCCACTACCCTCAGGAGACATTCATGGTCGAGGACCTGGGGTCGCGCGTGTGAGTTCCCGTCGAGTGCTGCCGAATTTCCTGTACATTGGTCCCGACAAGTCCGGATCC
>JBDHFS010000056.1:0-13311 GCA_039590285.1 Gemmatimonadota bacterium
CGGTGAGGTCGCCGATGAGGTTGAAGGCCTGGAAGATGAAGCCGATGTGGCGGTTGCGGACCCGGGCCCGCTCCGAGGCGGTCAGGTTGGACACCGGCTCACCATCCAGCCAGTGGCCACCATCGGTCGGCGTGTCGAGCAGGCCGACCAGGGAAAGGAGCGTCGACTTACCGCACCCCGACGGTCCCATCACCTCCACAAACTCTCCGTCGTGAATGTCGAGGTGAATATCCGCCAGTGCGTGCGTCTCCATCTCTTCCGTGAAGAAGACCTTCTGAACTGCCTCCATCCGGATCAACGGCATCTCCGCCATCTTCTTCCCCCGCGTTCTCGTCCTCGTTTCGGCGTCGCGTCGTCCGGTGCGACCGGCCGCCCCGCCACCCCTCGAGCCGTCCCGCTGTCGGGACTACTCAAGCGTTAGACATCATCCACCCCGTATTGGTTGAATGCCGTCTATCGCTTCTTCCCACCGCCTTACGTGACAACGGTCCGCCAGGTTTCGCGATCTGCGAATGGAACTCCCTGACGTCGAGGCCGCCGCGTGTCTACATTGGATCACCAGACGATTCCCGGGAGAGGAGACGTGATGCGAACGAGACCTGCGGCATACGTGGCGGCACTCGCACTGGCTGCGGCCCCGCCGGCCGCCGCTCAGCAGGGGGACGCGTCGCCGCGCGTCCTAGAGGTGGGTGAGATGGCTCCTGATTTCCAGTTGACCGGCGCCACCCGGTTCGGCGTTCTGCGGGATGAGGTGCGACTGACCGATTATCGTGGCAAGACGGTCGTGCTGGCCTTCTTCTACCGCGCGCGAACGAAGGGGTGAACGATTCAGATGGAAGCGTACCGTGATCAGTACGCAAGCCTGTTTCGTGGCGGCCGAGACATCGTTCTCCTGGCCGTGAGCACCGATTCGCCAGAAGACTTGCGGGACTGGGCCCGCGACGCGGATTTCCCGTTTCTGTTTGGCAGTGACCCCGATTCCAGGGTCGGGAGAGCCTTCGGCGCCTACCGGGACCTTGGTGAGGGCCGATACCAGAACAACCGCACCCTGTTCGTGATCGATTCCGAGGGTCGGATCGGGTGGCGAGCGGCCCCGTTCCGCGAAGTGGACCCGATGGCGTACGAGGAGCTGGGCCTGGCGCTCGACCGGATCGCGCCGCCGGTCGAGGAGGGCGAGGACGACTAGTCGGCGGCTCCCGGGTCCAGAACGCTCCTGATGGCCGCCGCGATATCCTGGTCGCGTCCAAGGCCGGTGTAGACCACTGTCCCGGACGCGTCGAGAATCACGATGTATGACGTGGCCGGCGTCTCGAAAGCGCGCACGGCGTTGCCTTGCCCGTCCCACAGGGTCGGGTAGGGTACCGGGTGCTTGGCCAGATGCCCCCGCACACGGCGCTCCGACTGGCCTACCGCCACGGCGATCGCGATGAACTCTACCCGATCGCCATAGCGCTCGTGTGCCTCCAGCATACGCGGGTGCAGGGCCTCGCAATTCTCGCACCACGTTGCCCAGAATTCCAGTAGAACCGGTGTCCGGCCGAAGTAATCGTCGAGGTCGATCTCCCCGCCATCGATGTCGGGAAGCGCGAGGCCCTCGGGCACTGTTCCTCGCGCGATTCCGATGCGAGTCTCCTGGGCGTAACCCGCCCTCGGCACGCACAGCAGCAGGGGGATCGTCAACAGACCCATCAAGGCCAAATGTCTCGAATCGAACATCCCTTTATCCCTCACCAGACGAGCCACGCCTGGTAGACGTAGTACGCTGACATTCCCAAGAGCAGCGCTCCCGCTCCCCGTTTCACCCACAGCGTCCATGCCCCCGCCTGAGGAAGACGTCTCGCCGCTCCCGCCGACACGCCCACCACGACAAGGAGCGCGGTCATCCCCAGCGAGAACACCAGTAGATAGAGGAAACCGAGTCCTGCGCTTCCGGTTGTCGAGACCCAAGTAAGCACGGCCGCGAATGCCGGAGCCCCACAAGGTGCGGCCACAAGCCCGGACGTGGCTCCCAGGAGAAACACGGCCGGGTACGATCCGCCGCCGAGGCTTCCAGCCCATCGGACCAGTCGCTCCGGAGCCGCCACGGGGATCACGTCCAGCATGGCCAGTCCGAACGCGGCGAGCAGCGCCGCGATGAGCAGCCGGGTCCATACGCTGGAAGCGATGGTTCCGAACAGCTGTCCGGTCAACCCGGCCACGAGGCCGGCCACGGCGTACAGCAGGGCCAGTCCCGCCACGTAGGTCACGGTGAGCCCTATCACACGCGACCTCGGCGCGTCGTCTCCCGCGGTTCCGGAGATGATCCCCGCCGTGATCGGTATCATCGGATAGATGCAGGGTGTCAGACTGGTCAGCACACCGGCCCCGAAGAGAAGGCCGAGGGCCGCCGCGGGCCTCGTCGCCAACGCGTCGCCGAGCCCGACCTGTATCGCCAGAAAGTGCCACGCCACTGCCATGATCGTTCCTCACTCGCGGCCCTCTCGAGCCGGCCAGATGCCGGCTCGGTCGCGACCGGCCGGCTATCCCGAGAAACCGGGGTCGGCGCGATCCGGTTCCGACCGATGTCGCGGGCCGACCGTTCCACGATCAATGAAGGGCCCGTCGTCCGGCGAGCCCTTTCAACTGATCATGGGGCGCACGCCGATCAACCATCATGAACGCGTCCGCCACGGACTTCACGAAGCACCGGCGGGCGCCTCGAAGTGTCTGTTCTCCTCCAGCGGCTCGACAAGAATGTCCCGGGCGATGTCGGCGTCGAGAGCCAGCTCTGTCTCGCCGATGCGGATCACACAGGCGGGTTGCTGCTGTACGAGCGTCACCTCGGCATCCGGAGCCAGACCGTACACCGTGAGAGTGCGGTGCCGCTCGGTCGCGGTGGAACCCAGACACAGCACTCTCGCCCGCTGTCCGGGCCTCAGCTCGGCGGCGGTACGCACTCCCGGAGGCAACCCCGAGATCACGGGTAGCTTCCTCCTGAACAACCGCTTGATGAAATTCACGGTCGGAGGGGTCTCCGGGAACTCGTATTCGCACGCCGGGCATCGTATCAGGTGGCATAGCGCCCCGAGCGGACACCCGTGCGCGCACAGAGTATCGGTGCGCTCGAACTCGAACCCGCACATCGGGCACGTCAGATAGTCGACAGCCATCGTCCGATATGGTTGAGAAGTCCGCCCACTAGAAGGGCGAACGGAAAGATGAAGGCGACCATTCCGGCCGCGACGCGCTTGCCGTGCTCCCGGGCGATGATCAGCAGTGTAGCGAAGCACGGCATGAACAGCGTGATCGTCACCATCGCGACAAGGATCTGGTGCGAGGTCAGGATCGGACTCGGCCCGGTCACGGCGTCAAGGATGTAAACGGCACCGAAGTCACGCCGCATGAAGCCCACCAGAAACGCGTTCGACATCTCGGCGGGAAGGCCCAGCCATCCTGACACCACCGGCTCCGCCATGACCGAGATGCGGACCAGCAGGTTCAGCCAGTCCAAGAAGAAGAGGACGGCCGTGCCGACCAGGAACACGGGGATTACCTCCCTCAGATACCAGTCCAACCGGCTGGCCGTCTTGGTGAGCACGTTGCCGATCTGCGGCCTCCGCATGGGTGGTATTTCGAGTATGAAGTCGCTGGTGTCGCCGGGGAACAGCCTGGCCGTGAGCCACCCCACGGCCAGCAGGACGCCGCCCATCAGAGCGAGCCACACCAGCGCGCCGCCCGGCGTCAGCGCGGCCATCAGCGCCAACAGCACGCCCAGCTGCGCCGAGCAGGGTATCGCCAGCGCGAGGAGCATGGTCGTGACCAGCCTCTCCTTCCGTGTCTGGAGGATTCGCGTGGTCATCGTGGCCATGGTCACGCACCCAAGTCCGAGGATCATCGGGAGTACGGCCTTCCCGTTCAGGCCCATCACCCTGAAGGCCCGGTTCAACATGATCGACATGCGAGCGAAGTAGCCCGAGTCCTCGAGGATGCTGAACACGAAGAAGAATACCGTGACGATCGGCAGCACGATCGCCAGCGCATAGCTGAGGCCCATCGTCACCGCGCCGTACGGCCCGACAAGGAAGTCGTGAACAAAGCGGCGGACCCGCTGGCCGGCCGACAGCTCGACGTCGGTGGGGACCGTGTACGCAGGTCGGATCGCCTCCTTGTCGAACGAGCGGACCGGAACATCATGTGCGGGAGATGCCGGAAGGGACAGAGTGTACGGTACTACCTCCCTTGAGTGCTCGTGAGGGAAGGGAAGAACCCGGTCCGTTGCCTGTATCGCGACCGGACTCAGTCGCTGCTCGAATCCGGCGATCTCGAGCGCGTCGACCAGCGTGCCGGCGCCGAACAGACCCACGAACCAGAACACCGTGAGCAGGATGAGACCGAGAAAGGCGATTCCCTTGACCGGGTGCATCGCCCAGAAGCCCAGCCTGACGCCGAACGGAGCGCCGGCCGGCTGGTCCATGGTGTACGTTTCGGAGATGATCTCGTTGACCCGGGACAACCGGCTCTGCGCATCGTCGAGACCCGGCTGCGGACCCGCCACGGTCTGGACGGTGGGCCTGCCGGACGGGTCATCCGCCGGCGCCTGAGAGCGCGGCACCCGCGCCCGGTCGAGAGCTTCGATGAGGTCGTCCGTGCCCTGGTTCCGCGGCGCTACCGTGATAACGACGGGAATCCCCAGGATCTCGCTCAGGCGATCCGCGTCGATCTTCCCGCCGCGGGTCTCCAGCTCGTCGTACATGTTCAGGACGAGGACCATCGGCCGCCCGAGCTCCACCAGCTGAAGCGTCAGGAGAAGAGCGCGCCTCAGGTTCTTCGCGTCGGCGACCTGGACGACGGTGGCGGCCGGATTATCGGCCAGCAGGCCCCGGGTGACCCGTGCCTCATCGCTGCGCGGGGAGAGGTCGTTCAGCCCGGGTGTATCGATGACCTCCTGCTCGACGCCGTTGAACGATGCACGGGCTCGTACGAGCTCCACCGTCGTGCCGGGGTAGTTCGACACGGTGACGTAGCGCCGGGTAAGGTTCCGGAACAGCAGGCTCTTGCCGACGTTCGGGTTGCCCACCAGAACAGTGGAACATTCCGCCGCCGGCGACTCGGTCGTAGTCGGCACGTCTCCGGTTCTGCCCTCAGTTTAGAATGAAACTCAATCTCGTTTACGCCGATGTGGAAAGCAACCTCGCGTAGCGATAGCGGAGCGCGAGGGTTACACCGCGGACGACCATCAGTACGACGATCGCCCACCACACGCCCATGAGGCCCCAGCCCATAGGCAGAACGAGCGCCAGAAGGGCCGCCGCCGCCGCGGCCGAGAGTGCCATTCCCAGGGCCAGAAAGCGAAAATCCTCGGCGCCCATGAAAACGCCGTCCCACACGAACACGAGTGCGTTGAGTGGTTGCATCGCGACCACGAAGGGGTAGATGCTCCGGACGGCATCCAGAACGACGGGTTCGTCCGTGAACGCGCGGGGGAGAATCGGTGCAAGGACCAGGAACAGGCCGGCCAGCCCGAATCCGCCCAGAAGTCCCCATCCGAGCAACCGGTTGGCGGCGCGCCGGGCCATCCCGGGCTCTCCGCTGCCCCGGAACCGGGCGACGAGAGCCTGTGCCGCTACGGCGAGCGAGTCCACGATCATGGCCAGGAGCAGCCAGATCTGGGTTGCCACCTGGTGGGCGGCCACCTGCACCGTGCCGATCCGGGTCGCCACCGCCGTGGCCAGAGTGAGCGTACCGATCAGGGCCAGCGTACGAAACGCCAGCTCGCCCCCGATCCGCAGGAACGGGGTGAGCTCGCCCGGGCGCGGCATGCGCAGCACGATTCCCAGCTCCCGTCGCCTACGCCGCAGAAGAAGTTGCAGGAACCACAGGGCGCCCACCCACTGCGCCGCCAGCGTCGCCAGCGCGGCGCCCTCGAGCCCCCATCCGAAGCCGAAGATGAACAACGGGTCGAGCACCAGATTGACCAGGTTCAGTCCCAGGGTGACAGTCAGCGGCGTCCGCGTGTCCTGATAGCCCCTGAATGCGCCGTGACCGGCCGTGACCAGCAGCACGGCCGGCCCGGCAAGCGCCCGGATTCGCAGATACGAGACGGCGGGATCCCTGAGGTCGGCGCCCGCGCACATCAGCGTCACGATCGGGACGGCGAGGGCTTCCAGGAAGAGAGTGGCCGCCGCTCCCACGATCAGCGCCACGAGGATGGCCTGTTGCACGACGTCGCCGGCCCCCGCCCGGTCCCCGCGGCCCACGGCGCGCGCCACCATGGGCGTCGTGCCGTAGGCCAGGAAGTTGAACACGACGAACGCCATCGCGAAGATGGCCGTGTTGACGCCCAGCGCGGCGAGGGGAACGACACCGAGGCGGCCGACGAAGACCGTATCGACTATGGACACGAGGGGGTCCGCCGCCAGCGCCCCGAGAGCGGGCAGCGCGAGGTGGAGAATCTCCCTGTCGAGGCCTGCGGCGGCCGCATCGCGGCGAAACATGGTGCCAAGATTGGCCGGACACGCCCGGTTGCCACAAGACGACGTCGTCCGTCTCAACCTTGTGGGACCGGCGGGTGTCCTTGAGATGGGGAGCGCCAGGCAGGCGCTCGTGGAACCGGAAAGCGAGGCTGGAATGAGAAGCTCGAGCAAGGTGGGGCGCCCGGCGCGATCCTTCGTCGCGGCGCCGCTGGCCGCGTTGGCGGTCATGGTCGTGGCGGCGACGGCTGCGGCACAGGACCGTACCGTAGCCGATCATGAGTGGTGCCAGGGTCACGACCGCCGCGACGGCGAGTCCGTCTGCGAGGTGCAGGAGTGGATCTATGGTGCCACCAGCGATCTGAACGTGAATGCCAAGCCCAACGGGGGCGTCAGCGTCGCGGCGTGGGACCGGGACGAGATTCAGGTCCTCGCGAAGGTGCACGGCTGGGCGGACTCCGAGAGCCGCGCCCGAGCCATCGTCGACGAGATCGACGTCAAGACCGGCGGAAAGGTGAGCGCCGACGGACCCGAGTCCGAGCAGGACGAGGGGTGGTCGGTCAGCTACCGGGTCATGGTGCCGAGCTCCACGAACCTCGACCTCTCCAGCACCAACGGGGGGATCAAGATCGAGGGCGTGAGCGGGAAGCTACGCTTCCATACCACGAACGGTGGCGTGCACCTGGAGGGAATCGGCGGCGACGTCGAGGGCGGTACGACGAACGGCGGGCTGCACATCGCGTTGGACGGCAGCGGCTGGGATGGCGAGGGTCTCGACGTGAGAACGATCAACGGTGGCGTCACCATGTCGATGCCCGCGGGCTACTCGGCTCACCTCGAGGCTGCCACGACGAACGGGGGACTCCACATCGGCTTTCCGGTGACCGTTCAGGGCCAGATCGACCGTAAGCTCTCGGTCGATCTGGGTGATGGCGGGCCGACGGTCCGCGTCACCACCACGAACGGCGGCGTCAAGATCGAACAGAGCTGATCCGGCTTACATACGGCCACCTCAGACCGGGGGTGACGCGCGGCCTTTGCCCGGCCGGCGCTCGGCCCGTGCGCCACCCTCCGCCTCCGCCCCTGAAGCCGCGTGGCGAAATGCCCGCAGCGAGTCCAGAAAGCGGCAGGCCATGCCTGCGCCAGAGTGTCTTCAAGTCGCATGCCTCATTTGTCACCGGACCTGGCACTCCCCTGGCACGCCCGGCGTCTCCAGCCCCGATCGATACTCAACTCCATGACACAGTTTCAGTTCGACCGTACAGACGAGCAGGCAAGCCGTCCCTCTCGATGCCCTCGACTGTTGGCCGCCGTCCGGCTGCCCGGCTCTGGTGCATCGCTTGCACCCTGGAGGGCCGAGGCCGGGAGCGGCGTTACCCGGGCCGCACGCGGGAGCACTACAACAGGTAAATAGCCGGTCAGTGCCCCGGAAGCGCTCTCCCGGCCCTCATCACCAACGAGCCACGGGCAGCGTCAAGCCGCTCAAGTGGCACCGTCTCGCTATGCTCAAACCGACATCGTTCTGACGAACTCGGATCCGATCCGGCCCGCCCGGCATACGGGCGATGCCAGGAACTCCGCCACGTGTGTGGCCTGAACGGCGAGCGCTTCCGAAACGTCACACGCGCAGGAATCCCTGATGCACGCCATGATGGCGCGCCGAGCGGCTTCCGTGGCGGGACTGTCGGCGGCGGGGAGATCTCCGAACGCCTCGGGGAGCGCGGTCAGACTCCCCGCCTCCAGCTCTCGCTCGGCAATACCGTGATCCCCGGACGTCGCTATCTGCCAGGCCTTCTGCACGGTGTCCTCGAGAGGCGCGGCGTAGTCAATCAGCCAGCCCACGGCCGCATGAGCCATCACGGGCCTTCCACCGAGAACGAGTTGCATGATCCGGGGCCAATCCTCCGGCCGACCTTTCCGGAAGATCCAGTGGCAACCTTCCATTCCGGGCACGACGGGAAGCGTTACCTCGGGCAGCCCGAGCTGTGAATCCTCTACCGCGACGATGTATCGGCAGTGGACGAGCAGCTCCAGGAAACCTCCCAGACATCGCTTGCCCACCACGACACCGACGGAGACCTGGAATTCTTCCTCCAGGCGCCGAGCCGTGCGGGACCACTCCGTCGAGATCCGCACACCTTCGTCCGAGCTCTCGAGAGCCGGGAAGAACTCGCTGGTGTCTGCGCCCAGCATCTGGGTCGAAAGGTGGAAATCACCGGTGACGATCACCCGTTCGATGCCCTGCGTCTTCAGCCAGTCGAGAGCTCGGTTCAATTCACGGTCGACATCTCGGTTGTAGCTTTCCCGACTGATCGTCACGACGCCGACCTGACCGTCGTGCTCCGCGTTTACGTACAGCTGCTGCCAGTCAGGTTCACCTACGTGTTCGAAGGCCCCGGGGTGCCAGGAGTCCGCCCGGGCCTCCGGGTGGAGGCGGTGATAGGCTTCGACGATCCGGACTGCCGAGTCGGCGCCCATCTCGCGAATGACCGCCAGCATTCCGCGCCGGAACTGGGCGCACGTCTCGCCGATCACGTTGATATGTGCCAGATGGGCCCGCTTCTCGTGGACCATGAGGGCCGTCATCTGGAAGAGCGAACCGAGGATCCACGTGCGGAACTCCTCCGCCTCCGCAGCGTCCAGCTTCCAGTCGACCAGCGGGCGGAAATGGTTCGGTGGATACCAGTCCGCCCCCGTCTCCTTGTGCTCGACGAGCTCCGGGGTCGGTTCGAACAGACCCCCGTAGGTCTCGCTCAGGTGGTGCAGGCATGACCAGATCAGGTAATTGGCCGCGCGGGCTCCGATGGCGTCGCTGGCACGGAATGGATTGGGACCGAGCAGCTTGCGGGTGAGCTTGTCGATCTTCCACGGAGGCATGTTGCTCGCCCGGTGGTACCGAAGACCCGCGAGCACCGAACCGCAGAACAGGACGTCGAGCACGAAGGACCAGTGATCGCTGACCGGAACAGGAATCAAGCCCAGCGCCCAGAACAGTTGAGTGATCGGCGACGGCTCAGCCTCCACCACCTCCCACATCTTGTTGATCTCGTGCGGGAAGGCGGGGTGGGCAACGCCGACGCCCAGCTCCGAACTCGGGAATCCGGATGTGACCGAGCGGATGTGTATATCCGGGAACGCCTGCCTGAGCACCGCGTAGTGCTCCCGCTTGACGTCGAGGATCTCTGGTATCGCCTCCAGCAGAAAGCGCGGCCGGAGGTGACTCAATTCGGCAGGGAGGTGAACTCCGTCGTACGTGAGCCGGACGACATTGCCCATGATCCTGTCGGCGCGCTCCTTCCCGAACGCCATGACCAGTCCCGGGTAGCGCTTCGAGAGACTGTCGTGAGCGGAAGGGAAGTCCAGTGCCACGATCGGCACGTCGAAAGGCTGCAGCCTGGATCCGAGCTGCATCGTCTTGCCGGCTCCAACGATTCCGTTGGCCCCTGAAATGACGAGGCTTCCGCGCTCTTGCCTCTCTCCGAATACCGTGTCCACAAGCTGGGCTGTGTCGACCGGGAGGCGCCCTCCGCGGAATATGTCGATGACGGAGCCAAGACCGATCGTCTGAAGCGTCGGTTCTCGCATTACGCTGGTCATGATCTGTCGTCTCCCTCGGATACCCTGAACAAGGCGGCGATTCCCACATCACCGGCCGCGCACCCGAACACCAGCGCGTAGCCACCGCCGAGAGACACCGCCTCTTCCAGCGACTCGATGAGGATCCTGGTGAGGGTCGGACCCTGAGGATGGCCCCATACCAGGGAGCATCCCGTCCGATTCATATCCCGCCAGTCGTAGTCGAGCATCCTGGCGAACACCACATCGTTGACCGCGAACGGATTGTGACTCTTGACCACTGACACGTCGGCCATAGTGAGCCCGGTCCGGGACAACAGCTTGCGGACGGCGAGGCCCGGGGCCTCAGGCATGAGACTGGGGTGAGCCCGAACTTCCGTCTTGGCCACGAAGGAGATGTCTATCTCGGGGGAGCGGCTCAATTCCCGGGCCTTCTCGGGCGTGGTTACCAGAAGACCGGCCATACCGTCCGACGCGTGGGTCTGCGATCCCGATGTGACGCACGTATCGAGCTCACGCATGGCCTGCAGACCACCGAGTGACACCTCGCGCACGCCCAGGTCATCGTCGATGCGACCGAGCGGGCGTCCTTGCACGTTCAGCACATCCAGTGGAACCAGGACGCGGTCGAGAAAGCCGCTCCTCCTGGACTCGAAGTACTGCTCGTAGCGAAGAAGGGTCGCCTCATCGACCTCGCGCCGATCCGTCCGATACTTGCGCGCCGTGATGCCGGCAGCGGTGATCATGGCGTTTCCGGTGGCCGGATCGAAGCCGAAGTTGTCCCATACATCGCTGATCGCGTGCGTCCGCTCGTGGGCCCGGCGCTCGGGGAAGACGCCGACGGGCGAATCGCTCGTGCGGTCAAACGTCAGCACTCCAACGGTGGCGCTGGAGCCCGACTGGACCTCGCCGCCCGCCTGCAGAACCGCCTGAAGTCCGGTTGCGCAGGCCTGCTCCACATGGTAGCCCGGAATACGGTGTCCCAGGCAGCTCGCGACCAGCGGAGCGTTCCAGAACTTCCAGTGCCACGGTATCGTCGAGCCGATCACCAGATAGTCGAGCTCGCTCTGCGGAACGCCGCGCAGACCGAGAATCCTGGCCATGGACTCCCCGGCGAACTGACCCATGTTCACTTCCGCCAGGGCCGAGGTCTGCCAGGCCGGGAAGAAACTGCTTCCCCATGTTCCGTAGGGGATCCTCGCTCCGGGGAGCATTGATCTCACCTTCTTCATGACCACTCCTGTATCGCGGGTCCCTCACTCCGTCTCCGCGACGGACTCGACGATGGTGCGAATGTCAACTTCCGTAAGGACGCGCTCCGTCTGCTTCGCCACGGCAAGAACAGCTGCGACCACATCCGGTCGATCCGACAGACTTCGCGCCCGAAGATAGTGAACGACGTTCGACGCACCCGACATATGCCCGACCTCTATTTCCTGCGATCGACCGACCCAGCTGGCGGGTACGCCGGAGTAGATGCGGTCGGCCAGCCAGGCGTCGCCTTTCCGCTGTGCCTTCACGACAGCGGCGGCATGCACGCCGGTCGCCGTGCGAAAAGCATCGGCGCCGACAATTGGGGAATTGCCCGGGATCGGGACCCCGACGGCGTTGGAGACAGCCTCCACGTATGCCGGCAGGCGACTCAGGTCATCATCGCGCCAGCCCAGCAGCTTGAGGTTCACGAGCAGCTGTTCCATGGGCGTGTTGCCGACGCGCTCACCGACCCCCAGCCCGGTACCGTGCACCCGTGTGGCGCCCGCTTCGAGGGCGGCGAGCGTGTTCGCGAGCGATAGTCCCCGGTCCCGGTGGCCGTGCCAGTCGATGCCGACCTCGTCTCCCACGCCCAGCTCCTGTAGCAAGCGGCCGACCCAACCGACCAGGTGGATCACGGCGCGGGGAACCGCCGCTCCCACGGTGTCGCACAAACAGAGGCGGCTCGCTCCGGCTTCCACCGCCGCCGTCATGAGCGGCCGAAGGTCGTCGGGGGATGCCCGCACCGTGTCCTCCGTCACGTACATTACGCGCAGGCCCTCGCGCACTCCGAACGCGACCGCTTCCCGGGTGCACTTCAGCAGGAACTCGAGGTCCCACTCTTCGGCGTACTGTCGAATCGGGCTGCTGCCGATGAACACGCATGCCTCGATCGGCACTCCCGTCCGTTGAGTCACCTCCGCGATCGGCCGGATGTCGACCTCGAGCGTGCGCGCGGCGCAGTTGGCCTGGATTCTCAGTCCGCTCGCGGAGATTTCGCGACACAGGTGCTCCACGGAATCCCGCTGCCGTGGACCGGCGCCCGGGAGGCCCACGTCGGCGGTCTCGATGCCGAGGCTGTCCATGAGGTGGAGAATCCGGATCTTCTGATCCAGCGGTGGATCGATTGCCGAAGGGCTCTGAAGGCCGTCACGAAGAGTCTCGTCATCGAGCATGGCCGCCGCGGGTCGCGGCGGATCCGTCCGATCCGGATTCGACCAGTCGTAGATCAACTGGTCTTCCGCGGGAACGCTCACTCCTGGCTCCGCATCCATCCATCCGCCTCCGGCGTGTCCTCCGGATGGTGAGACCGGCGCGTGTAGACGACCCGGAAACCCATGAGCTCGACGAGCGCACAGTCTTCGCAGCCCTCGGAGAGGTCTTCCGGGCCGAGCGGGTCCAGGCAGACCTCGTATCCCAGCCGGGAATACAGGTCGGCCACCTCCTGCGCACGTACTCCATCCGCGATGAACCTGCGCTCCCAGCCCTCCGCGAGCCGGGCCGGATCACCGTCCATTCGCGGTCCGAACCGTTCGGTGCCCGAGTCGCTCACGCCGATTCCGGCGCCGGTGTCTTCCGCGCCCCGTTCTCGTTCCCGTCTCCGTCTCTCTTCTCGACCTGCTGAAGCCCGAGGAGGGCCGCGCCCAGCGCCGGCACGAACTGGACCAGGTTGTCCTTCGGAACGTTGACCTCGGCATTGAGCTGCTCTCGAACGACGCCCACCATGCGCTCGAAGCGCAGGATGCCTCCGATCAGCGTGAACTCCGGCTCCATCCGGACACGTTTCATGAGCTGGACGGAGCGGCCGACGAGAGACACTACAGCGCCGTGCATGATGTCGGCCGGCGCCGTCCCCTGCGACAGATGGTTGATCACCTCCGACTCGGCGAAGACCGCGCACACTCCAGAGATCGGGACCGGTTCCTTGGACGTGGCCACCAGCGGGCCGATCTCCTCGGTCGAGAAACCCATGTAGCGGGCCGTCTTTTCCAGGAACGCCCCCGTTCCCGCCGCGCACTTGTCGTTCAGGCGGAAC
>JBDHFS010000057.1:0-13757 GCA_039590285.1 Gemmatimonadota bacterium
ATACGCCGGCACGGGAAGGCCTTACTGGTGGGCCATCGGGATCCTCAGCGGACTGACGGTGCTGGTGCTGGCCGTGTTCAGCGGGGCTCTCACGGCGATGGTCGACTTTGCCACCATCGTCTCGTTTCTCACGGCGCCCATCCTCGGCTATCTGAATCTCAGGGCCGTGACCTCGGCGGGAGTTCCGGCGGAGATGAGACCGGGGCGCGCGCTCACCGTATTGTCCTGGATCGGGTTGATCGTGCTCGGAGGGTTCGCCGTCTTCTACCTGTCTCTACGATTCTCCTGACGGCCGCAGATCAGGCGCTCTTGTCACGGTCCCAGGTCTCGGGGGTCCAGTGCAGCTCCGATGCCTGGCGCGAGACTTCGCTGAGGCGCTTCAGTATGCGGTTCTTCAGCGGTGACGTCACCGACAGGTCCCTCGCCAGCGTGCGCACGGCGTCGATGATCGCGCGGTCCTGGCCCCTGCGGAGAGGCTGGCGGGTCGGAAGCCTGGACAGGGCCTCCATCATGGCCGGAACCGGCTGCTCCCGCACGTCATCATCGGACCTGCCGAGAAACAGGGCCAGGCGGTGGGTGGCCTGCTCCGCTGCCGCCGCACTGCGCAGCAGCTCCTCGGTTCTGTCGGATCGGCTCATCGAGTCCGCCATTCTCTGGATCGCTCCTTTATGTCAGGTGAGACGACCCGCCGCACGGGGACGATTTCCGCTGGCGACCCGGGGGTGCCGCTCATACGGCGCCCCCGCGCGAACGGGACGCTCGGTTGCTGTTCAGGCAACTCGCGTACCGGAAGTCAAGTGTAGGCGGTGTAAAGAATTACGGATCCACACATTCAGGTGCGTGGCGGGCAGGCAACAACCTGGGAAGGAAGCGAGCTGGGCGAAAAAAAGGGGCGGTCACGTGTCCCGCCCCCAGCTCCGGCACACCTGCTTGGGCTGCTCCGCTTGACGCTCCAGCGTCGGGGCGCTTCCGCTCCGCTCCGCGGATAGGCGGGTGAGCCGGGGCAAATCAGGTCCGGCGGGGCGCCGCCGGAGACTTCAATATACGCTTTTCGAGCCGTTCTGGGCAGTCCATCCCTCCGTCAGCCCAGGGCGCACTCGTTCTTGCCCGCTTCCAGGACGTCGGCCTCCTGGGGAGTCGCCTCCATCAGGCCCGCATTGATCGCCTTGATTCGAGGATACGCCTCGGGAGCATCCGCCACTCGCTCCGCTACCCAGGCCTTGAAATCCGCCTCGGTTTCGATGGACAGCGGCTCGCTGTCTCGCAGGATCTCGCCGAATGCGCGATCTACCGAACGGTCCGGATTCCGCTCCCTGTCGCTCGCGTAGTGCGCCGGCAGAACTCTCAGTTCCCGGCCCCAATCATCCCTCGCCCTCTGCAGGCTGTGCCACAGGTCGGTGGACCAGGCCTCGGTCTTCCCCGCGAGGTCGGGACGCCCCACCGACTCCACGAAGAGGAAGTCACCGGTGAACGCCGCGCCTCCCTCTCCCGTGCCGCCCGCGAAGAATGTCACGCTGCCCTCCGTGTGGCCGGGCGTATGCATGACGGCGACATAAGCGTCGGCGACGGGGATCTCCATCCCGTCCGCCAGGGGCTGGATCTGGAGACGGCCCGGTGTGCCATCGTACGGCCAGTTGTTGTCGGCCGGGTGCAGGTAGTGGGGGATGCCGAGTGCGGCGGCCATGGCCGGGCCCCCGCTGATGTAGTCGGCATGCACATGCGTGTCGGCCACGCCCGTGACGCGGGCGCCCAGGCTTTCCGCCGTCTCCCGGTACACGTCCCAGTCCCTGGAGGGATCGATGGCCAGCGCCTCGTCGCCCCTGACCAGCAGATAGCCGAGCGCGCCCTTCCCGATGCGATCGAGCTGGTAGAACCGGTCGAAACCGGCGGGCGGGTCGAGCTCGCGAGGGATCGCCAGGCGCATCCAGGCGGTGACGCCTCCGCGCAGCGACCACGCCTCGTATCCGCGCTGGCCGAGCAGCATGGCGATCACCCGGCTGTCGTTGCCATGTCCGCACACAACCGCCACCGGATCCGTCGGATCGAGCCCCAGCGAGGACTCCGGGTCCGCGATCTGCACGAACTCGGACCCCGGGATGTTGTGAAAGCGATCCTCCGGTACCGGCTCCACACGCCCTGCCGCCAGGCGCTGAGGCGCCCGAACGTCCAGCACCCGTACGCGTTCTCCGCCTTCGAGGCGCCGGGCCAGGTCGGCCGGCTCGATCTCCGGTGCTGCCGGCGGCTTCACGCGCTCCCCCCCATCTCCTCCTCGACCTCATCCGCGGTCCTGGGGATCGGACGACCGAGCACGCGGTGTCCATCTTCCGTAACCAGGACGTCGTCCTCGATGCGGACCCCGCCGAAGCCTTTGTAGGACTCCAGAACATCGAAATCGAGGAACTCCGCGTGGCGGTCTTCCGCCTTCCACTGGTCGATGAGCTCGGGTATGAAGTAACACCCGGGCTCGACGGTGAGCACGAAGCCCGGCTCCAGCATGCGCGCTGTCCTGAGATAAGCCGTCCCGAACTGCTTACTCCGTATGAACTCGGTACCGTATCCGACGAAGTCCTCGTCGAGGCCCTCCATGTCGTGAACGTCCAGGCCGATCATGTGGCCGAGTCCGTGGGGCATACACATGGCGTGGGCCCCGGCGGCCACGGCTTCGTCGACGTCACCCTTCATGACGCCGAGGTCCTTCAGCCCTGACGCGATCTCGCGGCACGCCACGAAGTGAACGTCTCGGAACGAGATGCCCGGTCTCATGGCCGCGGTCGATGTCGTCAACGCGCGCAGCACGATGTCGTAGATCTCCCGTTGCCGGGTATCGAAGCGGCCGTTGACCGGCATGGTCCGCGTGATGTCCGACGCGTACCCGAGCGGGGACGTGGCCCCCGAATCGTGAACGGCCAGCTGACCGGCCTTCATCACGTTCTCGTACGTGTGGTTGTGCAGCACCTCGCCGCGAACGGAGAAGATCACGGGAAACGAGAGCAGCCCGCCGCGCGACAGAACGATGCCCTCCACCGCGCCGGCGACTTCCCGCTCCACCATGCCCGGACTGACCATGTGCATGGCCAGGGTGTGCATGTCGTAGCTGATGTCGATCGCGATCTCGATCTCCGCGACCTCTTCGTCGGTCTTGTACAGGCGCTGGCCGACGACGGCCTCCAGCAGCGGCCGCGATACGTGGTCGTCGGTCTCCAGCCCCGGGATGCCGATCATCCTGGCGAGCTTGATCCTGTTCCACGCCCTGTACTGCGGGAGGAAATGGATCGTTCGTCCCGACTCCTTCGCCTCGCGGAGCATCCCGGCCAGCCTGTCCATCTCCTCGGTGCGGCGAACTCCTACGTGCGCGCTCTCGTCCGCCAGCGTCGGAAGGGGACCGGTCCACACGACTTCTTCCACCGTGGGATCATGGCCGAAAATGATCTCCTCACCCGAATCCGCATCGATCACTCCGGCGAGCCCGGCCTGGTCGAGACCGAAGTAGTACAGGAAGGAGCTGTCCTGCTTGAAGTGATAGGGATTGTCGGCGTAGTTCATGGGCGCCGGGTCGTTGCCCAGGAGAAGGATCAGGCCGGATCCGACGCTTTCCTTCAGGTTTTTCCGGCGCTCGCTATAGGTGGCGGCCTCGAACATTGACTCATCCTCCCCACTCGGGGGCGTCGTGCATCGTTAACGGGTCCAACGGCTTCGAATCAAAGATACGATATTCGCCGGAGTGGTGAGATGGGCTCACCTCGAGCCCGACGACATCACGGAGAGCGCCGAGTCCAGCTCCGTCACCACACGGTCCGCGTCGTCACGGGTGAACACCATGGGCGGCTTGATCTTCAGCACGTTCTCGTGCGGTCCGTCCGTGCTCAGGAGGATCCCGCGCTCCCGCAGGCCGTTGATGATGTCGGCGGCCTCGGTCGTGGCCGGCTCCAGGGATTCGCGATCGCGCACGAGCTCGACACCTATGAACAGGCCCATTCCCCTTACGTCGCCGATCAGCCCGTGCCGTCCGGCGAGCTCACGCAGCCCGTGCCTGAAGTGCGCTCCGACGTCGCTCGCGTGCTCCAGCAGGCCCTCGTCCTCGATCACATCCAGCACGGCGAGCCCGACCGCACACGAGACGGGGTTGCCGCCGAACGTGTTGAAGTACTCCATGCCGTTGTCGAACGACCCCGCTATGGCGCGCGTGGTCACCACGGCGCCCAGCGGATGGCCGTTACCCATGGGCTTACCCAGGGTGACGATGTCCGGTGTGGCGCCCTGCGCCTCGCAAGCCCACCAGTGCGTCCCCACCCTGCCGAAGCCCACCTGAACCTCGTCGGCCACACACACGGCGCCGGCCCGGCGGGCGTGCGAGAAGGCCTCTTCGAGGTAGCCGTCCGGAGGCACGAGCTGCCCCGCGCAACCGGGGATGGACTCCGCGAAGAAGGCGGCCGCCTGTCCGCCTTCGAGTTCCGCGCGTCTCAGCGCGCCCTCAACCCCGGCCGCGTACTTCGCTCCCGCCTCGGGATCGTCGGCCCGATAGGCGCCCCGATACACGTCCGGCACCGGAGCGACGTGCACGTGCTCCGGCTTTCCCGTCCCTCCCGCGCGGTCGAACTTGTACGGGCTCAGATCCACCATCGCGCTGGTGTTACCGTGGTACGCCCCGTCGAGAACCACCACGTCCCGACGCCCGGTAGCGGTTCGCGCCATGCGTAGCGCCAGCTCGTTCGCCTCGCTTCCCGAGCACGCGAAGAAACACACATCCAGCCCGTGCGGCATGGTTCCGGACAATCGGCGCGCGTATTCGACGATGTGGTCGTGCAGGTAGCGGGTGTTCGTGTTGAGGATCCCGATCTGCGAGCTGGCGGCCTCCACGACGCGCGGATGACAGTGCCCCACGTGACACACGTTGTTCACGCAGTCCAGGTACGATCTGCCATCCTCGTCGAACAGGAACTGCGCCTCCCCGCGAACGATCTTCAGAGGATGGCGGTACGACAGGCTGAGGGCGCCGCCGAGGTGAAGGCGCCGCAGCTCGAGGATCTCCTCAGGGTTCATGGCCCTCCCCCTGCCGGGGAGCGGTACCGGCCGACCGCGTGTCCGCACAGACAGCCAGAAACGCTTCGGTCAGCCGATAGGAATGGTCGCCCGACAGCCAGTCCAGCCGGCTCCACGCCGAAGCCTCGGACACGGCCAGGTACGTGTTGTCCGGATCGCGCTCCCTGCCGTAGGCCGACATCGTCACACTGACGCAAAGCCGGGCCTCGATCAAGTCGCGAAGCACTCCGATCTCGGAAGGTTCGAGAGGGCATATCTCGTGATAACCCTCCAGCACGGCCGAGGCCGCGGCGATGGGATCCTGCGCTTCGAGCATCGCGTACGTCATGGCCACCGCGGGCTCGCACGCCCGGGCCGTCCACACCATGTCCCCGAAGTCCAGCAACCCGGACACAGCGGTCTCACCTTCGCCGGCCGTATCCGGAATGCGAACGACCACGTTGTGATCGTTCGCGTCGTTGTGGATCACCTGGTGCGGGAGACCTCGCAGCCCTGGCAGAACGTCATCGGCAAAGCGGTGGAGGCAGGTCACCACTCGAGCGCGGCGTCTGACGTCCTCGATGTGCTCCGTGTGGCACAACACCTCGGGAGCGTGCTCGAGATTCCAGCCGAGGGACCGGCGCATGGCCGAGTCGTCGAAGGAGGCGAGGCGTCGATCGAGATCGCCGAGGCCCCGGCCAAGGCCGCGCAGCAGCGCGGGCGACAGCGCTTCGAGATCTGCCAGGAGTCGACCCGGAAGGAAGGAGACCAACCACAGCGTGTGAGATCGGTGACCTTCATCCGGATCCGAAACCGCGGGCACGCTGGCCACGCTGCGACCGTCCAGACGCAGGTACACTCTGGGAACGTCGAGGCGCACCGAGTCATCCGCCGAGGGTGCCGTTTCCAGATGAGCGAGCGCGGCCACCTGCCCCTCGATGAATCGCCGATCCTCGATCGAGTTCGCGATCTTGAGAACGAACCGGCCACCAGAGGAGTCACTCAGGTGGAAGTTTTGATCGCTGTAGCTGGGGAGCTCCCGTACCTCTGCTTCGAGGCCGTAGTGACGCGCCGCGAGGTCCTGCGCCTGATCGGGAGTAAACCGGGGAACGATGGCGCCTAGTCCGATGCGGGTGGGACTTCTGGTTTGCTTTCCGCCATCCGGCGGACGGAGAAAGCTCCGCCGCCGTGACGTATCCGTCAACCTCGCGTCACACGACTGGTGGACGGTCGGCTTCCTGCAAAACGCATGGGCCCGCCTGTTCCTGCCCCTCGAAGTCGAGATCGCGGTGTCGGGTGACGGTGAGAGCTACTCGACGCTGGACACGCTGTCTCACGGCATCCCGTGGGATGATGACACGGCCCTCAGGCGCTATTTCGAAATCGAGTCTTCCGGCGAAAGTGCGCGCTACGTAAGGGTTTGGGCCCGTAACATCGGCCGGCCCCCGGGCGGACACGCCCGCGAGGGCGAGCCGGCCTGGGTCTACGTCGACGAGATCATCGCCCGATGAATCGACCGTAATCCCTTCCTGGCATTGAAGTTGCGGGTAAGCGCTTGACCGTCGCTTGATCTCCCCCGGTCAGGATTCTACAGGGCGCCCCGGGGGCCGCTTACGTGCGGCCCGGGTCGCCCTGTACCTCAATCCGGGAGGCGTACCATGCGTTGTGTCAGAGTCATTCCCATTCTCACGGCCCTGGTCGTCGCGTCGGCGGGCAGCGCCGTGGCCCAGAAAGGGGTCACGGAGCTCGGCGTGGACATGGCGGTCGCTTACGAGACCGAGTCCGAGATCTTCTCCATCATGCTGCCGGGCGGTGGCACAACGGAGAACCTGTACGGACCGCAGGGAGCGTTCCGCCTGGGGTTCTTTCTCAGCGACGCGGTCTCGCTCGAGCCGGCGACGTCCCTCTCCCTCCTTTCGGGCGACGGTGAGACGATCTGGAGCTGGGCGTTCGCCACAAAGCTCCTGTACCACTTCACCGCGGATCCAAGCGTGACCCGGGTCTACCTGGCCTTCGGAGGCACGTTCACGCTGTTCGATTTCGGCGAGGAGAGCAATACGCAGTTCGGAGCCTCGCTGGACCTCGGGGCCAAGCTCCCGATCTCCGACAGAGTGGGAGGGAGGATCGCCGCCTCGTACACGCGGGCGTTCGAGAATGACGACTTCAACACCCGCAACATCCTCGCGGCCATCTTCGGCATCTCGGTGTTCCTGGGCGGTTGACGGGACCTGGATGCGAGGGAGGGACCCGGCGATCCGGGTCCCTCTCCACATACCGTCTGGCCGCAACGATCGTGTGGTGGCTGCTGCTAGACGGTCGCCTTGTGTAGCTGTCTCTTCAGGCGATGGATCTTGCGGCGAACGCGCTTCAGCTGAACCGAGTCCCTCGCCGCCAGGGCCTCGTCCCGCTGTGACTTGAGCTCTCGGATCCGCGCCTTGATGGCCGTCTTGTCGACCCCCACGACCTCGTGGTGCGCGTGGTCTTCGATCCCCAGCACGTGGCACAGCGCCGGGACGAGATTCTCCTTGTGCATCGTGGAATAGCCATGCAGCTCGTCGTGATCTCCGAGCCCCTCGGCGATCTCCCGAAGCCTCTTCACGGGCGTCTTGTGAAGCTCTTCCCAGGTATGCGCCATACGCCTCCTCCCCTCGGCAGAAATTGGGTGGGTGTGCGGCCGCCGGGGCCACGTCTCGAATATAAGCGGGAAGGGTTCGAGTCACACGGTTCGGAGCGAAAGACGCGGGCGAGACACCGCCGCAGAGGACTTCCGGGACCGGTCGCCGTGTTTCACTGGTCTCCCTAAGTTGAACAGCCGACGTGAACGTCGGTAATCCGCCCGGTGGCGGGACCCCAACCGCTTCGGAGGGATCATGAGCGTGCAGGACGGATCGGGCCCGGCCGGATCCGAGCTCCACGCCGTCGTGGTCGGCGGCGGCGTGATCGGAGTGTGCTGCGCTTATTTCCTTGCCCTCCGCGGCGCCTCCGTCACGCTTCTCGAGCGCGACGAAATCGGGATGGCCGCTTCGTTCGGAAACGCCGGCCTCATCTCGCCGGGTCACCCGCCGATCAACCGCCCGGGCAGGGTCGCGCAGGCACTGCGCTCGATGTCGGACCCCCTGAGCCCGCTCTACCTCCGGCCCCGATGGGATGCTTCCCTGTTTCGCTGGTTGTGGACGTTCCGGCGCCATTGTACCGAATCGCACGTCGAGCACAGCATGGCGTCTCTCTCCCCGCTCGGGCTCCAGACATCCAGCCTGTTCGAGGAGCTGGTGGCGGGAGAAGCCCTGGATTGTGGATACCGGCGCTCGGGCTACCTGGAGGTGTTCGACACCCGGGCGGGGCTCGCCTCCGGCCGCGAAGAGGCCGAGGTGGTGGCACGTTACGGCTTCGCTCCGGAATACATGGACGGCGAAGCCCTTCGCGAGCGGGAGCCGCTGTTGGCTTCCGGCGTTCGGGGAGGCTGGTATCACGACGAGGGAATGATCGTGAACCCGTACCGCCTCGTGCTCGAAATGGCGGACCGTGCGGTCCGGCGCGGAGCCACGATCCGGACCCGGACGCCGGTGAGCGCGATCGCGAGCGAACGAGGCCGCGTGCTGGGTGTGCGTACGGCATCGGGCGAGGAGGTCCGGGCGGAAGCTGTGGTCCTTGCGACGGGGGCCTACAGTCCCGAGCTCATGGAGGCCCTGGGCTGCCCCCTGCCGATTCAGCCGGCCAAGGGCTACCACTCCGATCGGGACCCGGCGTCGCCCGGTTCTCGGGACCTGACCGTTCCGTGTCTACTCGGCGAGCGCGCCGTGTTCTGCTCGCCGATGGGGGATGTCGTCCGCCTGGCCGGAACGCTCGAGTTCTCTGGACGCAACCTGGACATACGGCGCGACCGCCTGGACCAGCTCGAGGCCGCCGCCCGGCGATACTTCGAGGGCTTCGATCTCACGGATCCCATTTCCGAGTGGTACGGAGTCCGGCCGTGCACCCCTGACGGGCTTCCGGTCATCGGCCGCGTGCCCGGTTACCTGGGAGCCTACGTGGCCACCGGACACGCGATGCTGGGACTGACGCTGGGGCCCGTCTCCGGCCGGCTGATCGCCGAGCTGGTGATCGACGGAGTGGCCTCGATCCCGCTCGACGCGTTCCAGGCCGGACGCTTCGGCCCGGCCTGACCGACGCTCCTCGTCTCAGGTACCGAACGCCGCCGTAAACGCAGGCCCCAAGTCCTCCAGCGTCGTGGGTGTCGTGTTCGCGCGTGAGCGCGTCTCCACCGCAACGACGAGTCCGTCGTTGATGCCCCGGTGCATTTCGAGGAACGTCGCGATCGTGGACGGGTGGATTCCCATCCCGGTCATCGCGCCCTCCACGGCCTCATCGGGAATCCGTGTGTAGGCGAGGTCCGGCATCGAGAGCGCCACACCGATGATCCCGGCGACCTCGGGCATCGTGTAGTCCCGCGGCCCGAGCAACTCCTGCGTGTGATGGCCTTCGAAGTCGAGCGCGGCGAGCCGGCGGGCCGCCACCTGGCCGATATCGCGCGTGGCGATCATCGGCAGCGCCAGGTCTTCTCGCAGGGGCGTTCCGAGCACGCCCATGGCCCGAATGCCTTCCAGGGCCATGAAGTGGTTCTCCATGAAGTACGCCGGGCGCAGGTGCAGCACGTTCGCCTCGGTCAGCTCGTTCAGCCGATCCTCGTGCTCCCGGAGGCCCGCGATGGGCCCGGTGCCGCGGTGGTGCTGCGCCCCCACGCTGGACAGGTTCACCACGTAAGGGACGCCGGCCGCTCCGATCCCGGTCGCCAGAGCGGTCCCGACCTCGGTCTGCCATCCCCGAATGTCCACATCGAACCGCGGGGGGATCATGCAGTAGATCCCTCCCACGCCATCGCAGGCGCTCGCGACGGCCTCGGGATCCGACACGTCAGCGACGAAGGGCTCCGCTCCGTGCTCCGTGAGGGGCCCGAGTCGTTCCTCGCTTCTTCCGATCGCCCGGACCGCGTGCCCGGCGGCCAGCAGCTCCTCCACCACCACTCGACCGGTGTTTCCGGTCGCTCCCACGACGGCGAACATGAAGCGCTCCTTGCACGGGAAGGTTTCGGGGGCCCTCTCAAGGTTGTCCCGAAGTGGGGTCCGGGACAAGCGGGCGGGGGCGGAGGCGATGGAAGTGAGGGGCGACCCTTCGGGGCCGCCCCTCACGGAATGGCGGGTGCGGCTACCAGTCTAACGGTTGGGGTGCGGGCGAAGCGCCGCCACGACGCCGGCGTGATCCGAAGGCCACAATCCCTCGGCCGTCCGGTCGGACCCCTTGTTCCCGACGATCCACGCCTGCAGACCGCCCTCAAAGCCGCGGCTCTCGAGACCGAAGTCGCCGTACGTGAGGATCAGGTCCACCCTGCGGTCCAGGATCGACGGCCAGGTGAGCAGGTCCTCCGTCTGGCAGCAGGTGTACCCGTGAATCTTGTTGCCCCAGGCATCCGTCCAGCCCGCGAGTATGAAATCCTCGTAGGTACCGGTGGAAGCGCCGTAGGCGTCGGTGTTCATGTCGCCCACGAGGATGACCGGCTTCCCGTCCGCCGTCAGCTCGGTCCGCAAGTAGTCCGCCTGTGCCTGCTGCAGCGCCGCGAGCTGCGGTACCAGCACACCGCCCTGATCCGGCGGCTCCAGGTGCGTCACGGCGAACCGGAAGTCGATTCCGGCGACGGAGGCGTCGACCGACGCCCAACCGCGTGGCAGGGGAAGTCCGAACGGAGGCATCTCGAAGACCAGGTAATCCGGGAAGTTGCTCTCCACCACGGACGACCCATCGAGCTGGACGTCCTCGCGCGCCAGGATGACGTCGAAGTCCTGAATACGCATGTCGCTCAGGCAGAACGGGTTCTCGGCGCTGCAAGCGTCGGGGAAGTCCACGATCGGCACCTCCGCCGTGAAGTGAGGAGCCACGGCCACGACGTCGTAGTCGAGTCCGCGCGCGGCGAGGGCGGATTCGTAGAGCTCCAGAAAGTCGAGAGCCGGAGTGACCGCGGGGTCGCCGATACTCAGCGTCTCCAGGTCGTAATCCGAGGGCGTCTGCTTGTAGAACGTCGTCACCTCCTGAAGGCCGATCAGGTGGGGATGGAAGCGAGCTACGTCGTCCGCGAACGCGTCCGCCCGGCCCGCGAAGTCGGTGTTCTGCACGGCGGCCCACATTTCCGCGGCCTTCAAGGGAATCTGCTCCTGGCTCTCGACGTCGAACACGTTCTCGATCGCGGCGCCCACGAACACGTTCTGCGTCATCACCACGATCTGCTCCTGGCCGGTTCGCCGTGCCTGAAACTGGGCGCCCGAAGTCGGACCCGTGAGCTCGTCGTCACACGCGCCGAACGCCACGAGCGCGATGGTCAGGCCGATGATCTTCTTCATTTCTTTCTCCCTGTCTCCGCGAGGCGGTGGTTGTCTGTCTCACGTTCAGAATCCCGACAGGGGGTCAAGCGCGGATCAAGCGGGAGGGGATGGTGAATCAAGACCGTTGAAAACACGGAACATGCGCTGACGGGAGAGGGCTGCGCATGCGGCGGGAAGAGCCCCTGTCAGCCTGGCGGGGACACGGCCTCGAGGATCCTGCGGCGCTGCCCGGGAGTCAGCATGTCCCGGGCGATCACCTCGCGCACGATGCGTGCGACGAAGGCGTAGCCCCTGGACTCGGCGACGAGCCACCGGTTCCACTCGAGCTCATCCAGGGCCTCGTCCAGCTCGTCACCCTCGAGGCCCGTCGCGGCCGAGAGAGCCGGCGAGTCGCACCGTTCATCCAGAACGGACGCCGCCGCCAGCACCTTCTGGGCCGATCGCCCGAGACGGCGAAAGCCGATCCGGATGGCGGCGACGACAGAGTCGGGGAGGTCCCCGGGATAGGTCTGCTCCATGGTCTGGAACGGCTGCGGCCAGACGCCACCCACCTCCTCCAGCTCGAGCCCGAGGCGCACGGCGCTGAGAAGCTCGAGTGCCAGGAGCGGCGAGCCCGCGGAGTCGACTTCGATGCGGCGACCGAGCCTGTCCGTCGCCTCGTCGTCCAGGTCCGGAAGAACGTGGCCGGCGAGCTCCCGCAGTCCGTTCGCGTCCAGGGGTCCGAGGGTCAGCGCGGCCCCGGGAAGATCGCGGCCGACCCGGGCCTGGAGCTCGTCCAGCTCCGGGCGCGGAGGAACCGAGGTCGCCGTGAGGAGGAAGGCGCAGGGCACGTCGGTCGTGTCTCGAAGCATCCCCTGGAGCGATTCGGCCGACTCGGGATCCAGGTGGTCGGCTCCGTCGATCCACAAGAGGATCGGCTCCATCGAGCCGACCGCCCGAACAAGCTGGGTGAGAGCGAGGGCCGCGGGAGCCGGAGGCACACCGGAAGACAGGTTGACGAGCCGCTCGTCCGGATCGCCGGCCCCGGCAAGGGCGAACGCGAGCGCTTCAGGGGGCGCCTTGATGGCTCCCGTGGCCTCGAGCAGGCCGCCGTGCGCGAGACCGGAGAGGCCGCTCCACGGCATCTCCCGGTCCGACGGTACGGCCCTGATGTGCGAGACGACCGCTCCTTCCAGGCGCGCCCGCGCCGCGATCTCCTCTCCAAGTCGCGTCTTCCCGCACCCGGAGTCGCCGCCCACGATCACGACCGCCGCCGCGCCGTCCCGAAACGCTCCGAACACGGCATCCACGGCCGCTTCCAGCTCCCGCTCGCGGCCGACCAGGGGAATACGGCGGGCCCAACGCTCGGAATCGGCCACGCCCTCGGGCAACCGCCATTCCCGTTCGTTGCGGATCCGGTCGGCGAGCGCTTCCGTCTCCGGATCCGGCTCCAGACCCAGGTCTTCGGCGAGTCGCGCCGCATAAGAGTCGTAGATCGCGAGCCCTCCGGCCCGCTCCCCCCGGATGGCGGCGGCCAACATCGCGAGGCGCACGGCCGCATCCGAGAAGGGGTCCAGTCCGAGTGCCCGTCCTGCGGCCTCCTGAGCCGCAACGGCGTCCCCGCGCGCAAGACGAGACTCGGCGTACCGGCGCATGCTCTCGCCCGTGCGGTCGGTCCAGTACAGGCGCTCGGAGGCCAGCCAGTTCTCGAACGCGGAGCTGTCGGACACCGTGAACCCTTCGAGGAAGGTACCCTGCACCAGTCCTGTCGCGCCCTCCCAGTCCTCCGCGGCGAGCCGCGCCTCCATCAGATCCGCGTCCGTCTCGAGGGTCTCCGCGGACAGCACCACCTGGTCTCCGACGGACGCACCCGACTTCCGAATCACCCTCAGCGCTTCGTTGAGGGAGTGTCTGGCGGAGGAGTCCGGCTTGTCACCCCAGAACACTCCCACCAGGTGCTCGCGTGACCGTCGGCGCTCGGGCGAGCGCGCCAGGTACAGCAGCAGGGCGAGGTTCTTTCGCCACAGGAGCTCCCGCGGTGCGGGTTCTCCGTCGACAGAAACCTCGATCGGTCCGAGGGTGCGGAGAGTGATCATGGTGGGCAGGCCGCCAGGCGATCTTCGTTCTCCTTCACCAGCGGTGTCAGGTCATCGTCGGGGTCCACCCACAGGCGCGAGATGTCGGCCGCGCGGGAGCACACCATCTCCTGGTCGCCGGAGGTCGCCACGATCCTGAGCCTGGCCTGCACACCGAGGGCACCATCGACTTCCGCTGCCTGCACCAGTCCTGTCGCGCCCTCCCAGTCCTCCGCGGCGAGCCGCGCCTCCATCAGATCCGCGTCCGTCTCGAGGGTCTCCGCGGACAGCACCACCTGGTCTCCGACGGACG